>QHSR01000105.1 GCA_003221635.1 Candidatus Rokuibacteriota bacterium | reverse complement strand
CCGGCAGCTCGGCCTCGAGATCTTCGTCCACAACCGTAACTACGGTTATGGCGCGAACCAGAAGACGTGCTACGCGGAGGCGCTACGGGCGGGGGCCGACATCGTGGTCATGGTGCACCCTGACTATCAGTACGACCCGCGGCTCGTCCCGCAGATCATCGACCCGATCGTCCGTGGGGAGGCCGACGTCGTGTTCGGCTCGCGACTCAAGAGCGGTTCGGCGCTGGCCCAGGGGATGCCCTGGTGGAAGTACTTCTCGAACCGCTTCCTCACGAGCCTCGAGAATCGGGTGTTCGGTCTCTCGCTCTCCGAGTTCCACACGGGCTATCGCGCCTTCCGCCGGGAGGTGCTGGAGACCGTGAACCTGGCGTTGAACTCGGACGGCTTCATCTTCGACCAGGAGATCGTCGCGCAGGTCGTCGCGTCGGGCTTCCGGATCGCCGAGATCGGGGTGCCGACGCGGTACTTCCCGGAAGCCTCGTCCGCGAGCTTCTCGGCCTCGACCGTCTACGGCCTGCGCATCCTCTCGCTCCTGGCCCGCTTCAGCCTTCACCGTCACGGCACGTGGCGCGCGCGCGCCTTCGACAGCCTCCGTGGGCGATACACGCGGCTGGTGCCTTCGGCGCCGGCGCCGGCGCGCGCGACGGTCGACCGGCGCCCGTCCGTTCCCGCGCTCGGACGCTGAGCGCGCCTCTCACACCGATCCCGCGCGTCGGCTCCGCTGCGCGCGGCGAGTGACGGTCTTGACGATTCCGGCGCTTCTGCCCGATCATTGCGCCCTCTGCAGCCCGTTCTCGAAAGGAGACGCGCAATGGCGACGGTGAAGGCGAAAACGCGCATCGTCACGGCTCTCGCCGCTCTGGTGTTGATGTCCTCGGCGGCGTTCTACGCGCTGGCGCAGCCGGCGAGCGACACCAAGAAGAGCTCTGCCGCGCCGGGTGGAGGCAAGCGCCACACGCTGGCGGCGGTTCTCGAGACGGTCCAGTGGGGCTGGCTCGACCCGAAGGAGCCTCCGAAGCTCACCGTCGACTCGGGGGACATCGTCTCGGTCGAGACGATGATGCACTCGCACGATAAGGTCCGCCCCGGGATCACCATGGACGAGATCGTCGCGCTGCGCCGCGCGAACCCTGGCGGCGGCCCGCACTCGATGACGGGGCCGATCTATGTCAACGGCGCCGAGCCCGGGGACGTGATGGAGATCCGCATCCTCAAGATCGTCCCGAAGGCGTTCGGGATCAACTTCAATCTCCCGGGCAAGGACTTCCCGACGATCGGCGCGCTGGCGCCGGAGATGCCCGACGGGTTCTTCCCCGGCACCTTTGCCGTGGGCATCGACCCCAAGGACCCCTCGCCGAGGAAGGGGGGCTCGACCGACCCGATGGCGCCCGTGTCCACGCTCCGCCCCTGGAAAAACGGCTCGAACATGGACATCAACGAGATCCAGGAAGGCTCGACCCTGTTCATTCCGATCCTGGTCAAGGGCGGGCTCGTGTGGACGGGCGACTCCCACTGCCGCCAGGGCAACGGCGAGGTCAACCTGACGGCGCTCGAATGCGCGTACAGGGAAATCGTGATGCAGCTTATCGTCCGCAAGGACATGAAGCTCGACTGGCCCCGCATCGAGACCAAGACTCACTGGATCAGCACGGGCTTCGACGAGGATCTCAACAAGGCGATGGTCAACGCGGTCCGTGAGGCCGTCGATTTCCTCGAGCAGCAGAAGATGGTGCCGATGAGCCGGTACGAGGCGTACTCGCTCGCCTCGATGGCCGCCGACTGCCGCGTGACGCAGGTGGTAGACGTGCGCAAGGGTGTCCACTGCATGGTTCCGAAGTCGATCTTCACCAAGAAGTCGTAGTTGTTCCCGGCCCTCGCCCTGGTCCTGCTCACCGCCGCTCCCGCGGGGGCGAGCCGGGAGGGGGGCGTCGTCCGGCTCGCCCAGCGGAACGGCGGCGTGATCGGGGTCGTCACCACTTCGACGGACCTCAAGGCGCTCGTCGCCGCGGTGGGCGGCGAGCGCGTCGCGGTCGAGAGCCTGGCCCCGGCGCTCCACGATCCCCACGCCGTGGAGGTCACGCCCGGTCAGCTCGCCAGGCTCAAGTCGGCGGCGCTCCTGGTGCGGATCGGCCTCGACCACGAGCCGTGGCTCGCGCGCGTGCGCGCGACCGTGAAGGATCCCCGCTTCGTCCCCGGCGGTCCGGGCGATCTCGACGCCTCCAGGGAGATCGAGCTGCTCCAGTCCGCGACGCCCCGCGTCAGGAGCGAGCGCGAGGTGCACGTCCACGGGTTCGGCAACCCCCACTATTGGCTCGACCCGGCGAACGCCCGCCCCATGACACAGACGATCCTCGACGCGCTCGCACGGCTCTCGCCCGGCGACCGCGAGGCCTTCGCCCGGAATCGGGCTCGATTCCTCGAGCGACTCGACGCGGGAATCGCGCGGTGGACCGAGGTGATGGCGCCGTACCGGGGCGCGCGGGTCGTCGTGTTTCACGACGGCTGGCCCTACTTCGCGCACCGCTTCGGCCTCGCCGTCGTGGCGACGGTCGAGCCGGCGCCCGGGATCCCGCCGTCACCCTCGTCGCTCGCCGCGCTGATCACGAGGATGAAAGAGGCCGGCGTGCGCCTCGTGGTCGTCGAGCCCTCCTCGAGCCTCTCGATCGCGAACCAGGTGGCGGCGCGGAGCGGCGCGCGTCTCGTGACGCTGATCCCGTCCGTGGGAGGCGATCCGGAGGCGGGCGATTACCCCGCGCTGTTCGAGGTCAACGTGCGCCGCATCGTCGACGCGCTGAGGGGCGCCCCCTGAGGGCCGCGCGATGGTGGAGTTCCTCGCGGTCCCGTTGCTCGCCTGCCTCCTGCTCACGGCGATCCATGTCTATCTCGGCCTCCACGTGCTGGCGCGGGGCGTGATCTTCGTCGACCTGGCGCTCGCTCAAGTGGCGGCGCTCGGCGTCACGGTCGCGTTCCTCGCCGGGCACCCGATCCAGAGCGAGGCCGCCTACTGGTACGCGCTCGCCTTCACGCTCGGTGGTGCCGCGCTCTTCGCGGGGAGTCGCGCGCGGCGCGCCCCCGTGCCCCAGGAGGCCATCATCGGGATCGTCTACGCCGTGTCCGCCGCGGCCGCGATGCTCGTCGTCGACCGAGCGCCGCAGGGCAGCGAGCATATCAAGCAGCTCCTCGTGGGGAGCATTCTCACCGTCACGCCGGCCGAGGTCGGCGCGCTGGCCCTCCTGTACGCGCCGATCGGCGTGCTGCTCTGGTTCGTTCGCCGACCGCTGCTCGATATCTCGTTCGACCCGGACGGCGCCGGCGCGCGGCGCGCGGTGCGCCGGTGGGACTTCGTCTTTTACGCGTCGTTCGGCGTGGTCGTGACGAGCTCGGTGCGGCTCGCGGGCGTGCTCCTCGTCTTCGCGTATCTGGTCGTGCCCGCCACCGCCGCCGTCATGCTCACGCGCTCGGCGCCGGGCCGGTTGGTGGTCGGCTGGGCACTCGGCGTGCTGGTGAGCGTGGGCGGGCTCGCCGCGTCGTGGACCTGGGACATGCCGACCGGCGCCACCGTGGTCGTCGCGTTCGGCGTGGCGCTCGCCGGCCTCGCCGTCGGGCTCGCGGCGCGGGCGGGCGCGCGGGCGACGCGGGAGCGGGGCGTCGACGCGCTCCGCGGCGCGGCGATCGGGCTGTGCGCCGCGGTGGGGCTCGCGGGCCTCCTGCTGCTCCTCGCTCCGCGGATGGACCACTGGTGGCTCGACTGGCTGGAGGCGACGATTCCCGGTGTCCGCTCGCTGTTCCTGAACGGCGACGAGCGCGATCTGCACCGCGACAGCGTGGAGGGCGCCCAGCGGAGCGTCGCCGAGCTCGAGCGTGTCCGCGCGATGCAACGCGAGGTGCAGTGGGGCGCTCGGCAGGTGTCGGAGGACATGCAGGAGCGGATGCGACAGTATCTGGCCGGGCGGGCCGAGCTGCTCGCCGGAGATCGGATGGTCCTGGGCACGCTGCGGGCGCGCGCGCGGGAGCGCCAGCGGTGGTGGATCGGAGTGCCGCTCGTGGTCCTCGGCGCGGGCGGCGCTGGTGTCCTGGTGCGCCGCCGACGGGCTACGTCGCGGTGTAGCGGTAGAAGCCCTTGCCGGTCTTCCGCCCGAGCTGCCCGGCCATGACCATGCGCTTGAGCAGCGGCGGCGGCGCGTAGCGCGGCTCCCGAAACTCCTCGAACATCACCTCGGCGACGTACATCGCCGTGTCGAGACCGACCAGATCGAGCAGCGTGAACGGGCCCATCGGGTAGCCGCACCCGAGCTTCATCGCCGCGTCGATATCCTCCAGCGAGGCAAGCCCCGTCTCGTAGACTCGGATCGCGTCGAGCAGGTACGGCACCAGGAGGCGGTTGACGATGAACGCGGTCGAGTCCTTGGTCAGCACCGGCGTCTTGCCGACCGCCCGTACCCACTCGACGGCGGTCTGCACAACCGGATCGTCGGTCAGGATCGTGCGTACGACTTCCACGAGCTTCATGAGCGGCACCGGGTTGAAGAAGTGGAGCCCGAGCACCAGGCCCGGGCGCCCGGTCGCGGCCGCCATCGCGGTCACGTTGCAGGAGGAGGTGTTCGACGCCAGGATCGTGGACGGCGGGCAGATCCGGTCGAGCTTCGCAAAGGTCTCGTTCTTCAGCGGCTGATTCTCGGTCATCGCCTCGACGACGAGGTCGGACGATTTCAGATCTTCGAGCCGGGTGGTGCCGGCGATGCGCGCCAGCGTTGTGTCTTTGGCGCGCGCGTCGAGCTTTCCCTTGCTCACGAGCCCCTCGAGGGTCTCGTGCAGCCTTCCGAGCCCCCGCTTGACCAGCTCGTCGTTGGCCTCGACGAACAGGACCTGGAACCCGGCCTGCGCCGCCACCTGCGCGATGCCCGAGCCCATGAGGCCGCACCCGACGACGCCGACGTTCGTGATGGTCATGCGACGGCCCGCTTCAGGGGAAAGCCTCCTCGGGAGATCGCGATGCGCCGCGCCGCCTATCTTCGGACGCGGCCCGGCAGCGGCGGCGGCTCATAGTGGAGCGTCCCGGGCGGGCAGGGATTTTTCACCGTGAGGGTCATCGAGCCGTATCGAACGCTGCCGTCGGGCTGGACCTGGCCCTCGGCCCGAAGCGGGGGCGGCGCTGGCTCCTTCATGGCGCGGTCGAACGCCGCGTCGCGCGACTCGGCGACCGGCGCCATGATGTTGAGAAGCAAGGCCGCGCTGATCGGCGATTTCGCCTCTTCCGCGAGGGCGCCGGCGACCGACGCGCCGACGATGACGAGCGCTCCAGCGAGGGTGAGAATCCTAGTCATAGACGATCAGCGAATGCAGCGGTTGCTCCTTCAGCTTGTCGCGGCCGTGGAGGAAGGCGAGCTCGATCATGACCGCGACACCGACGACGCGGCCGCCGAGCTGGTCGATCAGGCGCAGCGTCGCCGCCATCGTGCCGCCGGTCGCGAGCAGATCGTCCACGGCGAGCACGCGCTGGCCGGCCTTGATCGCATCCTCGTGGATCGCGAGCGCGTCGCGGCCATACTCGAGCTCGTACTCCACCTCGACGGTCTTGCCCGGGAGCTTGCCGAGCTTGCGAACGGGAACGAATCCCGCGTTCAGTTGATGGGCGAGCGCGCCGCCGATGACGAAGCCCCGCGACTCGATGCCGACCACCACGTCGACTCGCTCGTGCTGGTACCAGCGTACGAACGCGTCGACGACGTACCGAAACGCCGGACCGTCCTTCAAGAGCGTGGTGATGTCCTTGAAGAGGATTCCCTCGGTCGGGAAGTCCTTGATGTCGCGGATTTTCGCCTTCAGATCGGCGACGTCCATCGTCCGATATCTTACCCCCGATGCCGCGGTGCGCAAGGAGCCAAAGTGTCCGAAGCGGTGGCACGGTGACACCGGCGGCGGGGGAAAATGTCAGGAGGTTGACGAGCCGCTACCGCGCCAGCATCGGTTCAAGACCACGGATTTTCGGCGAGAACCTCCGATGCGGGCCAACGTGGCACTCGACTTGCTTTCCCTACCGTGGCAGCGTCTCGTGAGGAGGCCGGCAATGTTGCTCCCGGAACAAGTGCAGCGTCTGGTCGAGCTGGCCCTGGCCGAATTCGCTCCAGACTGGCAGATCACGGGCCTGTGCTCGGAGCTCAGCCTGCACAATCCCGATCATTGGGTCTCCGGCCTCGGGACGTTCGGACTCGTCCTGCGAAACCGCAATAGCAGGGCCGCCAAGGTGCTCGGCTGGCGGAATGGTGATTTCAGGCAAGCCTCGTACCACCGCGGCATTTCGTACCGCGTGCTCGAGGCGTACGCCGATCGCATCACGGACCCGATCCGTCGCTACTTCGAAGAGATCGGGCTCGCCATCCCCGGAAGGCTTTCGCCGCGGCTCGCGCAGACGGCCGCAACCCGCTCGAGCATCAACGACGCCGGGTAGATCGACCCCTTCCCTTCGTAGCCTGATCACGACCGTAGCCTGATCACGACTCGAGCTGCTCGATGGCTTCGGGCAGCTCGGCCAGCTGCGAGATGACGAGGTCGGGGCGCTTCGCGCCGAGCGCCCTGACCGGCGAGGCCACCTGGATCACGCGCATCCCCGCGGCCCGGGCGCCCTGCACGTCCAGGACGATATCGTCGCCGACGTGCACGGCGGTGTCGGGCTCGCCGGCGACCGCGCGCAGAGTCAGCCGGAAGATCTCCGGGGCCAAATACTCGAGCAGCCGAAAACGCTCGAGCAGCCGTCGCAGCGTCGTGCCCGGCGTCCGCATGATGTTCGAAACGAGCGCGAGCGTGTACCCGCCTCCGTGAAGGGTCTCCAGCGCCGCGAGTGCGCCGTTGTCGACGGCCGGCGGGACGACGAGGATGGGGCTCGCATAGGCGTCGACCAGCGCGGTCATCAGCGCCGGCGGAACACGTCGCGGCAGCCCGGGATCGACCGCCGCGAGGATCGCCCTGATGTGATCGTCGACCGGCACGTCCCGGTGCGTGGCCCAGATGCGGCTGAGATAGCCTCCCGACTCGTCGTAGGCGCGATCGAGCGCCGCCGCGGACACCGCCATGCCGGCGGCCGCCAGCAGGGGCTCGAAATCCGCCAGGCGGCGCTTCTTGTAGCGGTTGTCACTCGCCGGGCCGTCGAAGAGCAGCGTGCCCCAGAGGTCGATCGTGATGGTCTTGACCTTCATCCGATCACGCCTCTGAAATTCGGGCGACGCTTTTCCAGGTATGCGCTCATTCCCTCGCGCGGCTCGTCGGTCGCGTACGCCGCGGTGAACGCGTTGATTCCGTCGCGCACCGCCGTCGGGAGATCGCACTCGCGCCAGCGCGCGATCAGCTCCTTCTGGAGCCGGACCGCCTCGGGCCCGGCCGCGAGGATCGACGCCGCCACCTCCTCCGCGGTCGCCCGCAGCCGGTCATCCGCCACGACGCGGTTCACGAGGCCCCAGTCGAGCGCCGTCGCGGCGGTGATCGGCGCGCCGGTCAGCAACATCTCCGCCGCGCGGCCGGGACCGACCATCGGCGGCAGCAGCGCCGCCTGGATGACCGAGGGCACCCCGACGCGCACCTCGGGGAGGCCGAAGGAGGCGCTCGCCGCCGCGACCCGAAGATCGCAGGCCAGCGCGAGCTCGAAGCCGGCGCCGAGACACGGGCCATGCACCGCCGCGATCACCGGGAACGGCGCCCGGTGCACCGCCGCGATGGCGTCGTGGAGCGCGACGATCAACTCCCTGGCGCTGGCGACGTCGAGATCGCGCAGGACGCGCACGTCCATGCCGGCCGTGAACGCGCGGCCGTTCCCGACGATCACCGCCACGCGCGTCGCGCGGTCCGCGGCGAGCGCGTCGAACGATTCGCGGACGGCGCGGATGAGGGTCGGTTCGAAGAGGTTGAGCGGCGGGCGGTCGAGCGTGCACCAGACCGTGGCCCCCGCCCGATGGATCGTGACCGGGGACGCCACTAGTACCGGCGCATCGTGGGGTCAACCGTGCGGGCCCAGTGATCCAGCCCCCCGAGGAGGTTCTTCACGTTCCGGAAGCCGCGCTGGCGCAGGTAGTCGGCCACCGCGGCGCTCCGGACGCCTTGATGGCAGTAGACGACGATCTCGTCGGCGGCGTTCAACTCGTCCGCCCTGAGCTCGATCTCCTCGATCGGGATGTGCACGGCGTTGTCGAGCCGGCAGAGACGCGTCTCCCAGTCCTGGCGCACGTCGAGGAGGAAAGGACGGTCATTTCCGGCCAGGCGGGCCTTCAAGTCTTGTGGAGTGATCTCGTCCATACCTTGCTCCGCTAGCGGGGCGCCGGACGCCCGACCAGAAAGTTCGCGAGCCAGGCGTTCACCGCCTCCACATGCTCGATCTGCGGGAAGTGTCCGCACGCATCGACCCAGCGAACCGCCGCGTGGCGCAGCACCCCGGCGACTTCCGCACAATGCTCCCGCGGCACGACGCGATCCTGGCGGCCGTGAATCAGCAGCACGGGAAGCTCGAGCGTCGCCAGCGCGCGGCGATAGTCCTGCGCGTGAGCCTCCAGATCGATCCGCACGTCGCGGAGCGTCGCCAGGTACGCTCCACGCGCCGCGGCGTCCGTGCGGGCCGCATAGCAGTAATCGACGAAGAAGTCGACCTCCGCGCGGTCGGGCGCGTGGGAAGATCCACGACGGACGATAGCCGCATCCGGGAACCACCGCGCCGACGAGCGCGAGCCGCTCGACCCGGGACGGGTGCGTCAGCGCGTACGTGATGCTGACCGCGCCGCCGAGCGAGTGCCCCACCAGCGACGCCTGCGCGAGGCCGAGCCCGTCCATGAAGCCGCGCAGCGCGCGGGCGAAGTCCGTGAGCCGGTAGCGCGTGCGCGGCTTCGCCGAGGCGCCGAAACCCGGAAGGTCGAGGGCGAAGACGGTGGCGCGGCCGGCGAGCGGGGCGATGTTGTGCCGCCAGGTCTCCGCGAACCCCCCCAGACCGTGAACGAGGATGACGGCGGGTCCGCGACCTTCGACGACATAGTGCAGGCGGAGCCCGTCGACCTCGCCGCCCCGAAGCTGCAGTTCCGGCATGAGGCTACGATTCTACCAGAGGTTCTCAGGTGAACAGGTCGTCGGGCGAGGCGTCGGCCGGTATCGGCTGGCCCAGGAGTCGCTTCAGCATGAGGGCATTCTGGACGGGATAGTCGCGATTGTTGTTGTTGAAGGAGATGAAGACCTCCTCGGTCTCCTCGCGCACCGCCTCGATCTCGGGCAGAAACTCCCGCAGCTCCCCCTCG
Source organism: Candidatus Rokuibacteriota bacterium (assembly GCA_003221635.1). GTDB lineage: Bacteria > Methylomirabilota > Methylomirabilia > Rokubacteriales > CSP1-6 > AR31. The sequence continues at coordinate 12,569 of QHSR01000105.1, read as the reverse complement.
CTGTACAGATAGTCGTACTTCTCTCGCACCGACGGCTCCTCGCCGCGGAGCTGGCGGAGCCAGCCGTGCGCGTTGCGGCCGTGCAGCCGGAAGACGGCCGTCGGCGCGGTCGCGGTCGTCACCCGAGGCACGGCGTGGCCCGCCGCCGGCGCGTCCACGATGACGTGCGCGAGGCGCGCATCGCGCAGAGCGCGCAGGGTCTCAGCGAGGTGATCGGGCAGCCACGAGCGATGGCGGAACTCGACCGCGATCGTCCACCCCGGCAGTCGCTCCGGGAGTGAGGCGAGGTAGTCGAGCCGAGCGGCGTCGAAATGGACCCACGGCGCCAGCTGAAAGAGCACGTAGCCGAGCTTGCCGGCCTCCGCGATCGGCCGGACGGCGGTGCGGAACAGGTGGAAGGCTCGGTCGAGAGCCTCGGGTGGAAAGCTCGCCGCGTCGATCTCGCCGCGCCGCGTGCGCCCGGGGCTCCGCGGCAGGAGGGCCACGAGGTCCGCCGGCACGGTCTCTGCTCTGGGGTGATGGCCGGTCAGGAGTGAATACGCCTTGACGTGAAAGACGAAGCCCGGCGGCGTGCGCTCGACCCACCGCAGCGTATTCCGGATATCGGGGATCGCATAGTAGGAGCTGTTCACCTCCACGACGTCGAACACGCCCGCGTAATGGCGCAGACGCTCCTCGGCCGTCATCGACTTCCGCGGATAGAAGGTCCCGGTCTCGATGAGCGCCGGGTCCGCCCAGGCGCAGATCCCGACCCGGATTTGTCGGCTCAATCTAGACGATCTTCTCGTAGATGCCCGGCGGGATCACGCGGTAGACGTGGATCGGCTGGGAGACGTTCTTGAACGTCTTCTCGCCGAGGCTCTCCAGGACGAAGTAGGCGCGGATGCGCTCGGCGGTGGTGGGACCGACGACGATCTCGCCGCCCTGCGCCGAGCCCGCGAAGCGCGCCGCGACGTTGGTCGTGGGCCCGGTGGCCGTGAACGTCCATCGCTGTCCCGCCCCGGTGCCCAGCTTGGTGGCGCCGACCAGCGCCTCGCCGGTATTGATCCCCGTGTGGAGCTGGATCGGCGGGAAGATGCCCCCGTATTCTTCGTTCAGGCTGGCCGTCCGCTGATGGATGGCGAAGGCGGCGCGCGTCGCGTTCAGCGCGTGGTCGGTCGCGCTCCGGTCGGACTGGAAGATGACCATCAGGCCGTCGCCGGCCGTCTCGTTCACATCGCCGTGCTGGTTCTGGATGATCTCGAGGAAGGTCAAGAAGTAGGTCTGGACGAGCTGGTTGAGCTTCCTCGCCTCGAGCTGCTCGGAGAGCTTCGTGTATCCGGCGATGTCGAGGAAGACGACCGAGACCTCGACGGTCTTCTTCACGAGCTCGGTCGCAGGGGACGAACTTCGACAGCTCGCCCTTGAGCTGCTCGAGGAGCTCGAGCCGCTGGCGCGACTCCTGGAGGCTCTGGAGGGCGGTCTCCAGCTCCTTGTTCTTCGTCGCCAGCTCGGTGTAGGCCTTGTCGAGCCGTGATGTCATGTCATTGAACGCGCCACCCAGCTCGCCGATCTCGTCGTGGGCCCCGGCCGACGCCCGCGCCTCGAAGTCTCCGTCGCCGACGCGCCGGGCGACCGCCGAGAGCGCGACGATCGGCCGAACGATGATCGAGCGCATCGCGATCGTCAGGACGGCCGCGGCGGCGAGGATCGTCAGGGCCGCGATGAGGATCTGGCGGTTCCGGAGGCGTCTCACCTCGCCGAAGACGGGCTCCATCGCGGTCGCGACACGTACCACCGCTCGCACCTTATGGTCGGTGCCGTGGCAACCCTGACATTTCTCCTTGTTGAGGATCGGGTGATGGAGCGTGAACAGTGAGACGCCATTCTCGACCTCGAGGGACTCCTGGGTCTTCAGGGTCTCGACCGCCCGGGCGAAGAGCGGGCCGGCCATCGCGGTCCCGGGCGCCCGCTGCATCTTCGAGATATTTTTCATGACCTCGTCCGAGAGGCCGGCGGTGCGCGCGACCTCCCTCGCGGTCGCGAGATCGGTGAACGCTTCGACGCCGTTGCGGCGATAGATCATCAGCGCCTCGAGCGGCGCCGCGTCTTCCGACAGCTGGGTTCGCAGCTCCCGCTGCTCCTCGAGGAGGCTGCGGATGACGTCCGGCCGCTCCTGCAGCATCGCCGCTTCGATGCTGGCCACCACGGTCTGAGTGAGTCGCCGGACCCCCTGCTTGTTCTGCTCGACGAGCGCCGCCGACTCGCGCTGGATGGTCACGATCGTCGAGGCTCCGAACCCGACGATCAGGACCGCCACGATCAGGACCGTGATCTTGAGCGCCAGCCGGGACCGGAACATCGTGCCGGGCGTCCTCCTCGTTCTGCGTGCCGGCATTATAGGCTCGGTGTAGAATTCGCACGATGTCCGGGCCGCGCGACAGCTTCGATGAGTTCGAGGCGACGAGCCTCTATTGTCCGCGCTGCCGGCGCGCCACGCCGGCACGCAAGAAACTCCTGCTGGTCCTCCCGTCCGGCAGCAAGTACGACTACGTCTGTGCCGAGTGCGGCACCGCCGTCGGCGCCAAGATGGACAACGATCCGACCGAGTTTCATCGGACGATCCCGGTCCCGCCCCGCCGCCTTCCCCCTCGGCCCCGGTGAAATCCGCCGTCGCGCTCGTTGATAACTCGGCGCCGTATCAGCCCGTTCCCGGTGCGTCAATGTAGTGGCCCTGCCGGTGGTGGATATCCGGAACGAGCCAACATCCTGTTGCGTAGCCCATCGGCGTATGCAATACTGCCTTCACTTCTCTTTTACCTTCCTCCAGACACAGCGAGACGCAGGCCGCAGAGCGAAACAGAAGGAGGGCCGTATGCGCAGGCTTAACAGAGTTCTTGCGAGCGTGACGCTGGTTGGCGTGATTGCCCTGGGAGGCGTCGTGCTGACGCGCCAGGTCCTGGCGGTTGCTGGCGAGGCCAATGCGGAGCGGTTGAATCGGGCGGTTCTCGGGTACATCGGAGAAAAGAATCCGCTCGCGCCCATCAAGGCGTTCCAGCGTTTTCCGGAAGTGCTGGTTGCCGAGGCCGACCGCACGAAGATCGACCACTGCCTGGCGCTCGCGCAGGCGGAAGTGGAGTCGGAATTCAAGCACGACGCCGTCGGCGGCGCGGGCGAGGTCGGCCTATTCCAGACCTTGCCCTCCACGGCGGCCCTCTTCGAATCGACCGTCGGCCCCTTCAGGCGCCCGGTCCTCAAGGGCCAGCGCGATCTGGGTGACCTGGCCATCCCCACGGTGAGCGCGCAGTTCGCGATGGCCTATCTCCGAGACATCATGACGCGCAGGCCGAACATCAAAGACGCCCTCACCGAGTACAACGGCGGACCGGCCGGGCGCCATCCGCATTACTACCGCATGGTGATGGGCACCTACGTGGAGATCCTGGAGCGCACGGAGCTGAAGTGCCGCTACCAGCCGACGCCGAAGCGACCGCCCGTCATGGCGCTGCTGGCGCACGTGTAGTTTGCCATCGGGGGGGAGCGAGCGCCGCTCCCCCCGATGGCCCCCCACCAGTCACCCGGTCCGGCCTCGCGCAGGATTCGATTGCGTCGGCAAAGCCAGCGCTCGAACAGGGACTATTCTGGTGGGCTTCCAGACCGGGCGCGGTGCAGCCGGCCGCGACGTCAGAGGGCGTCGATCCAGCGCGCGAGCGTGAAGTCCTTCGCCGTGAGCCCGCCGTCGGAGTGGGTCCACACGGAAATCGTGACCTCGTTGTAGCGGATCGTCACGTCGGGATGATGGTTCGCGCGCTCGGCGATCGCCGCCACCCAGTTGACGAAGACCATCGCCTCCTGGAAATCGCGGAAGCGATACAGCCGCTCGATCGCCTGGCCGGATCGTTTCCATCCGGGTGTCCGGGCGAGCTCGGCGGTGATCTCGGTGTCTTCTAACTGGCTCACGGCTGGAACCAACGCCGGATCGTGGGCGCCCAGTCCTCGAGCGACCGCGTCCTCTTGCCCATCACCTTCGCCTGGTCGTCCCATCGCCGCAGCGCCAACGCGTCGCGCAACCAGGGGTGCTCGGCGAATCGGGCAGCGTCGCTCGGCGACATGACGCCCCCCTGGAGCCCGAGCGTGTGGCGAGAGACCGGCGAGAGGTGCTCCACGTACTCCGGCTCGGTGGCGCAGAGATAGCGCTTCGCATCGGCGTGCATGCGCACGCACCAGGCCACGCGCTCGGGCACCCAGGGCGCGAGCAGCTCGGCGCCGACCTCGTGATGTCCTCGTGCGCTCGACCCGACGGGCGTTCGCTCCGTCGTGTCGGACACGAGCGATTGATCGACCGCGTAGCGGCCCACGTCGTGCAGCAGGCACGCGAGCTGGAGCTCCTCGTCGGCGCCGCCTTCGCGGGCGAGCTCGGCGCACTGGAGCGCGTGGTCGAGCTCGGACACGACCTCACCTCCGTACCGGGTCGCCGCGGAGCGCGCCAGCGCGTCGAGCAGCCGGTCGGCCGGCGCGGTCATGCCCGCGCGAACTTCTGCAGCGAGCGAATCTCGCGCGGCGGGCTCAGGGCCTTGCCGCGCGCCGTCCACGAGACCTCGGAGACGTACAGGGCGCCGCGAGAGTCGACGACGCAGCCGTGGGGGGCGATGAATTCGCCCGGCTTCTCACCGAGGAAGGGGCCGCCGATCCGGTCCACCAGGTCGCCATTGAGCTTCACGATGCTCACGCGGGCGCCAAGATTGGGCACCTGGGCGCTCACCGGCGAGTCCGAGGGGAGCTCGCCGACGAAGAGCAGGCCGCCGTTTCGCCGATCAGCGAAGAGCCCGCACGGACGGAAGAGGTTGTTGAGCTGGGTGAGGTACCGGCCCTTGTCGTCGAAGACCTGGACGCGGTGATTCTCACGGTCCGCGACGTACACGCGGCCCTCGGCGTCGGTCGCGATGTTGTGGGGGATATTGAAGCACCCCGGATCGGTACCGGGCTCGCCCCACGAGAAAAGCAAGCGCCCCTTCGGATCGTACTTGTGCACGCGCGAGTTCCCGTACCCGTCAGACACGTAGACGTCGCCGGTCCGCGGACAGAGCGCCACGTGCGTGGGCCGGTTGAAGGGCTTGCCGCCGTGGAGCGCCGAGGGCTTGTCGGGATCGCCGAGCGTCAGGAGCAGCTTGCCGTCGGTCGTGAACTGTCTGACGGTGTGGTGCAGATCGTCGGTGAGCCAGAGCGTCCCGTCGGGTCCGATCGTGATCCCGTGGGCTCGCCGGAACACCCCTTCGCCCCACGACCGGAGAAATTTCCCGTCGCGGTCGAACACGATGACCGGGTGCGGGCCCCGGTTGAAGACGTGGACGTTGTCCTGGCCATCGACGGCGACGCTCGTCGCCTCGACGAACGACCACCCCTCGGGCAGCCGTCCCCAGCCTTCGACCGGGCGATAGTTCACGGGTAAGACCCCCTTGGTCCCGCGCCTATACTGCCACAACACGATGACCGCGCCTATCGGGCTCTCCGTCAAACGCCGGGAGGACCGGCGCCTGGCTCACCGGCCGTGGCCGGTACGTGGACGATGTGCGGCTGTCCCATCTCTGCCACGCGGCGATCGTGCGGAGCCCGCACGCCCACGCGCGCATCGTGGACGTCGACGCGCGTCGAGCGACCGTGCTCCCCGGTGTCGTCGCGGTCCCACGATCGCCGACTTGCCGGAGTGCGCGGCGGCGGTCCCACCCCTCGTGGCCTCGCCGAGGTTCCGCCCTTACGTCCAGCCCGCCATCGCTGGGCCGAAGGTCCGCCACGCCGCCGACGCCGTGGACGGTCGATACGCGGTGCTGCCGGCGGTCGCCAGCCTCTGGGAGGCGCTGCGAAGCGCTCAGCGACCCCCGGGATCCCGGTAGTCGTCGCATCCACCCATCGGCGCCCGTGGCGCGTATAACGTAGCGAGATGGACGAACGCTCGTTCGCCCGCGCCACCGAGGAATACGCCGCCCGACTCTACAGGGTGGCATATCGGCTCCTCGGCAACCGGGCCGACGCGGAGGACGCCGTCCAGAGGGCCCTGCTGAAGGCCTTCGAGGCGCGGGAGTCCTATGCCCCGCGGTGGGCGCTATCCACGTGGCTCTATCGCGTGCTCACGAACGTCTGCATCGACGAGCTTCGCCGGCGCCGGCGCGCGCCGCCCGAGCCGCTCCCCCGCGGGCAGACCGGGACGTCGGTCGAGCGGGTGGATCTCGCGCGGGCGCTCGACACCGTGCCTCGCGAAGCGCGTGTGCTGCTGGCGCTCCACTACGTGAACGGGCTCTCGTATCGGGAGCTCGCGACGATCAGGGGAATCTCGGTCAACACGGTCAAGAGTCAGCTCGCGCGGGGCAAGGCAATCTTGAAACAAGCGCTGGAGGGATAGAGACATGGACCGGATCGACGTCGTGCTCGAAGAGTTCTTCGCGCCCGCGGCTCCACGCGATCTCTCGTCACGGATTCTCGGCGGTCTCCGCGCCAGGCGGGCTGAGCTCGAGGTGCTGGCCGACAGGTTCAGGATCGAGGCGACCGAGCGTGGTGTGGTGCGTCTTCGCCCGGGACGCGGCAATCACGGCGGGTCCCGCCGTGCCCGCGCCCATGCCGAGCGCGCACGGCAGGAGCTGCGCGAATACCTGGCCGGACGCCGGACGTTCTTCACGGTGGCGGTCGACCTCGCGGGCGTGGCCGACTTCCAGGCCCGCGTGCTCGCCGAGGCCTTGCGCATTCCGTTCGGCGAGGTTTCGTCGTACGCGGCCCTCGCACGACGCGTGGGGCATCCGCGCGCCGCGCGCGCGGTCGGCAACGCGCTTGGCGCCAATCCGGTGCCGGTGATCGTGCCGTGCCACCGCATCATCCGCGGCGATGGGACCTGGGGTCACTACGCGTTCGGCGGCGAGATGAAGACTCGGTTGCTGCGGCTCGAGCGCTCGACGCCCACACTCATCGGCTGCACGAGCACGCGGATCGTCTGCCGCCGCGGCTGCGCCCACGAGCAGCGGGTGGCGGAGACGAATCGGGTCGTCTTCGCCTCGGTCGGCGATGCCGCCGGCGTGGGGTATCGCCCCTGCCGCGTCTGCCGTCCGTCACCCGCGGCGTGATAGGATCGCGCGATGCGAGGCTCCCTGCTGCTTGCCCCGACCGCTTCAGCACCGACACCTGGCTGACGTCGCGCTGGGAGATCGTTCGGGACACCACCGTGAGGTGCAGGTGTGACTCGCCCAGCTTCCGCGCGGTCGCCGAGGCGATCGCCTGGAAGAACGGTGAGCCCGCCCGACCCCCCGGCATCGGACTCGCACGGCGCCGCCCACGTATCCGTCGCAGTTCAGCGTGTCCGCCTTCCGCCTCGCCGGTCGTGGAGTCTTCTGACCAGCTTCCAATGGAGAAGACGCCCGTGAGCATTGCACAAAAGGCAGATCCCGCCAGCGACAGTCCATTCCTCGACGGAAGCCCTCAGATGCGCGGCATCCGGACGGTCATCGAGAATATCGGCGATACAGATGTGACGGTCTTGATCCGCGGTGAAAGCGGCGTGGGCAAGGACCTGGTAGCGAGAGCCCTGCATGCCGCCTCGTCGCGCCGTCGTGGTCCGTTCATCAAGGTCAACTGCGCGGCCATTCCGCAGGACCTGCTCGAGTCCGAGCTCTTCGGCCACGAGAAGGGCGCCTTCACCGGCGCGCACCGGCGCAAGCCCGGACAATTCGAGTACGCCAGCAAGGGCACGATCTACCTGGACGAGATTGCGGAGCTGCCGCTCGCCCTGCAGGCCAAGCTCCTCCACGTGCTGCAGGACTTTCGGTTCAACCGCGTGGGGGGCCACGAGCCGCTCGAGGTCGACATGCGGGTGATCGCTGCGACCAATCGCAACCTCGAAGAGGCGATGGCGGGCGGCGCGTTCCGGGAGGACCTCTACTACCGGCTCAACGTGGTGGAGATCAAGGTGCCGCCGCTGCGGGAGCGGCGGGAGGAGATTCCGGAGCTGGCGTCGCGGTTCCTGGCCCGGTTCAACGCGCAGTACGGGCGGCAGAAGCAGCTTCGGCCCAAGACGCTGGCTCGGCTCACAGAGCACACGTGGCCGGGTAACGTGCGCGAGCTGGAAAACGTGATTCGCCGGCTGGTGGTGCTGGAGGATGGCGAGCTGGCGATCGAGGCGCTAGCGACCCGCGGTCGCAACGGGCACTGCTCGGGTCCGCGGCCCTCGTTCCCGGAGGGCCTGCGGGAGGTTGGACGCCGCGGCGCGCGAGAGGCCGAGCGCAAGGTGCTCGCCGAAGTGCTTGAGCGCGTGACCTGGAATCGCGCCGAGGCCGCGCGGATTCTCCAGGTCAGTTACAAGACGCTGCTCACGAAGATCGCCGAGTGCGGCTTGACGCCGCCTCGCCATCGCTGACGGGGCGCGCCGCACCGCGATTCGCCGCCACCCCATCCTCGTCGCGGGCCGACAAGCCTGCAGAGCCAGTTCCTCTTGGACATCCGGAGGCTAGTAAAGGTGGCACGCCACCATATGCCCGGGGACGATGGCTTTCTCCTCCGGCTCGATCTCCGCGCACCGTGGCATCACGAAAGGGCAACGGGGATGGAAACGGCAGCCCGAAGGGGGATTGATCGGAGAGGGGACTTCTCCGGGCAGAATGATCTCCTCTCGCACGATGTCCGGGTGGGCCGGAAGGGCGGCCGAGAAGAGAGCCTTGGTGTAGGGATGCGCCGGATTCTTGAACAACTCCTCCGTCTTGGCCCGTTCCACGATCTTGCCCAGGTACATGACCGCGACTTCATGGGCCATGTAGCGGGTCGTCGCCAGATGGTGAGCGATGAGCAGATAGCTCACGCCAAATTGCCCTTGGAGATCCACCAGCAAGTTCATGATCTGCGCTCGAATGGAAACGTCCAGGGCCGAGACCGGCTCATCCAGGATGATGAGCTTCGGATCTGATACCAGGGCGCTGGCTACCGCAATGCGCTGGCGCTGCCCGCCGCTGAACTCGTGGGGGTAGAGCTTCGCCTGCTCCGGGCGCAGGCCCACGCGGCTCAGAATCTCTGCGACGCGGCTTTTGACCTCCTGAGAGGACACCCGCCGATTCACCACCAGCGGCTCAGCCACGATCTCCTGCACCCGCATGCGAGGGCTCAAGGAGGACCAGGGGTCTTGAAAGACGGCCTGCACGATCGTCCGGTACTCCTTCAATGCATCGCCATTCAACGCGTGGACATCTTTCCCGTCGACGAACACCTCGCCGGAGGTGGGCTCTTCCAGACGCAGAATGACTTTGGCGGTCGTCGTCTTGCCACAGCCGGACTCGCCCACGATGGCGAGCGTTTGCCCCGGTTGAATCGAGAAGCTGATGCCGTCCACGGCCTTGACCCAGCCGACGATCCTCGTCCAGATCATGCCCCGGGTGACGGGAAAGTGTTTCTTCAGCCCCTGGGCCCGGAGAATCGGCTCGGCGTCCATGCTCTTATTCCAGCCTCCAGCAGTCGGCGGTGTGGCCCTCTCCCACCGTGAACGGAGGAGGATAGTGAAGCCGGCAACGCTCATCGGCATGGGGGCACCGAGCTTCGAATCGACACCCCACGGGTAAGTCCCAGAGGGCGGGGGGCTGGCCGGTGATCGAATAGAGCCGCTCGACGCGTTCGTCCATGGTGGGCACCGAGTTCAACAAGGCCTGTGTATACGGGTGGGAGGGATGGTTGAAAATTTCCCGCACCGGGCCACTTTCCACGACACGCCCGGCGTACATCACCATGACGCGGTCGCACATCTTCGCCACGATGCCAAAGTCGTGGGTGATGAAGATCAGCGCGAGGTTGGTTGCCTCCTGAATCTCGCGCAGCAGGCGCAGGTATTGAGCCTGGATGGTCACGTCCAGCGACGTGGTGGGCTCGTCGGCGATGATGACTCGCGGCTCGCAGGAGATGGCGATGGCGCCGACGACGCGCTGCTTCATGCCGCCGCTGATCTGGTGTGGATAGTCCTGCACACGACGCTCGGGCGCCGCCACGCGCACCTGCTTCAAGCCATCGATGGCCCGCCGTACCAGCGACCGATGGCCGTCTCGGTGGTGGATCTGGATGGCTTCGATCAGCTGGTTGCCGATGGTGAACACCGGATTGAGGGAGGTCTGCGGGTCCTGGAGAATCATGGAGACGCGCCGTCCCCGGATGGCCCGCATCTCACGCTCGCTCTTCTCCAGAAGATTTTCCCCTTCGAGCATGATCTTTCCCTTGACGATACGGGCGGCCGGCCGGGGCACCAGTCTCAGCAACGACAACGCGGTCATGGTCTTCCCACACCCCGACTCGCCCACGATTCCCAGCGCTTCGCCCTGCCGCAGGTAAAAGCTCACTCCATCGACGGCCTTCACCACGCCCCACCGGGTAAAGCAATAGGTGTGCAGGTCCTCGACTTCCAGAATGACACCACCGATCTGTCTGGGCATGCACCACCTGCGCCGTCACCTGGAGGGTCGGAAAAGGCCGCCAGATATCAGGAGAGCGCTCTCCTGATGTCTGGCGGCCTCGCAGTCTCGTGTCTCGCGGTCCTTACGTCTACTTCGCGGCCTTGATGAGATGGAAGTGGGTCGACCTCCCGGCCCCGAGACCCGGGTAGACCCACTCGCTCACCACCTTGGGATTCGCGACGACCTCGTTGGCGAACCAGAAGAGCGGAATATCGGCGAACTCCTCGAAGAGGTGGTCGGCGATCGCCCGAGTCAGACGGTAGCGCTCCTTGGGATCTATGGCCTGGATCAGGGTGTTGTAGGTCTTGTCGATGAACTCGTTCTCGTAGTGGTGGTTCTGGCTCTTGCTCCAGTAGCTGATCCGGATCCACTCTTCCGATGGCCGCCAAGAGATGATGTTGGGCCAGATGCAGCACTGGATCGTCTTCTTGCGGAACATCTCCCGCACCTTGGCCCAGTCGAGCACCTCGATCTCAGTGTCGACGCCGATGTCCTTGTAGTAGATGCCCAGCGCCTCGGCGACCTGGGGTCCCTCAGACTCCCCGGGCTCGGTGAACGCCAAGATCTTGAACTTGAGCTGCCCGGGGCCGTAGCCGGCCTCCTTCAGGAGCGCCTTGGCCTTCGCGGGGTTGAAGCCGTACATCTGGTCGAACCGGCTCTGCCACTCCGGGTTGTAGCCCTCCGACTTCTCGGACCAGCCGGTCACGTATGTCATGGTCCCCTTGCCGGCGAACACCGTGTTGAGCAGTTCCTTCCGGTTGATGGCGATGTTCAGGGCCTGCCGTACCGGCTTCTTGGTCCAGGCCACGTCCGGCTTGAACGCCGGGTCCCCGGGCAGGAAGTACATCCCGCCCAGATACACGGTCATCCAGTCCACGGGGAACGACGACGAGTAGATTTTCATGCCCTTCTTGAGCGCGTCCTTTTGTAACTCGCGCGGCAGGTCGGCGATGTGAGCCTCGCCGGACAGCAGCAATGCCAGCCGGGTCGACTCTTCGCGGGCCAGCCTGAACTCCATCTCCTTGAACGCGGGCTTCTCACCTTTCCAATGGTTGTCCACTCGCTCGTAGGTGATGGAGAGGCCCGGCTGCCGTCCGACATAACGATAGGAGCCGGTCCCGGCCGGCCGCTTGTCGAACCCTTCGATCCCTTCCTTGTCCCACTGGGCCTTGCTGACCATGCGGAGATCGCCGGCGCGGGACACCGCATACGGCAGGGTGGTCGACGGCCGCTTCATGCGGAACACGACCTGGTGGTCGTTGACGACCTTCACCTCCTCGACGCCGCGCCAGGTCTGGACCAGCGTCGCGGTCGCCTCCTGACGCATCATGAGAGAGTGCGAATGCACGACGTCCTTGGCGGTGAATTGACCGTACCCGAAGTGGAACGGAACGCCCTTGCGCAGGGTGAACGTCCAGTCCTTGTAGTCGGGGCTGGCTTGCCACTTCTCCGCCAGGCGGGGCGTGTATTCACCGGTCTTGGGGTCCACATCAAGCAGGGTTTCCAGGAACGGGTCGTACTGCAGATGATCGGGGCGGCTGACCATCCAGAACCGATTGCTGTCCTCGAACCCGGCGGACGCGAACACCAGCTTCTGGACCTTCGCCTCCTGTGCCGATCCAGGTGTCAGCGTGGTCTCGAGGGTAAGTGCCAACGCCAGCAGCATCCCCAGTGCAATGGGAACGAACCGTCTCATCGGATATGTCCTCCGCGTTCTTGTTCTAGTTCACAGGCGTCGGCCATCGACCCTTCCGACGCGGTCCTACACGTGCCTGAGCTTGGGGTCCAGGTGATCTCGGAGCCAATCCCCCAAGAGATTGAGGGAGAGCACCGTCAACATGATCGCCAGTCCGGGGAACATCGACACCCACCAAGCCGTGACGATCAGCTCTCGGCCGTCCGCGATCATGAGCCCCCACGCCGGTGTAGGACGGGGAAGACCAGCGCCGAGAAAGCTCAAGGCTGACTCGAGAAGAATGACGTATCCCACCTGGAGCGTCGCCAGGACGATGAGAGAGTTGACGACGTTCGGGAAGATGTAGCGGGCCATGATGCGGCTGTGGGATGCCCCGGCAACCCGCGCTCTGGCGATGAAGTCCCGCTCCTTGATACTGAGGGTCTCCCCAC
>QHSR01000104.1 GCA_003221635.1 Candidatus Rokuibacteriota bacterium | reverse complement strand
GATGTGCGCGTAGTGCCGCTTGTCCGTCTCGTACTCCACGTGCGCCACCGCAATCGTGATCCCCCGCTCCCGCTCTTCCGGCGCGTTGTCGATCGACCCGTACTCCCGCACCGCGATCCCTTTGTTCTTCGTGTGCAGCACCTTCGTGATCGCCGCCGTCAGCGTCGTCTTCCCGTGATCGATGTGCCCGATCGTCCCCACGTTCACGTGCGGCTTCGTCCGCTCGTACTTCGCCTTCGCCATGGTGTAGCCTCCGACTGGATGGTCTAGCGGGACCCGGCGCGCGCCGGCGGCTTGCCGGCGACCTTGGCCATGATCTCTTCGGCGATCGCGGGCGGGACTTCCTCGTACCGCGCGAACTGCATCGTGTAGGTCGCGCGTCCCTGGGTCATCGACCGCATCTCCGTCGCATATCCGAACATCTGCCCCAGTGGCACGCTGGCGCGAATGACCTGCGAGCTGCCGCGCGCTTCCATGGAGACGATCCGACCGCGTCGGCTGTTCAAATCCCCGACGATCGCGCCCATGTACTCCTCGGGCGTCACGACCTCGACGTCCATCACGGGCTCGAGCAGCACGGGCTTGGCGCGCCGGCAGGCTTCCTTGAAGCCGATCGACGCGGCGATCTTGAACGCCATCTCCGATGAGTCGACGTCGTGGTACGAGCCGTCGGTGAGCCGGACCTTGATATCCACCATCGGGTAGCCGGCGAGCACACCCGTGTCGAGGGCCTCACGGACACCCTTCTCGACGGCGGGAATGTACTCCCGCGGGATCGTGCCGCCGACGATCTTGTTCTCGAACTCGAAGCCCTTGCCAGGGTTCGGCTCGACCTCGAGGTAGACGTCGCCGTACTGGCCGCGGCCGCCCGTCTGGCGCACGTAACGTCCCTGCGCCTCCGCGGCCTTCCGGACCGTCTCGCGATACGCGACCTGAGGCTTACCGACGTTGGCCTCGACTCTGAACTCGCGCAGGAGACGGTCGACGATGATCTCCAGGTGGAGCTCGCCCATCCCGTGGATCAGCGTCTGGCCCGTCTCCTCGTCGCTGGTCACCCGGAACGTGGGGTCTTCCAGCGCGAGCCGTGACAGCGACACGCCGAGCTTCTCCTCGTCGGCGCGCGTCTTCGGCTCGATCGCGACCGCGATCACCGGCTCGGGGAAGGTCATGGACTCCAGCACGATCGGCCGGTCGGAATCACACAGCGTGTCGCCCGTGGTCGTGAGCTTCAGCCCGATGGCGGCCGCAATGTCCCCGGCCGCGACCGCCTCGACCGCCTCCTCCTTGTTCGCGTGCATCCGGAGGAGCCGCCCGATCCGCTCCTTCTTGTCCCTGGTCGAGTTGTAGACGCCGGAGCCCGCCTCGAGCGTGCCGGAGTACACGCGGAGGAAGACGAGCTGGCCGAGGCGCGTCGTCGGCCGGCTTCCGCTCTTCGAGCTCTTTGGTCTCGGGGTTGATGCCCTGGACCGGCGGAATGTCCAGGGGCGACGGCAGGTAGTCGATGACCGCGTCGAGCAGTGGCTGGACGCCCTTGTTCTTGAAGGACGCCCCGCAGAGGACCGGGAAGAGCTTCATGCTGATGGTGCCCTTGCGCACGGCCGCCTTCAGCTCGGCGGGCGTGATCGGCTCGCCGTGCACGTACTTCTTCATGAGGTGCTCGTCGACCTCGGCGAGCCCTTCGATCATCTTCTCCCGGTACTCCTTGACTTGCTCCGCCATGTCCGCAGGGATCTCGATCTTCGTGTACTCCTTGCCCAGCGACTCGTCGTCGTCGTTCCACACGAGCCCGACCTGGTCGATCAGGTCGACGAGTCCCCGGTACTGATCCTCGCGACCGATCGGGATCTGCAGCAGCACTGGGTGGGCGCCGAGACGCTCCCGCACCATCTCGATGGACCGGTAGTAGTCCGCCCCCACACGGTCCATCTTGTTGACGTAGACGATCCGCGGCACCCGGTACTTGTCGGCCTGGCGCCACACCGTCTCCGTCTGCGGCTCGACGCCCGACACCGCGTCGAGGATCGCGACGGCACCGTCCAGGACCCGGAGGGAGCGCTCTACCTCGACCGTGAAATCGACGTGACCGGGCGTATCGATGATGTTGACGCGGCAATCACGCCAGAAGCAGGTCGTCGCGGCCGACGTGATTGTGATGCCGCGCTCCTGCTCCTGGACCATCCAGTCCATCGTCGCGGTGCCTTCGTGGACCTCGCCGATCTTGTACGAGCGGCCGGTGTAATAGAGGATCCGCTCGGTCGTCGTGGTCTTGCCCGCGTCAATGTGGGCCATGATCCCGATGTTGCGCGTCCGATCCAGCGAGTACTGCCGTTCCACCGCGTTGTCCTCTGCTTTCTCTGCGATCGGTGACATGCGAAGAGGGGGGTCAGGCTGCGCCCCCCTCTTCATTCTGTGTCTTGGCTACCAGCGATAATGCGCGAACGCCTTGTTGGCCTCCGCCATCTTGTGTGTGTCTTCTCGCTTCTTCACGGCGGTGCCACGGTTGCTCGCCGCGTCGAGCAGCTCGGCGGCCAGCTTCTCCGCCATGCTCCGCTCGGCCCGCCGACGCGCGGCGCCGATGACCCACCGCATCGCGAGCGACGTGCGCCGGTCGGGACGCACCTCGACCGGCACCTGGTACGTCGAGCCGCCGACCCGCCGCGACTTGACCTCGACGGCGGGCTTCACGTTGTCGATCGCCGACTTGAACATCTTGAGGGCGTCTTGCTTGCTCCGGTCCTCGATCGATACCAGGGCGTCGTACATGATCCGCTCGGCCGTGGACTTCTTGCCGCGAATCATCATGATATTGACGAACTTCGCCACCAGCCGGCTCCCGTACTTCGGATCCGGCAGCACCTCACGCTTCGCCGCGCCCGCCCGCCGCATCGCGCTAGGCCGACGTGCCCTTGGTCGCCTTGGCGCCGTACTTCGACCGGCTCTGCTTTCGGCCGGCCACGCCCGCGGTGTCCAAGGTGCCCCTGATGATGTGGTAGCGGATTCCCGGCAGATCCTTCACACGGCCGCCGCGGATCATGACAATGGAGTGCTCCTGCAAATTGTGCCCGACGCCCGGAATGTAGGACGTCACCTCGAGCCCGTTCGTCAGCCGCACGCGCGCCACTTTGCGGAGCGCGGAGTTCGGCTTCTTGGGCGTCGTCGTGTAGACGCGGATGCAGACGCCCCGTTTTTGGGGACACCCCTGCATGGCGGGCGTCTTCGACTTCTTTCGCACCGCCTCGCGACCTTTGTGGACCAGTTGGTTGATGGTCGGCATGGCTCACCGTCGCCTTTACGGCGACAAAACTCTCACCTTATAACCGAGACACCCTGTGATGTCAACGCCTTAGCCACCGGCCGCTCCTACCCGGCCACCGCGACGGACTCGTCCGCGTCGCCCGTGTCGACAACCGGCGGCGTCAACGAGAGCACGCTGTCGAGCGACTTCACCGCTTCACCACCCGGCGTCAGCACCTCGACGCGCGTGTAGTTCGAGAGCCCCGTGCCGGCCGGAATCAGGCGCCCGACGATCACGTTCTCCTTCAGCCCGCGGAGGTCGTCGGTCTTGCCGGAGATCGCGGCCTCCGTCAGCACGCGGGTCGTCTCCTGGAACGAGGCCGCCGAGATGAAGCTGTCGGTCGAGAGCGACGCCTTCGTGATGCCGAGAAGCACGGGCTTGGCCGTCGCGGCCCGCTTGCCCTGCCCCAGCACGCGCTCGTTCTCCTCCTGGAACACGAACTTGTCGACCAGCTCGCCGACGACGAACTCGGTGTCCCCGACCTCCTCGATGCGAACCCGCCGGAGCATCTGGCGGACGATGATCTCGATGTGCTTGTCGTTGATCGTCACGCCCTGCAGGCGATAGACCTCCTGCACCTCGTTGACGAGGTAACGCTGCAACTCGCGGTCGCCGAGCACCGCCAGATAGTCGTGCGGGTTGGGCGACCCGTCCATGAGCGGCTCGCCCGCCCTGACCCGGTCACCCTCGTGGACGCTGATGTGCTTGCCCCGGGGAATCAGATACTCCTTGATCTCGCCGTTGTCGGCCCGGATCACGATCTTGCGCATGCCTTTCACGAACCCGCCCATCTCGACCCGGCCATCGATCTCGGTGATGACCGCCTGCTCCTTGGGCTTGCGCGCCTCGAACAGCTCGGCGACGCGCGGCAGACCGCCCGTGATGTCCTTGGTCTTGGTCGTCTCGCGCGGGATCTTGGCGATGATGTCGGCGGCATAGACCTCGGCGCCGTCCGGCACCGAGAGGTTCGCCCCCACCGGAAGCGCGTACCGGTGACGCTCGATGGCCTCCACGGTCGCCTGGCCCTCGCCGGCCGAGCGGATGATGATGCCGGGTTGGAGCTTGCCCTCCGGGTCTTCGATGACGACCTTGCGCGCGAGGCCCGTGACCTCGTCGAACTCCTCCCGGATCGTCACGCCCTCGAGGATGTCCTGGTACTCGACCCGGCCGGTGAACTCGGTGAGGATCGGGTTGGTGAACGGGTCCCACTCGACGAGCACGGTCCGCGCCTTGACCCGCTGGTCGGCCTTCACTTTGATCTTGGCGCCGTAGACGACCGGATAGCGCTCGCGCTCGCGGCCCCGGTCGTCGGCCACGCCGATCTCGCCGTTGCGGTTCGTCGCGACCAGATCACCGTCGCGGTTCACCACCGTTCTCAGATTGTGGTACTTGACGAGCCCGCTGCTCTTCGCCTCGTGCTTCGACGCCTCCACCACGCGGCTCGCCGTACCGCCGATGTGGAAGGTGCGCATCGTGAGCTGCGTGCCGGGCTCGCCGATCGACTGCGCGGCGATGATGCCGACCGCCTCGCCGAGCTCGGCCAGCCGCCCGGTGCCCAGGTTGCGGCCGTAGCACATGACGCAGATACCCCGTTTCGTGTCGCAGGTCAGTGTCGACCGGATGCGCACGCGCTCGAGTCCCGAGTCCTCGATCTTCTGCGCCAGCTCTTCGGTGATCTCCGTGTTCGCCTGGACGATGATCTCGCTCGACAGCGGATCGCGGATGTCCTCCGCCGCGACGCGCCCGAGCACGCGGTCGCGCAGCGACTGGATGATATCGCCGCCCTCGACCAGCGGTGTGGCATCGATGTACTTGACGGTGCCGCAGTCGTACTCGCTCACGATCACATCCTGGGAAACGTCCACAAGCCGGCGGGTGAGGTACCCCGAGTCCGCCGTCTTCAGCGCGGTGTCGGCGAGGCCCTTGCGCGCCCCGTGCGTCGACGTGAAGTACTCGAGGACGGTCAGGCCCTCCCGGAAGTTCGACGTGATCGGCGTCTCGATGATCTCGCCACTCGGCTTCGCCATGAGCCCGCGCATACCGGCCAGCTGGCGGATCTGCTGCTTGCTGCCCCGGGCACCCGAGTCGGCCATCATGTAGATCGGGTTGAATTCGCCGCCTTGCTCGCCGCCTTCCAGCTCGCGGAACATCTCCTCGGCGATGAGCTCGGTGACGTGCGCCCAGATGTCGACCACCTTGTTGTAGCGCTCGCCGTTCGTGATCACCCCGTCCTGGTACTGCTGCTCCACCTCGTTGACCTGCTCGCGCGCCGAGGCGATCTGCCGCTCCTTCGACGACGGGATGTGCATGTCGTCGATGCCGATCGAGAGTCCCGACAGCGTCGCGTAGCGGAATCCGAGGTCCTTCAGCTCGTCGAGGAATTGCACCGTCGCCTCGTTGCCGAGCATGTTGTAGCAGCGACCAACGAGCGACGTGACCTCCTTCTTCTTGAGCTCCTGGTTCACGAACCGCAACGGCTCGGGCACGATCTCGTTCAGCAGGGTGCGCCCGACGGTTGTCTCGATGATCTCGCTGTTCCAGCGCAGCCGGATGCGCGCCTGCAGATCGATGTCCTCGTTGTCGTAGGCCACCCGCACCTCTTCGGGGTCGGCGAAGAGGCGCCCTTCACCCCTGACGGGGCGCTCCGGCGTACCCAGGCGCTCCTTGGTCAGGTAGTAGATGCCGAGAACCATGTCCTGGGTCGGCACCGCCAGCGGCGCGCCGTTGGACGGCGACAGGATGTTGTTCGCCGACAGCATCAGCACTTGCGCCTCCAGCTGCGCTTCCATCGAGAGCGGGATGTGCACCGCCATCTGGTCGCCGTCGAAGTCGGCGTTGAAGGCCGTGCAGACCAGCGGATGGATCTCGATCGCCTTGCCTTCCACGAGGATGGGCTCGAACGCCTGGATGCCGAGGCGATGGAGGGTGGGCGCCCGATTGAGCAGCACCGGGTGCTCCCTGATGACCTCCTCCAGGATGTCCCAGACCTCGGGACGCTCTTTCTCGACGAACTTCTTGGCCGCCTTGATCGACGATGCGATCCCGCGCTCTTCCAGCTTGCGAAGGATGAACGGCTTGAAGAGCTCGAGCGCCATCTTCTTGGGCAGGCCGCACTGGTGCAGCTTCAGGTATGGCCCGACGACGATGACGGAACGACCGGAATAGTCGACCCGCTTCCCGAGAAGGTTCTGACGAAAACGCCCCTGCTTCCCTTTGAGGGTGTCGGAGAGCGATTTGAGCGGACGATTGTTCGGACCCGTAATGACGCGCCCTCGACGACCGTTGTCGAACAGGGCGTCGACCGCTTCCTGGAGCATCCGCTTCTCGTTGCGGATGATGATCTCGGGAGCCTTGAGGTCCATCAGGCGCTTCAACCGGTTGTTCCGGTTGATGACCCGGCGATAGAGGTCGTTCAGATCGGACGTGGCGAACCGGCCCCCATCGAGGGGCACCAGCGGACGGAGCTCCGGGGGAATGACCGGCACCACCTCGAGAATCATCCAGTCCGGCTGGTTGCCGGACTTCAGGAACGCTTCGATCACCTTGAGGCGCTTCACGATCTTCTTCCGCTTCTGGACGGAGGTCTCGCCGAGCATCTGAGCGCGGAGGTCGCGCGCCAGCGAGTCGAGGTCCATGTCGCGCAGGAGCTCGCGGATCGCCTCCGCGCCCATGCCGACCTTCAGGCTCTCGGCCCCGTGCTCCTCCTGGAGCTTGCGCGCCTTGTCGACCGCCATCAGGTCCTTCTTCTTGACGACTTGCAGGCGGGTGTCGAGAACGACGTACTCCTCGAAGTAGAGGATCTTCTCCAGCTCGCGCAGCGACATGTCCAGGAGCTGGCCGATCCGGCTCGGCAGCCCCTTGAAGAACCAGACGTGGGAGACCGGAGACGCCAGCTCGATATGGCCCATCCGCTCGCGCCGCACGCGCGCTCGGGTCACCTCGACGCCGCACTTGTCGCAGACCACGCCGGCGAACTTCATCCGCTTGTACTTGCCGCACGCGCACTCGTAGTCCTTGGTCGGGCCAAAGATCCGCGCACAGAAGAGGCCGTCACGCTCGGGCTTGAACGTCCGATAGTTGATCGTCTCCGGCTTCTTGACTTCTCCATGCGACCAGTCG
>QHSR01000020.1:5739-37512 GCA_003221635.1 Candidatus Rokuibacteriota bacterium | reverse complement strand
ACATCGAGTTCCGCGACCTGCCCCTCGCCGAGGTGGAGGCGATCCGGAAGCAGCTCGGCGACAAGGTCGTCGTCCAGCAGACCCCCTTCGTCATCCACTTCGACATCGCGATCAACAACACGGTGAAGCCCTTCACGGATGCTCGGGTCCGCAAGGCCCTCACGCTGGGCCTCGATCGCTACACCGGGGGGCGGGTCCTCCATGCGCTCACGGGACTCCGGAACGTCGGGGCGCTGGCGCGTCCGGGCACCGAGTGGGCGATGTCGCCGGGAGAGCTCGAGAAGTTTCCGGGCTTCGGGCGGGACGCGGAGAAGAACCGGGCCGAGGCCAGGCGGCTCCTGGCCGAGGCGGGCTACCCGAACGGCTTCAAGGTGGTTCTGAAGAACCGCAACGTCAAGCTCCCCTACCAGGACTTCGCGGTGTACGTGATCCAGGAATGGCGCAAGATCGGGGTCGAGGCCGAGCATCGGCCGCTCGAGACGGCGGCCTGGTACGCGGACGGACGGGACCAGGGGAACTTCGAGGTGGTCGTCTTCCCGACCGGCGCCTTCATCGACGATCCCGACCAGTTGCTCGCGCCGTACATCACGGGGTCCCCTCAGAACTGGGCTCGCTTCTCCAACCCCGGGATCGACGACCTGTATTCGCGGCAGGCGCGGACGCTCGACCCGGTCGAGCGCCGGAGGCTCGTCATCGAGCTCCAGAAGATCGTCCTGGAGAACGCGTACCACATGCCCGGTCTCTGGTGGTCGAGGAACGTCGTGCACTGGGCCAAGGTAAAAAACTGGGTGGCTCCGCCGAGTCACTTCACCAACCAGAAGCTCCAGGACGTCTGGCTGTCGGAGGATTGATATGCGATCTCATCGCACGCTCCTCACCATGTTCGCGCGTGCTGTCCTGATCGGGTTCCTGGTCGTGGCGGTGCCGGCCGCGGTCCAGGGTGCGGACACCCCGCGGCGAGGGGGCGTCCTGTTAGCGGCGATCGCCGCCGACGCGCCGAGCCTCGATCCGCACCAGGAGCAGACCTTCGCCACCATCGAGATGGTGGCGCCGCTCTACAGCACGCTGATCCAGATCGACCCGCTCAGCTACCCGAAGATCATCGCCGACGCGGCCAGCGAGTGGAAGATCGCGCCCGACGGGCTCACCTACACGTTCAAGCTCCGACAGGGGATCCGGTTTCACGACGGCTCGGCGCTGACCGCCCCCGACGTCAAGGCCACCTACGACAAGATCGTGTTCCCGCCAGCGGGGGTCCGCAGCATCCGGCAGAACGCCTACGGCGCGATCGCGAGCATCGAGGCCCCGGACCCGAGCACCGTGGTGTTCAAGCTCAAGTTCCCGTCCGCCTCGCTGCTCGGCAACCTGGCCTCGCCGTGGAACGTCCTCTATCCGAAGAAGTACCTGGACCGGGACCCGAACTACTTCAAGACGAACGTCGTCGGCTCGGGGCCGTTCAAGCTCAAGAGCTACACGCACGGCTCGACGTTCGAGGGCGAGCGGAACCCCGATTACTTCGTCAAGGACCGTCCGTACCTCGACGGCTACAAGTTCTTCATCAGCACGGAAACGTCGGTGCGGGCGGCGGCCCTTCGCTCCGGGCGCGCCTGGATCGAGTTCCGCACCATGCCCCTGGCGGAGGTGGAGGCGATCCGCAAGCAGCTCGGGGACAAGGTCGTCGTGCAGGACACGCCCGCGACCGGTCTGTTCGGGATCGCGATGAACCAGACCGCGAAGCCGTTCACCGACATTCGCGTCCGCAAGGCCCTCACGCTGGGCCTCGATCGGTACACGGCGAGCAGGGTGCTGTACCCGATCGCGAGCTTGAAGGACGTCGGGGCTCTGATGCGCCCGGGCACGGAGTTTGCGATGTCGGAGTCCGAGCTTCAGAAGCTCCCGGGGTTCGGAAGGGACATGGAGAAGAACCGGGCCGAGGCCAAGCGCCTCCTGGCCGAGGCGGGCTATCCCAACGGCTTCAAGGTCGTCTTGAAGAACCGCAACGTGCGGATACCCTACATCGACTTTGGAGTGTTCACGATCCAGGAGTGGCGCAAGATCGGGATCGAGGCCGAGCACCGGCCGCTCGAGACCGCGTCCTGGTTCGCGGACGGGCGGGATGCGGGGAACTTCGAGGTGATCGTCAACGGCGTCTTCAACTACATGGACGACCCCGATCTGTTTCTCGAGCGGTACACCACGGGGGACACCAACAACTGGGGTCGCTTCTCGGATCCCCGGATCGACGACCTCTTCGCGCGCCAGACGCGGGCCCTCGACCCTGCCGAGCGCAAGCGGCTCGTCAACGAGCTCGAGAAGATCGTTCTGGAGAACGCCTACCACATCCCCGGCCTCTGGTGGTCGCGGAGCGTGGTGCACTGGGCGAAGGTGAAGAACTACGTTGCGCCGCCCAATCACTACTCGAATCAGAAGCTGCAGGACGTCTGGCTCGCCGAAGACTGACACACGACAGCGCCCTCGTAGTGGCGACTCGACACCTGACAGCTGTCCCTGACAGGAGGCGCGGGTTGACAAGTGCCCTCCGCCCTTGGTAGCGTCCGCCGCTAAATCGGTATCCGTTCGCGCTCGAGCGGCCCACGGCCTTGGGAGGTGCCAGATGGCGGCAGGAGTCCGGCGTCACCGAACGCTGTTCACCGTCGTTGCGGTCGCGGTCCTGGTCGCCCTGGCGACCCCGGCCGCCGGCCAGGCCGCGGAGACCCCGCGCCGCGGCGGAATCCTGCTGGCCGCCATCGGTGCCGACGCGCCGAGTCTCGACCCTCACCAGGAGAGCACGTTCGCCACCCTCCAGATGGTGGCGCCGCTCTACAGCACGCTGATCCAGATCGACCCGCTCAGCTACCCGAAGATCATCGGTGACGCCGCCAGCGAGTGGACAATCTCGCCCGACGGTCTGACGTACACGTTCAAGATCCGTCAGGGAATCAAGTTTCACGACGGCTCGCCCCTGACGGCCGTCGACGTCAAGGCCACCTACGACAAGATCGTCTTCCCGCCCGAAGGCGTCCGGAGCGTTCGGAAGAATGCGTACGCGACGGTCGCGAGCGTCGAGGCCCCGGACCCGAACACGGTCGTGTTCAAGGTGAAGTACGCGTCGGCCTCGCTGCTGGACAACCTCGCCTCACCGTGGAACGTCATCTACCCCAAGAAGTACCTGGACAAGGACCCCAACTACTTCAAGACGAACGTCGTGGGCTCGGGGCCCTTCAAGTTCAAGAGCTACACGCGCGGCTCGACCTTCGAG
The DNA here is from genome assembly GCA_003221635.1 of Candidatus Rokuibacteriota bacterium. GTDB lineage: Bacteria > Methylomirabilota > Methylomirabilia > Rokubacteriales > CSP1-6 > AR31. The sequence continues at coordinate 34,253 of QHSR01000020.1, read as the reverse complement.
GGCGAGCGCAATCCGGACTACTTCGTCAAGGATCGGCCGTACCTGAACGGCTACAAGTTCTTCATCAGCCCCGAAACCTCCGTCCGCGCCGCGGCCGTCCGATCGGGGCGCGCTTACATTGAGTTCCGCGACCTGCCGAACGCCGATGTGGACGCGATCAAGAAGCAGCTTGGCGACAAGGTGGTCGTTCAGCAGACGCCCATGACCGGCCAGTGGGGTATCGCCATCAACAACACCGTGAAGCCCTTCACCGATGTGCGCGTCCGGAAGGCCCTCACGCTCAGCCTCGATCGCTACACCGCTGGCAAGGTTCTGTTCCCGCTCACCGGCCTGCGGGATGTGGGGGCGCTGATGCGTCCGGCTACGGAGTGGGGGTTGCCGAAGGCAGATCTCCAGAAGCTTCCGGGGTTCGGGAGGGACATGGAGAAGAACCGCTCCGAGGCGAGGCGACTCCTGGCCGAGGCCGGCTACCCCAACGGGTTCAAGGTCACCCTGAAGAACCGCAACGTGAAGCTCCCCTACCAGGACTTCGCGGTCTTCGCGATCCAGGAGTGGCGCAAGATCGGGATCGAGGTCGACCACCGGCCGCTCGAGACGGCGGCCTGGTTCGCGGATGGGCGGGACACCGGGAACTTCGAGCTGATCATCGGCCCGACCGTCGAGGCCAGTGACGATCCCGATCTGTTCCTGCGGCGCGCCACCACGGGGGACACGGAGAACTGGGGCCGGTACAGCGATCCCGGAATCGACGACCTGTTCTCGCGGCAGTCGCGGACGCTCGACGTCGCCGAGCGGAGAAAGCTGGTGCACCAGCTCCAGAAGGTCGTGCTCGAGAACGCGTACTACATGCCGGGCCTTTGGTGGTCCCGGAACGTCGTCCACTGGGCCAAGGTGAAGAACTACGTGGCCCCGCCCAATCACTACGCCAACCAGAAGCTCCAGGACGTCTGGCTGGCGGAGGATTGAGCCGGATCGCACGAGCGCAGCATGTCAACGTATATCGCGAAGCGGCTCCTCCTGATCGTCCCGACGCTGCTCGGCGCCGCCGCCCTGGTGTTCGTGATCATGCGGGTCATCCCCGGGGACGTGGCGCTGCTGATCTTCGGCGGCGACGCCGCCGGCCACATCGATCCCAAGCAGCTCGCCGCCATGCGCCATCGGCTCGGACTCGATCAACCCCTGTGGATGCAGTTCGGGACGTGGCTCTGGGGAGTGCTCCGCTTCGACTTCGGCAACTCGCTCTGGACCGGGCGCCCGGTCATCGAAGAGCTGCTCGTGCGCCTGCCACTCTCGCTCGAGCTGGCGCTCGCCGCGACGATGGTCTCGGTGCTGATCGCCATTCCCTTCGGCATGCTCGCGGCCGTCCGCCAGGACACCTGGGTGGACTACCTCGTGCGCGTGGTCAGCATCGGCGGCCTGGCCATCCCGTCCTTCTGGGTGGGCATCCTCTGCATCCTGATACTCGTGATCTTCTTCGGCTGGGGGCCTCCGCTCGAGTTCACGCCCCCCTGGGTCGATCCCTGGGCGAACTTCCAGATGATGGTCTGGCCGATCGTCACCGTCGGCTATCGGTACGCCGCCGTGACCACACGCATGACCCGCTCAACCGTGCTCGAGGTGTTGCGGGAAGACTATATCCGCACGGCCTGGGCGAAGGGGTTGCGGGAGCGGGCCGTCGTCATCCGGCACGCGCTGAAGAACGCGATGCTCCCGGTGATCACGCTCGTCGGGACAGAGTTCGCGTTCCTGATCGGCGGCCTGGTCGTCACCGAGACGGTGTTCACCCTGAACGGCGTGGGGCGATTCGTGGTGGACGCCGTCGCCCATCGGGACTACCCGGTCGTGCAGGCCCTGATCTTCCTGATCGCGTTCGGCTTCGTGGTCGTGAACCTTCTCGTCGATCTGACCTACGCGTGGTTCGATCCACGGATCCGGTATCGTTAGCCATGGCGACCAACCTCGAGCTGGCTCACGCGGCGGCCTCGGCGGAACTGTCGCCGCGGCTCACCGTCGCCGAAGAGGTGGCGAAGTTCATCCGCACGAAGCCGCTCGGCGCCGCCGGCGCGCTGATCATTCTGGGGATGCTGGGCCTGGCCGCCTTCGCGGAGCTGCTGGCGCCGTACGACCCGTACGTCGGCGACTACGGGCAGCAGTTCGCTCGGCCGAGCGCGGAGCACTGGTTCGGCACCGACGAGTTCGGCCGTGACGTGATGAGCCGGATCATGTATGGGGCGCGCATCGCCCTGTTCGTCGGGTTCACCGCGTCGTTCACGGGCTGTACGATCGGCGCTCTGCTGGGCGTGATCAGCGCCTACTGGGGCGGGCGAGTCGACCTCCTCCTCGAGCGCTTGATGGACATCCTGCTGGCGTTCCCGCAGCTGATCCTCGCCCTGGCCATCGCGTCGATCCTGGGCCCGGCGGTCCACAACGTGGTGATCGCCATCTCGATCCCCGTCATCCCCCGCGTCGCGCGCGTGGTGCGGTCCGCCGCCCTCTCGGTGAAGGAGCACGTGTACGTCGAGGCCGTGCAGGCCCTGGGCGCCTCCCGGCGCCGCGTCATCCTGCAGCACATCATCCCGAACGTCATGGCGCCTTACATCATCATGGTGACCGCGCAGCTCGGCGCCGCCATCCTGGCCGAGGCGGCGCTCTCCTACCTGGGGCTGGGAGCGGCGGAGCCGACGCCGTCGTGGGGACTGATGCTCTCGGGCTCCGCTCCGTCGTACGCCGAGAAGGCTCCGTGGATCGCGCTCTTCCCGGGCATTGCGATCAGCCTCGGGGTGTTCGGCTTCAACCTCTTCGGCGACTCCCTCCGCGACGCGCTCGACCCGAAGCTTCGAGGGCGGTGAGGGTGACACGGGGCGCGGCGCGGGCCGGCGGGCCGGCTGCGCACCCCCGGCGCCGCTATTTCTTTCCGAGCTCGGCGACCGCCCGATCCCGATAGGAGAAGTTGAAGAGCCGGGTCGGGGGCAGCAAGTCCTTGTACTTGAGGAAACCCATCTCGGAGTTCAGGCGCTGCATGGAGTCGAGCACCGCGGGGTCCATGTCGAGATTCGGATCGAGAACGTGGGCGCGCGCGCGTCGGATGACGTCGGCCTTGGCCCCCGTGTACTTCACCATGACATCGATGTTGCGCTCCTGCCTCCACCCATTGTCGAGGGCGAGATCGCGCGCGGCCTTGACATAGGCCACCATGACCTTGTGGGCGAGATCAGAATTCTTGGCCGCCCAGTCCTTGTTCCAGAAGATCGCGGTGATCGGTGTCGCCTTGGCGCCCGCGGGGCGGGGCAGGGGCCGCACCGCGATCGCGCGCTCCTCGGCCAGCGTGGGGAAAGGCTCCGTGAGGATCGCCGCCTCGACCGCGCCCGACTCGAGCGCGGGCACCATGTCAGGGAACGGCATGATCTTGATCTGGACATCCCGTAGAGTTAGCCCGTCCTTCTTGAGAGCCTGGTCGAGCATCCATTCCACGGCGGCGCCGCGGACGTTGAGGGCGACCGGCTTGCCCTTGAGATCGCCGATGCGCCTGATCTCTTTCTCCCAGGAGGCCTTCCGCACGGTGAAGTAGTCCTCGACATAGCCCGAGTGGAGAGGTGCCACGAACTCGATCGGCATCGCCGACGCCACGGCGTTGAAGCCAGCGGCGCCCATGCCGGCGCCGCCGACGTGCAGCTGGCCCGTCGCCACCTGAGAGAGGATCTCGGGCCCGCCGGCCAGGCGGACCGTTTCGACGCCGATGTCGGCGGCTGGCAGGTACCGGTCAGCCATGATGTAGAGCGCCGCGAAGGAGTCGGAGGGAATGTAGCCCACACGTACCGTGGGCTTCGCCTGGGGCCACACGGGCGCCGCGGCGGCAAGCACCGCGAGCGCGACCATGCCTGATCAGCGCGCAGACTGGACGAGCCGGGCGATCTCGCCGGGCTCCGGCACGCGGCCGGTCTGGCGCCTGGAGAAGACGACGCGGCCGTCGACCGTCACCGTGAGCTCGCCGAACCCGCCCCAGCGGATTTTCGCCGGCACGTGCAGCGTCGCTTGCAGCTCGTCGCGGAGACGCACCGCCTCCCGTCTCAAGTCCATTCAGACTGCGCAGCGCTTGATGTCGACCTGCATCCCCCGAGCTTTAACCATACTTCGTCGTCGAAGGCAAGGATGCTTGACGACCTCTCGTCCGCGCTGTATACCGCTCGACACGAGGGGATAGTCACATGGACACCAGAGGACTGAGCGGAGCCGAAGCCCTCCTGCGCCTCCTGCGCGAGATGGGCGTGGAGCAGATCTTCGCGTCCCCCGGATCGGAATGGTCACCCGTCTGGGAGCATCTCGCGAAGCCCTACGGATCGGCTGAGGAAATCCCGCGGTACATCTCGCGCTGGTCGACATGACCCTCGAGCCGATCAATCCCGGCGGCGGGGTGTGACCGTTTCGCCCAGGGGGAACCCTCGGCAACCCAACGTCCACTCACAAGGAGGAGATCCATGAGAATCGAACGGCTGCTGTCCCTGGTGTTCGGCATGGCGCTGGTCCTGGCCGCATCGTTCGTAAGTGCTCAGCAACCGGCCGCGGTACCGCCGCCACCGCCGCCGCCGTACGGCGCCCCGATCAGCCTCGAGCAGGCCAAGAAAGTCATGGCGGGCGCCGAGGCCGAGGCGAAGAAGAACAACTGGAACGTCGTCATCGCCGTCCTTGACTCGGGTGGCAACCTCGTGATGCTGCATCGGATGGACGGCGCACAGTTCGGCAGCATCGATGTCGCGAAAGACAAGGCGCACTCGGCCGTCGCCTTCCGCCGGCCAACCAAGGCGTTCGAGGACGCCCTCGGGCAGGGTGGTGTGAACTTGCGAATCCTCAAGCTTCCCGGCGCGAGCCCTCTCGAGGGCGGGCTTCCGATCGTCGTCGACGGCAAGCTCATCGGCGGGGTCGGTGTCTCCGGTGTCCTCGCCACCCAGGACGCGCAGATCGACGGGCCGGGACGTCAACCCGGCCCGTCCTCGCTCCGCTCCGGTAGCTCGGAGACCGATGCCCCCACCCGTTCCCAAAGTCCTCGTGAACGAGGTCAGCGTGACCTTCGAGAGCCACGGGCGCTCGGTCCTGGCGCTCGATCGGATCTCACTGCAGGCGCACGCCGGCGAGTTCCTCTGCATCGTCGGGCCGAGCGGGAGCGGAAAATCCACGCTGTTGCGCGTGGTGGCCGGTCTCCTCCGCCAGAGTGCCGGCGCGGTGCGGATCGAGGCCGACCGGCCGGGAATGCCGCTCACGGCGATGGTCTTCCAGGAACACGCGCTGTTGCCGTGGCGCACCGTCCGCGACAACGTGACGTTCGGCCTCGAGAACCGCGGCGTCCCACGCGCGGAGCGGGACGCGCGCGCGCGGGAGATGCTGGCGATGGTCGGGCTCACGCGCTTCGCTCGGCACTATCCGCATCAGCTCTCGGGCGGTATGAAGCAGCGCGTGGGTATCGCCCGCGCGCTGGCCAACGACCCCGAGGTGCTCTTGATGGACGAGCCGCTGGCGGCCCTCGACGCGCAGACGCGGACGATCATGCAGGAGGAGCTGCTCCGGATCTGGGCGCTTCTCACCGCGCGTCCCGGGCGCGTGAGCCAGGTGTACTCGGTGGATCTCGGCCGGCCGCGCGGGCTCGAGGTGCGCGGGTCGCCGGCCTACGGCGCGCTGCTCGAGAAGATCTGGTCACAGCTCCGCGAGGAAGTCGTCCGCGCGATGGCCGAGGACCGGCGCGGGGAACGTGCATGAGAGCACTCGGCCGCTGGCTCACCGAGCACTGGATCGCCGTCGGCTCGCCGCTGCTCCTGCTGGTCGCCTGGGAGTGGGCGAGTGCGACCGGTCTCCTCCGCGAGGCCTTCTTCCCGCGCCCCTCGACGATCGCGGCCCACCTCCGCCAGCTCGCAGCGGACGGGACGCTCTGGGGCCACACCGCGATGACGCTTATCCGCATCGGCTGGGCATTCGCGCTCGCCGCGGTCCTCGGGGTCAGTGTCGGACTTGCCATGGGACTCTGGCGGCAGCTTCGCGACGGGCTCGATCCAGTCTTCGCCGTGATCTACCCGATCCCCAGCGTCCTGTTCCTGCCGTTCGTGAGCTTCCTGGTCCCGCCGGGCGAGATCGCGCTGGTCGTGACGACCGCCGTGACGTCGTTCTTCCTGATCGCCTTCAGCACGACGCAGGGCGTGCGGCAGATCGACCGCCTCGTCGTCGAGGCTGCCGTCCACTACGGCGCGCGAGGCTGGCGGCTCTTCGCCACGGTGCTCCTGCCGGGGGCGCTGCCGCTCATCTTCACCGGGCTCAGGCTCGGTCTCGGCTTCGCGCTGATCGTCGTGGTGGCGGTCGAGATCGTACGCAACCTTCTTCGTCATTGCATTCCTCGGCGCGCTCCTCTCCTACGGTCTCGCCGCGTTCCGCGCGCGCCTGCTGCCGTGGGTCCAGGACGTGGCGGAGCCGTAGGGATGGCCGCGCTCCTGCCCGCGGCGCTGCTCGTCCTCTGGGAGATCTGCTCGCGGTTCGCGGTCGTACCGCCGCGCTATTTTCCGCCGCCCACGACGGTCGGATGGGTGCTGGTCGATCGCGTCGTCGCGGGCGACCTGGGCGCCCAATCGCTCGTCAGGCTCGCTCGGCTCGGCTCCGCCTTCGCGATCGCCGCCCTTCCCGGCGTGCTCCTCGGCCTCCTGATGGGGGTGGCGCGTCCCCTCCGCGACGCCGTCGAGCCGTACATCGCGTTCATTTTCCCGGTGCCGAAGATCACGCTGCTGCCGTTCTTGCTGATCATCCTCGGGGTCGGCGAGCCGGCCTTCGTGTTGACGCGAGCGACGTCGGCGTTCTTCCAGATCGTCATCAGCACCCTCGGCGGCGTGCAGACGATGGACCCGCGGCTCCTGGAGGTCGGGCGCAACTACGGCGCTCGCGGCGCGCGGCTCTTCTGGAAAATCATCCTGCCGGCCGCGCTCCCGTCGATCTTCACGGGTCTTCGGCTCGGCCTGGGGCTGGCCCTCGTCGCGCTCGTCGCCGTCGAGTTCATCGCGGCGAAGTCGGGTCTGGGCCATCTGGTCTACCGCCACTGGCAGATGCTGAGCACCCCAGAGATGTACGCGGCGTTCGCGCTCGTCGGGGCGCTCGGTCTTCTGCTCACGCGGGGCCTGCGCGCGCTCCAGGCGCGGGTGCTCGCCTGGCAGGAAGAAGTCGGGAGCCTCTAGACGTCAGAGCAGCGTGCACGCCTCCTCGAACTCGAGGCGCGGCAAGCGCGCGAGCACCTTGGTCGGATCGCCGTAGCCCACGTTGCACAGGAAGTTGGACTTGACCCGGCCGTCGGGGAAGAACTCCGCGTCGACCTTCGCGTTGTCGAACCCGGACATACCGCCGACGTCGAGTCCGATCGCGCGTGCCGCGATCATGAAGTAGGCGCCCTGGAGCGTGCCGTTGCGAAAGGCGACCGTCTCGGCCAGCTGCTTGTTCGCCTCGTACGGATTCTTCATCTCCGGCCGGTGCGGGAAGAGCTTGGGGAGCAGCTCGTAGAAGCGCGTGTCGTACCCGATGATCGCGGTGACCGGCGCGGCTTTCGTCTTGTCGACGTTGCCCGGGCTGAGCGCCGGCAGCAGCCGCGCCTTCGCCTCCGGGGTCCGGACGAAGAGAATCCGGGCGGGGCAGGAGTTCGCGCTCGTCGGACCGAACTTCATGATGTCGTAGATGGCCCGCAGCTGCGCGTCGGTGACGGGCGTCGGGAGCCAACCGTTCTGGGTCCGGGCCTTGCGAAAGATCAGGTCGAGCGCGGCATCGTCGAGCGTCGGGCGCATGGTCAGTTCGTCCTCGCGTTCTGAATCGCGCGCCACACGCGGTCGGCGGTCGCGGGCATGTCGAGCTGTCGGACGCCGACGGACGCGAGGGCATCGACGACCGCGTTCATGACGACGGGCAGGGCCCCGACCGTCCCGGCCTCGCCCGCGCCCTTGGCGCCCATCGGATTGAGCTTCGTCGGTACCGGATTGCTCTCGATGTGCATGTCGGGAAGCGTATCCCCGCGTGGCATCGCATAGTCCATGAACGACGCGGTCAGGAGCTGACCGGACTCGCGGTCGTAGACGACCTGCTCCATGAGCGCCTGACCCACGCCCTGCGCCACGCCGCCGTGGATTTGGCCCTTGAGGGTCACCGGATTGATGACCGTCCCCACGTCGTCGACGATCACGTAGCTCACGATCTCCACGGCGCCGGTGTCCGGATCGATCTCCACCTCGCACACGTGACAGCCGTTGGGCCACGTGGCCTGCTTGGGCGAGAAGGTCCCGGTCTCGTAGAGCCCGGGCTCGACCCCCGGCGGCAGCTGATTGGGCTGGAACGCGGCGCGCGCGACGTCCTTGAGGACGACGGCGCGGTCCGTACCCACCACGCCGAACTTGCCGTCCACGAACGTGATGTCCGCCTCGGCCGCCTCCAGCAGGCGCGCCGCGATCTTCTTGCCTTTGGCGATGACCTTGTCGGCGGCCGTCCAGAGCGCCGTGCCGCCGATGACCGTCGAGCGGGAGCCCATGGTGCCCATGCCGAATCCGACCCGGTCCGTGTCGCCGTCGACGTAGAGCACGTCGGCGGGATCGAGGCCGAGCCGCTCGTTGAGAATCTGCTTGAACGTCGTCTCGTGCCCCTGGCCCTGGTTCTTGCTACCCATCAGGACCGTCGCGCTCCCGCTGGGCGCGAACCGGATCTCGGCAAACTCGGGCTGCGCGCCGGCCGCCTGCTCGATCGCGTTGACGAGGCCGAGGCCGCGCAGCTTGCCACGCCGCCGCGCCTCCTCGCGCCGGACGGCGAACGAGGCGACGTCGCCCAGCTTGAGCGCCTTTTCCATGCTGGTCGGAAAATCGCCGCAGTCGTAAGTCGCGCCGAGCGGGTTCTTGTACGGCATGGCGGAAGCCGGGATGAGATTCTTCCGTCGCAGCTCCACCGGGTCGATGCCGAGCTCGCGGGCGGTGTCGTCGATGAGCCGCTCGAGGACGTAGGTCGCCTCCGGCCGCCCCGCCCCGCGGTACGGCGCCGTCGAGTTCGTGTTGGTCAGCACGCTCGTCACGTGCACGTAGGCCGTCGGGAACGCGTAGACACCGACCAGCGTGACCACGTTACTGAAGGTGGCCAGCAGATTGCGGTCCGAGGAGACGTAGGCGCCGACGTTCGCGAGCGTCCGGACGCGCAGGGCGAGGAAGCGGCCTTCGGCGTCGAGAGCGAGCTCGGCGTCGCTCACGTTGTCCCGCGCGTGCTCGTCGGCGAGGATCGCCTCGCGGCGCTCGCACGTCCACTTGACGGGCCGGCGGAGCTTTCGCGCCGCCCACAGCACGAGCCGGTGCTCGGGATACTGCCAGCCCTTGGTGCCGAAGCCACCGCCGACGTCCCCCGCGACGACGCGGATCCTGTGCTCCGCGATGTTGAAGATGTTACTGGCGAGGGCGTTCCGCACGCGGTGCGGGTACTGGACGTCCGCGTAGAGCGTGTAGCGGTCCTCGCTGGCGTCGTAGACGCCGAGCGAGCCTCGAGGCTCCATGTACTGCGCGTGGACCCGCGTGATGACGTAGCGGCGCCGGACGACACGATGGGCCCGCGCGAAGGCCGCGTCGGTCGCGGCCTTGTCGCCGGACTCGAAGACGTTGGAGACGTTGTCGGGACACTCGTCCCACACCGCGGCGCTCCCGGGCTGAGGCGCCTCCGCGGTCGCCGTCACCGACGGCAGGGGCTCGTAGTCGACCTGGACGAGGTCGACCGCGTCCTCGGCCTGGGCCCGGGTCTCCGCCACGACGAGGGCGATCGGATCGCCCACGTAGCGGACCCGGTCCTGGGTGAGGCCGCGATGCGGGCGCGCGAACATCGGCGAGCCATCGGGGCGCTTGCGCTTCAACGTCATGACCATCGTCCCGAGGCCGTCCTTGGCGAGATCGGCACCCGTGAAGACGGCCACGACTCCGGGCGCCCGCTGGGCCGCCGAGACGTCGATGGCGAGGAGCCGCGCGTGCGCGTGGGGCGAGCGCACGACGACGGCGTAGGTCTGGCCAGGAACGTTCACGTCGTCGAGGTAGCGGCCCCTTCCGCGCAGGAGGCGAACGTCTTCGACCCGCTTGATCCCCTGTCCGATCCCGAACTGCCCCATCAGGGAGTACCTCCTCTGATCACGGAGGGAGCAAGCGGGCGCCGGGCGCCGCGAACTCCTTCGGCCACACCACGATCCACTTGCCGTCCTGCACCTGCTTCACCTTCGAGAGATCGTCGCCGTAGTTGTTCGTGCCGTCGAAGCGGAAGCGGCCGACGATCGTCTGGACCTGGTTCTTCCGGAGCCACTGGGCCAGCCCCTTGTCGTCGAGGCTCCTGGTCGCGGTCACCGAGGCCTCGAGCATCTGCCAGGCCGCGTACGAGCCCGCGGCCTGCGTGTCGACGTTCGTATAGGGCACGCCGGCCTTCGCCGCGCGCTCGTGGTAGAGCGTCGCGAACTTGGCCGCGGCCGGGTTGTTCGTGAACGGCGGGTGCTCCTCGAAGAACGTGCCGGACAGCGCGAGCTTTGTCTCCGGCGCCAGGGCCATCGGACCCGGCGCCGGGAAGAGATGAAAATGGCGCCGAGGTGAATAGTCGAGCCGCTTGAGCTCTTCCAGGACCAGATTGCCGTCGAGACCGAGCGCGCCGACCCACAAGAGGTCCGGATTCGCGTCCTTGATGCGCGCGGCGATGGGACCAAAATCCCGCGTTCCGAATTCGTACTCGAGGTAGAGCACCACCTTGAGCCCGCGCTGAGACGCGACGTCGCGCGCTCCCGAGGACTGGAACTGAGCCGATGGGAACTTGCTGGTGACGATCGCGATCGTCTTCGGCGGGTTCGCGGTCGCGGCCACCGCGTCGAACACGATTCCGGGCACGGTGCGGGCGGGCTCGGGGCCGAACGGCGCCGCCGGAAACTGCATGTCGTACTTCGCGAGGTGCGGCATGCCGAAGCTGTGGTGGATGAGCATCTTCTGATAGCGCTGCGCGACCCCCATCGCGGCGATGATCGCGCCCGTCGCGTAGGGCCCCATCAGCAAGTCGACCTTGTCCACCGTGATGAGCTTCTCGTAGAGGCTGCGCGTGACCTCGGGCTTGGACTGGTCGTCGAGCAACACCCACTCGACGGGCCGGCCGAGCAGGCCGTTACCCCGGTTCAGCTCCTCGACGTAGATCTCGGCGGTGATCTTGTGCAGGAGCGCGGTCGCGGCGAGCGGCCCGGTGAGGGCGAGCGTGCCGCCGATCCGGATCGGCGGGCCGGAGGGCGCGGCGGTCGCCGTCGCGGCCAACGCGAAGACGAGCACGGCCCCGAGCATGCTCGAGCGGCCTGGAGTTACCCGCGAGAAGATCATCCACCTCCTCCGTGGCGTGGAAGTCGCACCGGAGCCTACCCGCGGGTGGGGGGAGAGTCAAGGCTGGTGCGACGTCAAGGCCTCCAGCTCCGAGCGCAATCGGCTGATCTCCACGGGCTTCTCGAGCACGGCCAGCACTCCTCGCTCGCGTCGGTAGCGCGCCACGTTCTCCTCGAAGCTCGAGATCACGATCCCGCATGTGCCGGGGTGCGTTCGTCGGGCGAAAGACAGAAGGTCGACGACGATCATCGCCTCGTCGCGGTCAGGGCGGACGTCGTCGTCCAGCAAGAGCAGGTCGAAGGGCTCAAGGGCAACCCGCGCGAATCCCTCCCAGATGTCCCCGGCGACGGTGACCGCGTGCCCCTCAGAGGACAGGATCGACCGCAAGCCCTCCCGCGCGTGACCTTCTTGCTTGACGATGAGTATCCGCAGCGACATTTGGCCTCGCTACGCCGGAAGACAGCAACCCTCGTGCCGTGATCGCGGCCGGCGGGCGGTCAGCGCCAAGTCCCCGAAAAGCCTCGGCGGCCCTCGACTGGGGCGCCCGCGAGGAGGTGACACACCCGATAAGACTTACCGGCAGTTCTTACTTCGACGTCGCAGCAAGCTCGTCGGTGAGGGCACGGGCCTTGCTCGCCAGGTTGGCCGCCCTCGGGTAGTCGCGCTGCCCCAGGGCCGTCCGGGCCTGGTCGAGGAAGTTCATCGCAGTCTGGAGCGATTCCCGCTGCGGCGGCTTCAACGGACGCCCTTGCAGCTCCGTGATCAGCCGCTGTACGTCGCTGATGTTCTGCCGGGCACCCTCTGCGAGCCGTTGCTCTTCCTCGGGTGAAAGCTCGGGTCGAAGCGGGGGCTGCGGGGACGCCGCCGGCCGCGGCGGTGGGGCCGTGGGCGGCGTTGGGGCCGAGGGTGTCGGAGGAGAGGTGGCGGCCCCTGGCAACGGCATCGCCGAGGGCGCCGGAGGGGAAACCCCTGGCGGCGGAGACCTCTTGAAGGTAGCCTCGGTCTCCGCGCCGCATCCGCACAGGGCGACCACAGTTACCGCGAGGAGAGCGCACCTCGTCACATTCCGGCCTGTCCTGAGGACGCGGGGAGCGTCAGGATCATCACCGTGCCCCGATCCGCTGCCGACTCGACGTCGATCCGCCCATCGTGCATCTGCATGATCCGGTACACCATCGAAAGCCCGATACCCGAGCCCTGCGGCTTCGTCGTGTAGTAGAGCCGGAAGATCCGGTCGACGTCCTCGGGCGCGATCCCGACGCCCTCGTCGCTGACACGCACCTCGATCGCCCCGTCCGGGCCCCGCCGAGCCGCCAGGGTCACGGTGCCTCCGCTCGGCATCGCCTGAATAGCGTTGGTCACGAGATTCGTGTACGCCTGCTGAAGAAGCTCGACGTCGCCCGCGACCGGCGGTAACTCCGGCGTTAATTCTAGCGCGATGCGCGTCCCGGCGCGCGACGCCTCGGGCGCCATGAGCCGCGCGACCTCCGCGAGCAAGGCGCTCACGTCCACAGGTCCGAGGTGAAGCTCCTGCGGCCGCACGAATTTGAGGAATCCTTGCACGACCCGGTCCAGCCGCTGGATCTCGTGCGCGATCACATCCAGACTCTCGCGCGCCGCCGGCCGCGCGCCGTCGAGACGCGTCTTCAGAAGCTCGAGGTGAATGCGCATGGCGTTGAGTGGGTTCTTGACCTCGTGCGCCACTCCGGACGTGAGCCGCCCGAGGGCCGCGAGCTTCTGCGAGTACGTCACCAGCGACTGCACGGCCCGGACGGGGTCGAGGTTCCTGAGCGCGAGCACACCGCCGCCGGCCCGGTCGCCGTCGGGAATGCGATAGCTCGACACGGCCAGCTCCCGCGACTGCCCGTCGGGACACGGCACTTTCACGGCGGCGTTACGACGCTCGACGCCGTCGTCGAACAGCTCGGCGACGAAGGGCGCCAAGGGGTGATCGGTAGCCTCGAGCGGCTCGGGTGTCTCGCCGACCGTCGAGCCGAGCCAGTTCCCGAGCAGCGCCTCCGCCGCCTGGTTACAGAACACCACCTGCCGCTTCGCGTTCAGCACGATGACGGCGTCCTCCAGACTGTCGAGGATCCTCTCCATCTTCGTCGTTTCGCTCTGCCACTGCTGATGGTCCGCGTGGACCTGCTCACCCAGCTGGTTGACCTTTGCGGCGAGCGCTCCCAGCTCGTCGTCGCGCGTGAGGTCCACGGCGCCGGACTGGCGGCGGCCCAGGCGCTCCATCCGCTGGGCCATCTTCCTGAGAGACTGCAGGAGCATGTGACCCGCGCCCAGCCCGACGACGACGACGAGGCCGAGGGCGACGACGGCGAGGGCGAGGCTGTGCAGCGCCGCGCGAGTCAGCTCCTGCCGGAGGAGGCTCGTGGACACTCCCACGCGCACGGTCCCGAACGGCCGCTCGCCCATGCGCATCGGGACCTGCGCCTCGTAGACTCCCGGCTCCCACACCAGCGAGACGACCGTCTGCAGCGTCCACCAGGCCTTGAGGCGCTCCAGACTGTCCCGCGGCGGCAACAGCTCGCCCTCGAGCTTCGGATTGCTGTGGGCGAGAACGCGATCCGACGGATCGACGATGGCGGCATAGACGACGGTGTGCGAGTAGCCGACGATGCCTTCGAGCATGGCGCGGATCCCGGGGTCGCGCTGGAGAAGTGTGGGCGATGAGAGCGGCGAGGCCCCGACGACCTGCGAGCTCTGATGATAGAGTTGCCGGGCCAGCAGCTCTCCCTCCTCCGCTGCCGCGCTGAGCGCAATCCGGGCCACGCTCGCCAGGTGGGCGACCGTCGATACGGCGATCACGAAGAGGATCACCGCACCGAGCGCCATGACCTGCCGGGGGCGGAGCCTGAAGCTCATGCGTGCGTGTCAGGTATTGTACTTGTGGAGCTTGTTGTGCAGCGTCTTGAGGCTGATGCCCAGGATCTCGGCCGCGCGGGTCTTGTTGCCCCCGGTTTGCCGGAGCGTACGCAGAATGAGTTGCCGCTCGGCGTCCTCGACCGTCGTGCCAACGGCAAGCACCACCTCGGCTTCGGTCACGGTCGCGGCGGGCGCGGCCTGCGCGCCGAAAGCGGGCAGGTGCTCGGCGCGGACCAGCTCGTCGGGACACACGATCACCGCTCGCTCGATCACGTTCCGCAGTTCCCGGACGTTCCCGGGCCAGCGGTGCCGCCGCAGGGTGTCGAGAACCTCTTCGTCGACACCCCGGACCGAACGCCCGTGCCGCTCGTTGACCTCGTCCAGAAACGCCTGCACGAGATCGGGGAGATCCTCCATGCGCTCACGGAGGGGCGGTAGCGTGATCGCGAAGACGTTGAGCCGGTAGTAGAGGTCTTCGCGAAGCGCCCCGCCCTGCAGGGCCTTCAGTGGGTCCTTGTTGGTGGCGGCGACGACCCGTACGTTGACCTGAGTCTCGCTTTTGGCTCCGAGCCGACGAAATTGCCCTTCCTGGAGGACCCGCAGGAACTTGGCCTGCGTCGCGGGCTGCATCTCCGCCACTTCGTCCAGGAACAGGGTCCCTCCGTCGGCCAGCTCGAAGCAGCCCTGTCGGCGCTCGACGGCGCCGGTGAAGGAGCCCTTCTCGTGGCCGAAGATCTCGCTCTCCAACAAGGTCTCGGGAATGGCCGCACAATTGACGGCGACGAACGCCCCCTTGCGGCGCACGGAGAGCGCGTGCACCGTGCGGGCGACGAGCTCCTTGCCGGTCCCGCTCTCGCCCGCGATCAGAAGCGTCGCGTCCGTGGGAGCCACGACCTCGATCTGGCGCATGACCTCGAGCATGACGCGGGAGCTGCCGACGAGACGGCCAAAGGCTCCCCGCTGGCGAAGCTGGCGACGCAGCAGGAGCACCTCGCGAGCGGTCTCGGTCCGCTCCAACGCCCGGTCCAGAACGATCTGCAGGCGCGTCGGGTCCACGGGCTTGGTGAGGTAGTCGTAGGCGCCTTCCTTGATCGCCTGGACGGCGCCGTCGATGGTTCCCTGACCGGTCAGGAACACGACCGCGGTGGTCGGAAGGTCACGCTTGAGCCTCGCGAGCAGCTCCATCCCGTCGATTCCTGGCATGACAAGGTCGGCGATCACGAGATCGGGCGCCCACCCGGCCGAGCGCTCGAGGGCTTCCTGGCCGTCGGCGGCTGCGGTCGCGTCGTATCCCCAGACTGCCAGGAGGTCCTGGAGCCCCTTGCGCGAGGCCGGTTCATCGTCGACGACAAGGATGCGGGAACGCTCGCCGGCAGACACAGTCCCCGGCCTGACCTCGCAGGCGGCGGCCTGCGCTCCCGAGTCAGGCCCGGGTGCGCCCGGGGAGGAGCCGCTCGACGCCTCCGTGTGCCTCAGCGGACTCGTGCTCATGACGTCGCGACGCGCTCCCGCTCGGCTGTGGCGCGGATGAGGCGGATTCGCGAGTCGTCCCGCTGCGTCGGGACGCTCCACTCCAGGCGAGCGGCACGCTCGATCACGTGGCCGCAGGGTCCGAGAACGATCGACAGGATCTCGTCGCGCGTCTCATTCCAGTCTTCAACCCATCGAAGCGCGCGACAACGTCCGCAGAAGGTTGTCTTCGTGTTCATTGGGCCCTCGTTTCGTCCGCGTCGTCGTCCTCGTCGGTCGCCACCATCGCGAGCACTACGGCGGCCGGGAGGACACGGGCTTCGTCCACCCACACGCGCGAAAACCCCATCGCGATCACGCCACGAACCGATGTCTCGAACGCTTCGCGCGCGGCCTGTCTGATCGACGGTTCGGAGTGGTCATACAATGCGACTGTCGTTTCCATGCTGACGACTCGAGCCGAGACGGGTGATGTGGCGAGTATCAACGACGCAGCCGCGAGCCACACGAGCACGCGCATGGTCCCCTCCCGCAGTGATCGTCTTGTCTACTTCGTGTCGCCACGGACCGAGCATCGGTCGTGCCAGGGACAGGGGCGGGTCCTAACCGGTTGACTTCGCGGCGTGTTGGTCGCTAGCGGGTGTGTTACCCCGGGTAGGCGGACACCCGGTCGGGCATAAAGGTGAGTGAAAAAAGTACACCAGCGTCGAGACAGCGTCAGGACATCAACGACCCCCGGTATTTCCCTGAGGCGAGTCTTCCACGACAGGCTCGCTCGGCGCACCCACGGGCTCGCGTGGCGAGCCCCGGAACCAATCTGTGAGGCGATTCCACCTTCCGACGACGTGATCGACGATGCCCCGGTGTTCGTCGCAGACCGGCGGCTCAGTGCCGGCGAGGAACGCTTCGCGCTGAACGATCGGGCAGGCGGAGTTGGCACGCTTTCCGTTGGTGGCGTCGATGTCCGCAAAGACGATCCCCGGCGGAACCGAGAAGTCCGGCTGCGGATAGGTTTCGAGCGCCTGCTGCATGAAGTCCACCCAGATCGGAAGCGCGGCCTGGGCGCCGCTGAGACCGTGCGGCTCGCCGCTGTCGAAGCCGACCCACACCAGCGTCAGAAGGCGTGGCCCGTACCCGACGAACCACGCGTCGCGGCCGTCGTTGGTGGTCCCGGTCTTGCCTGCGACCACGTTGGGGAGACCGCTCGCCCGCGCGGCGCTGCCGGTCCCCGACGTCATGACGCCCTTGAGCAGTGAGGTCACCAGCCACGCCTCGGCGGCCGACACGACCTGCACGGGCTCCTCCGCGACCGTTGGCTTCACCTCTTCGTCGCCGTACTGGACGGCTCGAATTCCGGAGACGGCCGAGGGCCGAACACCTCCGTTCGCCAGGGCGAGATAGGCCCGAGCCAGCTCGAGCGGCGTGACCTCGAACGCGCCGAGCGCCATCGCGGGGACAGGCGCCAGCTGGCCGCGGAGACCGAGCGCCCGCGCCATCTCGACGACCTGCGGCAGCCCCACGGCCTGTGCGACGCGGACCGTTGCGGCATTGAGTGACTGCTCGAGGGCTTGTCGCACGCTCACGGTCCCGGCATACCGGTCTTCGTAGTTGCGCGGGCTCCACGGCTGGCCACCGCTCACCAGCGTGATCGGCAGGTCGTCCACGCGCGAGGCGGGCGTGAATCTCGGCCCGCCGTCCTGGGCGCGGAGGGCGGCGAGATACACGATCGGTTTGAAGGCCGAGCCCGGCTGGCGACGGGCGAGCGTCGCGCGGTTGAACTGACTGGCGAGGTAGTCACGCCCGCCGACCAGGGCACGCATTTCGCCGGTCTCCGGCTCGACCGCGACCACCAGGACTTGCAGCCGCCGCGCCGGATCACGGCGGCGCAGGCGAGGGAAGCTGGTCTCGAGCCGGTCGAGACCACGCACTGCCGCGGCCTCGGCGAACCGCTGCAAGCTCAAGTCGAGCGTGGTCACGATGCGGACCCCACGCACGCGGGAGACCTCGGCGCCGAAGCGTTGCTCGAGCTCCTGGCGTACGTGGTCGACGAAGTACGGCGCCACTTGTCCCGGGCTGGCCAGCGGCCGCACGCGGACGGGCGCGCGCCGAGCGCGATCGTACTCGGCCTGGGCGATCATCCCGAGCTCGCGCATGCGGGCCAGCACCGTATTGCGTCGGTCGCGGGCCCGGACGGGATCGACCGTCGGCGAGTAGATGTTCGGGCCGCGGATGATCGCGGCGATCAGTGCCGCCTCGCCGGTCGTGACCTGATGAACCTCCTTGCCGAAATACGCACGCGTCGCGGCCCCGATCCCGCGCATCGCGATCGGGCCGCGTTGTCCGAGGTAGATCTCGTTCAAGTACGCCTCGAGGATGCGCTCCTTGGAGTATCGCGACTCGACCAGCGCCGCCAGCCATGCCTCCCGCACCTTCCGGAACACCGTCCGGTGGGGACTGAGCAGCCGCACCTTGACGAGCTGCTGCGTGATGGTGCTCCCGCCTTCTTTGACTCTGCCAGCGCGCAGGTTGGCCCAGGCCGCGCGCACCAGCGCGCGGACGTCGAGACCCCCGTGCTCGAAGAACCGATGGTCCTCGGCCGCCAGCACGGCGTCGACCAGGACCCGCGGCGTCTCCTCGAGCCGGACAGGCCGGTGGTCTTCTCCAGGCCGGTCCATCGCGCTCGCGAGCACCTCGGGCTCCAGGGCGACGCTGGCGACATCCTGGCCATCGCGCGTGATCCCCACGATCCGGTCGTCGAGCACCTGAAGCCGAACGAGCTGGGCGTTGCCGCCGAGCCCCTCGGGAGCTCGCAGGAACAGCTCCCAGGCTCCCGCAATATGTCGGAACTGACCGGGTGACGTCGGGGCTCCGCGCGTCTCGGTGTATCCGAGCCGTGTGAGCGTGGCGGCGAGCGCGATGCGCTGGACGTGGACCCCGGGAGCCAGAGACTGTCCGGCTGCGTAGATGTACGTCGCGCGCCGGGCATCGGCCCGCTCGAATCGCGCGAGCTCGATAGCCGAATAGACGAACGGACCGCCCACCGAGAAGGCGAGCACGAGAGCAACGACCAGTCGCCTCCACCGGCCGAACAATCGCGCCGACTTCACCGCAGGTCCATCAGGTCCTGGCTCTCCACATGGCGCCGTCCGTGCACCGGGTATGCCAGAAGCCCGTGGCTTTTGCTAGCTGAACTTAGATCGGATGGGGGGACTGCCGGAGTCGACCCACTGACAGTGAGTTGACACGTGTCGAGGAGGTCGGCGGGGGCTAAGCCCCGGGACGACCGAGCGGCCGAGGTTGTCCGAACGCCGCCGCCACCACCTCGTGAAGGTGTCCGAGCGAGACCGGCTTCGACACGTACGCGAAGGCTCCCATCGACATGGCGGTGGGCTCGAGCGTGACGTCGGTACTGCCCGTGAACATGATGACGCGGATCGCTGGATCGAGTGAACGGATACGCTCGAGCACCTGAACACCGTCGAGGCCTTCCATCAAGACGTCCAGCATCACGACGTCCGGTCGGTATTGCGAGACGGCGATGAGCGCGTCGCCCCCGTGAGCCGCCGCGTCTACCGTGTAGCCCGCATCCGAGAAATACGTCGTGAGGATCGCGACGACGTCCGGTTCGTCATCGACGACGAGGATCCGGCCCAGAGGCCGCCGTGGCGAGTCGCGCTGGTCCAAGACGATAGCATTATCGCTCGCGGCGCCGTCCCCGTCGAAGCGGAATGGGCCCCTGGAACGGGCTGGCTCACGCGACAGATCTCGTCTCCTCCGGCGTCTCGACTGGCGCGATCGGCTGGGCGGCCGCCGACTGTTCGAGCCACCGGGAGTGCCCACAGAGGCAGCACTTCCAGAGCAGGGGAGTCGTCCCCAGGCAATTGAACCGTTGAGCCTCCGAGAGGTGTGACAGATCCAGCCTGAGAACCCCACCGCACCGGCACGTCATCATGAGGGCACCTCCGATGAGCCGGAAGTGCATGCTTCGAGCCAGCCCTAAGTCGTTGACTTATGAAGGCGCCCGAACCCCGGCCGCCGGACGGATTGGCAAAACTAGAAGGACGTGTGACCGTCCTCGTCAGAGGAAGATGGCCTGCTGCTACTGTTGAGCCGTGCAGCTCTACGAGCGACTGCAAGCCCTTTACCCCGGAGCGTCGCGCCGAAGCCTCAAACACTGGCTCACGGGCTCGCGCGTGCGGGTCAACGGCGTCGTCGTCCACCGCGGCGACGTTGCCGTCGCCGTCGACGACCGTGTCGAGCTGACGGCGCCGCCGCCGCCGCCCTGTCCGCAACCCTTGGGCCTCGTGCACGAGGACGCCGACATCCTCGTCGTCGACAAGCCGACCGGTCTCTTGACCATCGCCACCGAGCGCGAGCGCACGCGGACCGCCTACCGGCTCCTCCGGGATTGGGTCGTCGCGCGCGGCTCCGCCACCGCGCGGCTCTTCATCGTCCACCGACTCGATCGCGAGACCTCCGGGCTGATCGTCTTCGCCAAATCCGTCGCGGCAAAGCGGAGTCTTCAGGCGCAATTCGCGGCACGCGCCGTCGAGCGCGTCTACGTCGCTCTGGTGGAGGGCGCCGTGCGGCAGAGCGAGGGGTCATTGACCGCGCGGCTCACCGAGGATCGGGCACTCCGCGTTCGGACGACGATCGACCGCCGGGCGGGTCGGGAGGCGATCACACGCTATCGCGTTCTCGAGCGGCGGCGCGACGCGACCGTGCTCGAGCTCCGCCTGGTGACGGGACGCCGCGGTCAGATCCGAGCCCAGCTCGCCGCGGCAGGCCATCCGATCGCCGGCGACCGCGAGCACGGAAGCCGAACCGACCCGCTCGGCCGCGTGGCGCTGCACGCGACGCGGCTCGGGTTCGTGCACCCGCGCGGCGGGCGCGTGAGCTTCGAGAGTCCTGTCCCGGAGGCGTTCGGCCGCCGCCCGGGGTGAGGCGCCAATGCTATGATCCCGCTGGCGCAGCGCGATGAGCGATCCGGAGCGTCTGGTGAGCGCGGATGTCGCGGGTCTCGCGGCCGCCATCGAGCGGGCGGCGGCCGATCTCGCCGTCGCCGAAGAGCCGGCCGGCTTCGTGGTTGCCCTCGAGGGCGAGGGCGATCCCGGCGAGCGCCGTGACTGACTGGACCGTCGCGACGTTCGCGCACGCGATCGCGGCGCGGAAGATCTCGCCGGTCGAAGCGACCGCGTGGCACCTCGAGCGTCCGAGACTCGAGACCGAGGCGCGGTGATTGGCTGACCGCCCGCCTCTCTGGCCGGTCTTCGGCGCGTACATTGGCGCGATCGCGATCGCCACCGCGCTCTTCGCTCTGGCCGACGGGGTCGTGCGAAGCCTCGATCCCGATCTGTCCGAGCGCGCGATGCTCGACAGTCTCCCCGGGCTCCTTGCGGGCGTTGTCGCCTCGTCCTTTGGCCTCCTTCTGACGACGCTGATCGCGAGCCGTGGCGCCCCGCTCGCCGCGCTCCGGCTCATTCCGGGGAAGGAGAGCGGTCTCACGCTCCTGGTCATGGTCGTTGGCATGCTGGCGCTCGCCCAGATGCTCGACTCGCTGACGATGCTCGTCGGGCTCGGCCAGCAGAGCACCATGGTGGCGATCCGCCGTGCTCTGGCCCAGGCGGCCGGTCCCGAGCTGTTCCTCGCCGTCATCGTCATCGGGGTCCTCGCGGGCATCGCCGAGGAGGTCTTCTTCCGCGCCTACATGCAGACGCGGCTCGGCGAGCGTCTGTCCCCCGCGGCCGCAGTGCTGGTCGCCAGCACGTGCTTCGGCGCCCTCCACATCGACTGGCTGCATCGCGAGTGGCTGCACGCGTTTCTGGCGTTCGCGCTCGGCCTCTACCTCGGCTGGATCACGGAGCTGACCGGAAGCGCGCTCCCGGCGGCGGCGTGTCACGTCATCAACAACGCGCTGTTCACCATCCTCACCGCGCTGTGGGGCTCGCTCGAGGGAGTCGGGCTCAACGCCGGCCTCGCCACGGCCTGCGCCCTCGCGTTCACCGGATGCGTCGTCTGGTTGCGGCGCGTTCGGCCGACATTGTAGTTTTGCCATTCGTGACCCGCTGACCCCATGACGCTCGATGAGCTGGTGGCGTTGACGCGAAGACGGCTCGCCGCGCGCGAGCGCCGCGTCGTGCCCCCCGGTGAGCTCGTGCGGGCCGCGGTGCTCGTGCCGCTCGTCGATCGGGGAGAACCCTGCCTCGTGTTCGCGAAGCGGACCGAAACGGTCGCGACCCACCGGGGGCAGATCGCCTTCCCGGGCGGCTCCGTCGACCCCGGGGACGCCTCGTTCCTCGAGGCGGCGTTGCGCGAGAGCGAGGAAGAGATTGGCCTGCCGCGGGAGTCAGTGGAGCCGCTGGGCGCGCTCGACGACACCGAGACCTTCGCGACCAATTTCGTCATCACGCCCTGGGTCGGCGTGATCCGGCGACCCGTCGCGTGGCGTCCCGACGGCGAGGAGATCGAGCGGGTGATCGAGGTGCCGTTCGCGGCGCTGGCCGGACCCGGCGGCTTGCGTGTGGAGGAGTGGGAGCGCAACGGCGTCGTGCGTCCCGTGTACTTCTTCGACTACGAGGGCGACACCATCTGGGGGGCCACCGCCAGGATCGTCAAGCACTATCTCGACCTCGTCGCGGACGGGTCACGGGCGGGGGGACACTCCTGACCGGCCGCCAGGGCGAGACGACCGCCGGCCTCTGCGCCACCTGTCGCCACGCGCAGCGGATCACGTCCGCCAGGCGTTCGACGTTCGTGCGGTGCGGCCTCAGCGCGACCGATCCGCGCTTTCCGAAGTATCCGAGGCTACCGGTCGACCGCTGCGAGGGCTTCCGGCTGATGACGAATCCGATCGGGGATCAGGGCCACCAGAGGTAGAGGAAGCGGGGACCGGCACCGACGATTGACCCGAGCTGGGCAGCCGTCAGGTCGAGGCTGCCGGACGACGGCTCGGACCGGGCGTAGTAGGTGGCCCGGTACTCCGAGGGGCGGTGATAGACGATCACCCGTGCTTCGTCGACGCCGATCGCCTGGCGCGCGACCTGGAGCACATCGTCCATATATCCGATGCGGTCGATCAGCTTGAGCTCGAGCGCCTGCTGCGCCGTGTAGACGCGGCCGTCGGAGAGCGTCCGGGCGGTCTCGAGCGGGAGCTTCCGCGCCTCGACGAGACGCGCCAGGAACTGACTGTGCAGCCCGTCGATCACCGACTGGAGGATCTTGCGCTCATCGTCGGTGAGGGCCCGGAACGGGCTCCCCATGTCCTTCCGCTCACCCGACTTGATCGCGGCCGCCGCGAGGCCGAGCTTCTGCATGAGGCCTTCCGCATTCAGCGTCACCATGATGACGCCGATCGAACCGGTGACGCTCGTGGGGTGGGCGACGATCGTGTCGGCCGCGAGCGCGACGTAGTAGCCGCCCGAGGCGGCGACGTCCATCATGACGGCGATGACGGGAATCCGCGCCGCCCGTTTGAATGTGTCCAGCTCCTTGAACATGATGTCGGACGCGGTCACCGTCCCGCCCGGGCTATTGATGCGGATCACGAGCGCCTTGACGTTCTGGTCGTCCCCGGCCTTCTTCAGCTCCTCGCGAAGGCGGACGAGCAGGGGCACGCGAGGGGGCGGGGCGCCGATGACCAGCGTCGGCGATGGGCCTTCTTCGCTCAGGAATCCCGAGATGTCCGTCAGGAGGATCTTGGTCTTGCCCGATCCCTCGACGGTCCGCTCCTCGAGCGGCTTGATCCGCGGAGTCAGGTCGATCGAGATGAGCGAACACCCGGCGGCGAGCATGAGCGCCACGAGGGCCACAGGCATCCGCATGAGGTGAGTATACCGCGAGGGTTGAACCGGGCTCGGACCCTCTGGGATAATCGCGACGACGTGACCGCGCCTCCTCTGATCACGCTCGACGACGTGCACGCCGCCGCGAGGCGGCTCGAGGGGCGCATCTACCGCACGCCGGTGATCTCGTCTCAACCCTTCGACGACGCGAGCGGCTGCCGCGTCTTTTTCAAGTGCGAGAGCCTGCAGCGGGCCGGCTCGTTCAAGATCCGCGGCGCCCTGAACAAGCTCCTGTCGCTCACGTCGGCGGAGCGCGCCCGGGGCGTCGTCGCCTATTCGTCGGGCAATCACGCCCAGGGCGTGGCGCTCGCCGCGCAGATGGTCGACACCACCGCGATCATCTGCATGCCCACCGACGCGCCCAAGCTCAAGGTCGAGGCGACGCGCGGTTACGGCGCCGAGGTCGTCTTCTACGACCGCCTCAAGGACGATCGCGCCGCCGTCGCCCGGCGCCTCGTCGAACAGACGGGCCGTGTGCTGGTGCCCCCGTACGACGATCCCGCGATCATGGCGGGCCAGGGGACCGCGGCGCTGGAGCTCTTCGAGGAGGTTCGGTCGCTCGACGCGCTCGTGACCCCTGTCGGCGGCGGCGGTCTCATGGCGGGCTGCAGCACGGTGGCGCGGAGCCTGTCACCCGGGATCTCGATCATCGGCGTCGAGGCGGACACCGCAAACGACACGTATCTCTCGTTGCAGAAGGGCGAGCGCGTGACCATTCCCCCGCCGCCCACGATCGCCGACGGGATCCGCCCTCAGAGTCCGGGCGAGCTCACGTTCCCGATCCTCCGCGAGAACCTCGCCGGCGTGGCGCTCGTCAGTGACGCCGAGATCGTCGCGACCGTCCGCTTTCTGGCGCTGCGCGCCCGAGTCATCGTCGAGCCGACCGGCGCGGTCGGAGCCGCCGCAGTGCTGACCGGGAAGCTCGGCGTCCCGGCCGGGGCGCGGGTAGGCGTGGTGCTGTCCGGCGGAAACGTGGACCCCGACCTGTTGGTGCAGATCCTCCGAGGATCTGAGGTCGCCCCTCAGCGGGCGTGAAACGCCGGCACGACCTCGGTCGCGAGCTGCTCGAGCTGCTCGAGCATGCGCTCGGGTGGGCACATCGGCCGCAGGACGAACTTCGACCCGCCCCCTTGCACGTACTGCTCCAGGCGCTCGCTGACGAGATCGGCCGGCCCGAACGCCGTGCACGCGTCGAGCGTCGGTGCGTCGGCTCGCCCGCGCGGGACGAAGGGGAGGGCCATCGAACGCGCGACCGCCGGGTCGGGGTCGAGGCAGAAGCTCACGAGCGCTCCGAAGTGGTCGCCAGGCACCTCGCGCCCGGCCTCGGCCGCGAAGGTCAGCGTCTTGTCGACGCCGACCCGGAACTGGTCCGGCGTGATGAACGACGGAATCCAGCCGTCGCCCAGGTGGCCGGCGCGGCGCATCGCCGCCTCGCTGTTGCCGCCGATCCACAGCGGCATCGGCTGCTGGACGGGCCGCGGCAGCACCGTGATGCGATCGAGGCGCCAGAACTCGCCCGGGAACGTCACCTCGGGCTCCTCCCAGCACTGCCGCATGATCTTGATCGCCTCGTCGGTGCGGCGTCCCCGCTCCCGGAAGGGCACCCCGGCGGCGTGGAACTCGCGCTCCTGCTCGACACCGATCCCGACCGCGGGAAGCACGCGCCCCGCGGAGAGGTAGTCGAGCATCGCCAGCTGACGCGCGGCGAGCACCGGCGACCTGAAGGGCGCCACCAGCACGCTCGGGCCGAACTTGAGCCGCTGCGTGCGCGCGGCCACCGCGGCCATG
Source organism: Candidatus Rokuibacteriota bacterium (assembly GCA_003221635.1). Taxonomy (GTDB): domain Bacteria; phylum Methylomirabilota; class Methylomirabilia; order Rokubacteriales; family CSP1-6; genus AR31. Next base: position 8,914 of record QHSR01000020.1, on the reverse strand, counting down.
GTGGTCATCGGCTCGAGGACGGGCAGCGGCGAGGAGAGCCGGTCCGAGAACCAGATGGAATCGATCGCCGTTCGCTCGCAGAGGTCGATGAGCCGCCAGAGAAAGTCGCGACTCCCGTCCTCCGGGCCCGCCGGCCACGGCCCGGGCATGATCCCGATCCGGTATTTGATCTGCATGGTGGCCATGCCTAGAACATCGAGAAGTCTTCCGCCTTCTCGGTGAGGAACTCGAGGAGCGCGGGCGTGCCCTCCTGCGTCTTGCGGATGGCGCGCCGGATCGCCGGCACGATCTCGCCGGGCTCGGTCACGCGCTCGCCGTGGCCGCCGAAGGCGCGAGCCATGGCCGCGTAGTCGCCGCTGATGTCGGTGCTGCGGTACTTGGCCGTCGCCGTCTTCATGATCTTCAGCTCGATCGCCATGGAGAAGTTGTTGAGCAGCACGGAGAGGATCGGGATCCGCTCCCGCACCGCCGTCTCGAAGTCCATCCCGGTGAAGCCGATGGCGGCATCACCCCAGACGTTGACGCACAGCTTGTCGGGCGCGGCGAGCTTCGCACCCATCGCGAGACCGAGGCCGTAGCCGAGCTGCGTCGTCTTGCCCCAGCCGATGTAGCTGAGCGGCGTCACCGGCTCCCAGAACGGCGAGATCTGGTCGCGCGGGCTGCCGGCGTCGTGCGTGATGATCGTGTTCGCGACGTCTACCGTATGCATGAGGTCCCACAGCACGCGGTACGGAGACAGCGGCTTCGGGCCAGGCGGCCGCGCGGCTTGCCCTTCAGGCGGTCCTTCACCTCGGCCAGCAGGGCGCCCAGCGTCAGCGCGGCATCGCCGGCCAGCACCTGCTCGGCGGCCACGTCCTTGTTGAAGTCGGTCGGGTCGAGCGTGGCGTGGATGATCTTCTTGCCCTTCGGCATGCTGACGCCGTAGTTCGTGATCGCGAAGCTGCAGCCGATGCCGAAGATGAGATCGGCGTTGGTCAGGAAGTGATGGAGCTGCTTGCTGATCGACCGGCCGCCCGAGCCGAGCGACAGCGGATGGTTCTCGGGGAACGCGCTCTTGCCCTGAAGGCTCGTCGTCACCGGCGCCTCGAGCAGCTCGGCGAGATCGCGGAGCACCGGCCACGCTCGGGCGTAGTGCACGCCTTGGCCGGCGTAGATCACGGGCCGCTGCGCGGCCACCAGCGCCTCGGCCACCCTGGAGACGTCGCGCGGATCCGGCGCCGACTTGAGCCGCGGCGCCGGCGTGTAGTTGATCGGCTCCGGGACGTCCTCACGCAGAAGGTCGACCGGGAACTCGATGAGGACCGGCCGCGGGCGCCCGTTCTTCACCTGGGTGAAGGCGCGGCGCATCGCGTCGACCACGGCGTCGGGCACGATGACCTGCTCGCACCACTTGGTCACGTGCTGGAAGTTCAGGAACGAGTTGAAGTTGGGCTGGATGTTCGTGATCCGCCGCGGGTAGCCGCCTGGCAACACGACGATCGGCACCGAATCGCCGTAGGCCTGCGCCACGCCGCCGAATGCGTTCTCCGAGCCCGGGCCGTGCTGCATGGCAAAGACGCCGATCCGGTCGCCCGACGAGATGCGGCTCACCGCGTCGGCCATGTGGAGCCCGGTCCGCTCCTGGCGAACGATGATCGTCCGGATGTCCGCCTCGGCGGCCGCCTCGATGATGGGGTTGACGGGGTAGCCGATGAGGAATTTGACGCCCTCGCGCTTGAGAACTTCCGCGACAGCCGCCGCTGCCTTCATGATCCACTCTCCTCGCGTCGTTCCATATTGCCCGGCGTCGCCGCGCGGGACCGGCTTATCCTACGCCAGACCCGACGATCCGGGGAGGACAAGTGGTAGTGCGAGCCGGAGCGCGTCGCGGGGCGGGGGCCCCGCCGCGCGAGGCGAGCGGACAAAGACGACGGTGCGAGCCGGAGCGCGTCGCGGGGCGGGGGCCCCGCCGCACGAGGCGAGCGGACGAAGACGACGGTGCGAGCCGGATCGCGTCGCGGGGCGGGGGCCCCGCCGGCCGAGGCAGAGCCTCTGAGAACGGAGACGTGCGCATGACCCGTGACGAGCTAAAGCAACGCGTCAGCGAAACGATCGAGCGCCATGCCGACGAGATCGTTGCCGTCGGGGAAGCGATCCGGCGCCACCCGGAGCTCGGCTTCAAGGAGCTGAGGACGTCCGCGCTGGTGGAAACGAAATTTCGTCAGCTCGGCCTCGCTCCGCGGACGGGGCTGGCGATCACGGGAGTGCGGGCCGATGCCGCCGGGGGCGCGGGGCCCGGCCCCACGTTCGCGCTGGTGGGCGAGCTCGACGGGCTCGTGGTCGCTGGACACCCGGAGGCGGATCGATCCACGGGCGCGGTCCACGCGTGCGGCCACAATGCCCAGATCGCCGGGCTCATCGGCGCGGCGATCGGCCTCCTGCGGGCCAAGGCCATGGAACGCCTGGCCGGCCGCGTGGCATTCGTGGCTGTGCCCGCCGAAGAGGGCGGCGACCTCGAATGGCGGCTCAACGAGGTTCGCGCGGGGCGCCTCGAATTCCTGGGGGGCAAGTGCGAGCTGCTGCGCCTCGGCCACCTGGACGACGTCGACCTGGCGATGATGATCCACACCACGGCGCGCCACGAGGACGGTGTCGCGTGCGTTGCGGGGTCCAACAACGGACGGTTCGGGAAGACGGCCCGGTTTATCGGGCGCGCGGCGCACGCGGGCGGCGCGCCTCACGTGGGCGTCAATGCGCTCTACGCGGCCCAACTGGCGCTCGCCGCGATCAACGCGCTGCGGGAAACGTTCCGCGACGAGGACACGATTCGCGTCCACCCCATCCTGACCCACGGCGGCTCGCAGGTGAACGTCATCCCGGGCGAGGCGCGGCTCGAGACCTACGTCCGCGGCCGGACCCTCGAAGGCATCCGGGACGCCAACGCGAAGGTCGACCGCGCCCTCAAGGCGGGCGCGCTGGCCCTCGGTGCCAGCGTCGAGATCGAGACGCTGCCTGGGTACCTCCCGCTGCGTTCGGACCCGACGATGACTCGTGTATTCCAGCAGAACGCCGACACGCTCTTCGGCGCCGGAGCCTGCCGCGAGGCGGGCCATCGCACGGGCTCCACCGACATGGGCGACCTGAGCCAGGTGATCCCGGTGCTCCATCCGTACATGGGTGGCGCGCGAGGCACGGG
>QHSR01000020.1:0-5607 GCA_003221635.1 Candidatus Rokuibacteriota bacterium | reverse complement strand
GCGAGGTCTTTCAGGGCGGCGCGTGAGAGACACGGAGCCCGCCGCCGCACCACGCGAGAGTTGATTCTGAATCCGAGCGACCGTAGAATGAACGGCGGTTCAGTCAGCAAATTCATGCGCGACCCCGACAAGCCGCAGCAGATCATCGACGCCGCGATTCGTGTCTTCGCGCGCGGCGGCTACTACAACTCGCGCGTCTCGGATATCGCCCGCGAGGCCGGGATCGCGAGCGGCACGATCTACCTGTACTTCAAGACCAAAGACGAGATCCTCGTGACCCTGTTCCGCGAGAAGATGGCCGAGTGGGTGGCGTTGGTGCGGCGAGAGATCGCGGCCGAGCGCGACCCGCTGGCGAAGATCCGGAAGATCGTGGCCCTCCACTTCAAGGTGCTGGAGGAGAGCCCCGATCTGGCCGAAGTCGTCCAGGTCGAGCTTCGCCAGGGGCACAAGTTCTTCCGCGGCGCCTCCGCCCACGAGGTTTCCGCCTACTTCGACGTGATCCAGTCTGTGCTCGAGGAGGGCGTGGCGGCCGGACGCATCCGGCGCGACCTGCCGCTCAAGGTCGCCACCAAGATGCTCTTCGGCGCGATGGACCAGCTGGCGACCTCCTGGGTGCTGGGCAAGCGCGGGTATCGCCTCACCGAGGCGGCCGAGCCGGTCGCGACAATCTTCCTCCAGGGAGTCGGTGCCCATGGCGTATGAGACCCTGCTGTTCGCGCGCGAGGAGAGCTTCGCGATCATCACGCTCAACCGGCCGCCCGCCAACGCGATCAGCGAGCCCCTCATGCGGGAGCTGAACGCGGCGCTCAATTCGGTGGCGGGCGACGACACGGTTCGCGCCGTCATCATCACCGGTGCGGGCGACCGGATCTTCTGCGCCGGTGCCGACCTCGGCTCGGCGTTCTCCGGAGGCGACGTCGACACATTCATCCGCTTCGGGAACAGCGTGGTACGGAAGATCGAGAGGTTCACGAAACCAGTGATCGCCGCGATCAACGGCCACGCGCTCGGCGGGGGCTGCGAAATCGCGATGGCCTGTCACTTCCGCCTGCTCAAGGAGACGGCGCGGATGGGACAGACCGAGTCGAACCTCGGGATCACCCCGGGCTTCGGCGGCTCGCAGCGGCTGCCCCGCCTCGTCGGCCGGACCAAGGCGCTCGAGTACCTGATCCTGGGCACGCAGGTGCCTGCCCCGGAGTGCCTGGCGCGCGGCCTCGCCACCCGCCTCACGAAGGAGGGCGAGACGCTCAACGACGCCAGGGCACTCGCCCGCGAGATCGCGAAGCGGCCGCCAATCGCCACCCGGCTCATCATCGAGGCGGTGGACGAGGGCCTCGAGGCGCCGATCGACAAGGCGATCGACGTCGAGATCCGCGCGTTCATCGAATCGCTCAAGACCGAGGACGCCTCGGAGGGTATCCAGGCGTTCTTCGCCAAGCGCGAGCCGAACTTCAAAGGGAAGTAGCATGGACCTGGGCATCCGGGGCCGGGTCGCGCTCGTCACCGGCGGCGCGCGAAGTCTCGGGCGAGCCGACGCGACGACGCTGGCCGGGGAGGGGTGCGCAATCGCGATCGTCGACCTCGACGGCGACGGCGCCGCCCAGGCCGCCGGGGAGATCGAGGCGTCGGGCGGCCGCGCGGGCGGCTACGCGTGCGACATCCGCGAGTCGGCTCAGGTGCAGGCCGTCGTGGCCCGCATCGAGCGTGAGCTCGGTCCGGTGGACATCTGCGTGAACAACGCCGGGCTGATCTACACGGTGGCCCAGCTCAAGGACATGAAAGACGAGGACTGGGAGCTCAATCTCGCCGTGAACCTGACGGGGACGTACAAGGTGACGAAGGCGGTGTTCCCGGGCATGCGCGAGCGGCACTGGGGACGGATCGTCTGCATGGCGTCGATCGCCGGCCTCATGGGTGGCTTCGGCCAGACCGCGTACGCGACGAGCAAGATCGGGCTGATCGGCTTCGCCAAGTCGGTCGCGCTCGAGGGCGCCCGCTACAACGTCACCTGCAACGCGATCGCGCCCGGGATCGTCGCGCCCAACGCGAAGCTCAGCCCGCTCTACGAGCGGATGGTCAAGCGGGTCGCGATGCAGCGCGAGGGGGAGCCCGAGGACGTGGCGAGCGCCGTCGCCTTCCTCTGCTCGGAGCGTGCGCGCTACATCACCGGCGCCGTGCTCACCGTGACCGGCGGAATGGATCTCTTTACGTTTTGAGTGGCCGAACGTGGGGCGCGACGGCGCCCGACGGTAGACCGGAAAAGGAGGAGGAAACGATGCCGACGGTGAAAGAAACCTTCGAGGCGATGGCGGGCCGGTTCCGGACCGACAAGTCCGTGGGGACGAACGCGGTGATCCAGTACGATGTGAGCGGCGATGGCGGTGGGACGTGGCACGCCGTCATCAAGGACGGGACGTGCCTCGTGAAGTCCGGCGCCGGCACGAGCCCGACCCTGACGCTCCAGATCTCGTCGCAGGACTGGCTCGATATGCTCTCCGGCAAGCAGTCAGGGCAGATGCTGTTCATGTCGGGCAAGCTGAAGGTGAAGGGCGACATGGGCCTGGCCATGAAGCTCGGCTCGATGTTCCAGATGTAGCTCGCCCGGGGCCGGGGATCCGGTTCGGAGGGAAGCTGATCTCGTTCAGAGAAGGAGTGCTCTGACCATGGGGCAGGAACGCTTTGCCGACGTCGTCGAGCGGTTCACCAGCGGATTCGCCGGGGGCGCCGGCGACGCGCCCGCCGAGACGATCAAGCGGTGGCAGGAGGAGCTCGAGCGGGGCTTCCGCCGGCTCACGAACCTCCACGGGCTGGTGACGAACCCGGTCGAGCCGAAGACGGGTCAGACGCCGCGCGTGGAGATCTACAAGCGGAACAAGTCGCGACTCTACCGGTACGAGTCGGCGCGAACTCACCGGGTTCCGCTGCTCTTCGTCCCGAACCTCGGCATCAGCCGGCCTTACATCTTCGATCTCCTGCCGGGCGGTAGCTTCGTCGAGCACATGACGCGCCAGGGGTTCGACTTCTACATGCTCGACTGGGGCGTGTTCGGTCCCGAGGACGACGACCTGACGGTCGAGGAGTGTGTGACGCGGATCCTGCCGCGTATGGCCAGGCGGGTGCTCGAGGCGTCGGGGACGGAAGAGCTCTCTGTGCTCGGCTACTGCATGGGGGCGCCCATCTCCGCGGCGTGCGTCGCCACGCACCCCGAGGTGCCGGTGAAGAACTTCGTCAACATGGCCGGGCCCATCGACTTCGCGAAGGTGGGACTCTTCGGGCTCTGGCTCGGCAAACAGAACTTCAACGTTGATCGCTTCGTGGACACGCTCGGCTCGGTGCCGGCGGATCTGGTCAAGGCCGGCTTCAAGCTCCTCAAGCCCACGATGGACCTCTCGACCAATCTGAACCTCTGGTGGAACTCGTGGAACGACAAGTACGTCGAGGGATTCCAGGCGCTGAACAAGTGGGCGAACGAGTACGTGGCCTTCCCGGGCGAGTTCTTCCGTCAGTGGGTGCGGGACTTCTACCAGGACAACAAGCTCTACCGCGGCGAGCTCGTCATGGGCGGCCGGTCGGTGCGGCTCCAGAACATCAAGTGTCCGGTCTTCGTCGTCGGCGCCAAAGAGGACTACATCGCGCCGCCGGAGTGCGTCCGGGCGCTCATCGACGCCGTGGGCAGTCGCGACAAGGAGTACGTCGAGTTGCCGGGCGGACACATCTCGCTCATCGCCGGGCGGGGTGCGGCCCTCCACTGCTGGCCCAAGGTCTCGGGCTGGCTGGCGTCCCGCTCGTAGCGGGACGCGCGGGGCCGATGGCGAGCCGGCGTCGTCTTCGTTGACGCGTAGCGTTACCAACGGTTAAGATTCAAGTAATGGCTGATGCCGGGTCTGCGAACGAGCTGTTCGAGCTGTGGAGGAAGCAGTTCGAGGAGGGCGCGCAGGCCTGGACGCGCCTCGTCGGCCAAGCTCCCACGCCCCCCGCGCCGGACCCGACCGCGTTCTGGCGGCCCGTGCTCGATCAGGGCGTTCAGACCTGGGCGAAGCTCTTCGCCCAGACACCCGCCACCCCCGAGCTCCTGACACAGTGGAAGCAGTTCATCGACCAGTGGATCGAGGCCTGGTCCAAGGTGCTCGGCCAGACGATGGGCACCGAGCAGTTCGCAAAGCTGATGGGGCAGTCGCTCGATCAGTTCCTCGTCGCGCAGGCGCCGGCGAAGAGGGCCGTCGACCAGCAGGTCGAGCAAGCGCTGCAGGCCCTGAACCTGCCCTCCCGTAGCCAGCTGACGGCGGTGGCAAAGCAGATCGTGGAGCTAGAGGATCGGATCGAGCGGCTCGAGGATTCGATCGCCGCGGCGCTCCGGCGCCTCGCGGCGAAGGAGCCGACGTGATCGGCAAGACGATCGCGGAGATCGACCCTGGCGACCACGCGGAGCTCGTGCGCCTCGTCGAGGAGGACGACATCGCGAGCTTCGTCGACGCGGTGGGTGACCTGAATCCTGTCCACAGCGACGCCGGGTACGCCGCGACGACGCCGTTCAAGGGGCCGATCGCGCCCGGCATCTTCACCGCGGGGCTGATCTCGGCGGTCATCGGTACGAGGCTCCCGGGGCCCGGCGCCGTCTACCTCGCGCAGAGCCTCAAGTTCGTGAAGCCCGTACGGACCGGAGACACGATCACCGCCCGGGTGGACGTGCTCGAGGTGCTCCGCGAGCGCAATCGCATCCGACTCCAGACCGTGTGTGTCAACCAGCACGGCGAGGAGGTCCTCTCGGGCGAGGCGTGGGTGATGCCGTCGGAGGCGCGCGTCGTCTACGAGGAACGGCCCCGACGGGCGGCGGCGCTGGCGGCGCTCGCGCTCGGCCCGTGGGCCCTGGCGGCCCAGGCGGCGAGGCTCTGGGCCGCGATGGTCACATCAGCAGTCCGCCGTTGATGGAGAGCTCGGCGCCCGTGATGTAGTCGCCGTCGGACGACACGATGTAGACGACGGCGCGGCCGACCTCCTCCACCGTTCCGAAGCGCTTCAAGGGAATCTGACTCAGGAGCTTTTCGCGAACCTTCTCGGGAATTCCCTGGACCATGTCCGTCTCGATGAAGCCCGGCGCCACCGCGTTCACGGTGACTCCCTTGCCGGCCAGCTCCTTGGCAAGTGACTTGGTGAACGCCGCAACCCCGGCCTTCGAGGCGGCGTAGTTGGCCTGGCCGAAGTTGCCGATCTGACCGATGACCGAGGTGATGTTGACCACACGGCCGTAGGTTTGCCTGAGCATCTGATCGACGAACACCTTCGTGCAGTTGAAGACACCGTCGAGGTTGATCGCGAGCACCTTGCGCCACGAGGCGTGGTCCATCTTGACGAAGGTCTTGTCGGAGCTGATCCCCGCGTTGTTGACGAGGATGTCCAGGTGCCCGAACTCCTTGAGGAGATCCTGCGCCATGCGGAAGGTGTCCGGGTAGTCGCCGACGTCGGCCTGCGCCAGCATCGAGCGGCGGCCCAGTTTCCGAATCTGCTCGGTAACCTCCTTGGCGGCCGTCTCGCTCGAGACGTAGTTGATCGCGACGTCGGCGCCTTCCTCGGCGAGCGCCATCGCAATCGCTCGACCGATGCCGCGGG
>QHSR01000008.1 GCA_003221635.1 Candidatus Rokuibacteriota bacterium | reverse complement strand
CGCTCGAGCAGAGCATCTACACGCAGCCGCCGACCGACTGGTCGAAGGTCACCAACCTCGGGCAGATGCGCGCGGTGCCCGAGGTGAAGAACACGGTGAACCTGGCGCAGCAGTATGCCGACCTCGGGTACGACCCGGACGCGCTCATCAGCCGTCTGGCCACGATTGTCGTGCACGACAACTTCACCGAGATGCACGCCTTCAAGCACCATCAGGCCACCTTCGAGGAGTTCCACGCCACCCGCCTTCCGTGGCGCTGGCGCCATCTCGTGAGCGCGGCCCAGGCGTCGGCCATCTCCTACGGCAAGAACATGGAGATCTACGAGGAGGCGGTCGAGCTTCTCCACGCGTAGCATCCCGGCTCCTGCCGGTGGTCGTGGTGGCAGCGCGATCAAGCGATGCCCCACTCGTGGGCAGCACGCACGCTCGACGGTCGTCCCGCCAGAGCGCCGCTCCCACGTCTCGCGGCGCGAAGTGAAGGCTCACGAGGCCACGGCCGGCGGCGAAGGCTCCCTCCAGGAAGGTCTGACGCTTCTTGACCGAAGCCAGCGAACGGCGCAAAATTGCCTGGTTGCAGCGCTGGGACTGTCGCCGAAGCGCTCTGACAGGAGACGAGCCTTGAAGAGAATCGACCTTGCCATCGGCATTGGCGGCGCGGCGGGCCAGGGTATCGCCACTCCCGGCGACGTCCTGGCGCGGATCTTTGTCCGCCGCGGGCTCCACGTCAACGCGTACAACGCTTACCAGTCCATCATTCGTGGCGGTCATATCTTCCTGACCCTCCGTATGAGTGACCAACCGGTTCTGAGTCACGGCGACAAGCTCGACGTGCTCATGCCCTTGAATCAGGACACGATGAATCGCCACCTGAGGCTCATGCGGGCAGGCTCGACCGTGCTGTTCAACAGCGACACGATCAAGCCAGGGGCCGTGTCTGAGGGCGTGCAGCTCTGCCCCTTTTCGGTCAAAGCGCTGGCGCCGACGATCCGGGGAGATCTCGTTCAGAACACCATCGCGCTGGCCGCCGTGCTGCGCTTGATCGGGGTCGAGTTCGAGATCCTCGAAGAGATCCTGACGCTCCAGTTCAGACGGAAGGGCGCGGCAGCCGTCGCCGAAAACGTGGGGGTCGCCCGCGCGGGCTACGACTACGCCGCGGCGCATTTCACGGCGTTGCCGTTCTCGCTTCCCGACACGGCCAAGCCACTGGCGTTCTTCGAGGGCAACCAGGCCCTCGCAATGGGCGGCGCGGCCGCGGGCGTGCGCTTCTACTGCGCCTATCCGATGAGCCCGTCGTCAGGCGTGCTGCACTGGATGGCGCGGCACGCGCGTCAGCTCGGCATCATGGTTCGACAGGTCGAGGACGAGATCGGCGTGATCAACATGGCGATCGGGGCGGCGCACACGGGCTGCCGCGTCATGTGCGCGACCTCGGGTGGCGGGTTTGCGCTCATGAGCGAGGCCCTCGGCTCGGCGGCCATGATGGAGATCCCCATCGTCTGCATCAACGTGCAGCGGGCAGGACCGGCCACGGGTGTGCCCACCAAGACCGAACAGGGCGATCTCTGGCAAGTGCTGGGCGCCGGCCAGGGAGACTACCCGCGGATCATCGTCGCGCCGACCAACATCGTCGATTGCTTCAAGATCGTCCCGCAGCTCTTCAACCTGGTCGACAAGTTCCAGTGTCCGGGCATCATCCTCACCGACCTGCTGCTGTCCGAAGGCCGATCCAGCAGCGATCCCGCCGAGCTGGACTTCAACGTGCCCATCGACCGCGGCGACGTCATCGGCCTCAACGGTGACGAGCCGCCGGTGAACGGCGGCTTCAAGCGCTACCGCATCACCGAGAGTGGCATCTCGCCGCGCGCGGTGCCGGGAACCCCCGGACACGTCCACGTCGTGGCCACCGATGAGCACGACGAGGACGGCGTGCTCATCAGTGACGAGTTCACGGACCCTCACAAGCGTCAGGCCATCCACGAGAAGCGGATGCGCAAGATGGACGGGGTCCTGCCGCTCCTGCCGCCGCCCGCGCTGTTCGGGGCCGCGGACGCTCGAGTCACGCTTCTGGGCTGGGGCTCGACCGAAGGCGTCATTCGCGAGGCCATCGGGCAACTGGCCGACGCGGGCATCACGGCCAACAATCTCCAGATCAAATGGCTGGTCCCGCTCCATGCCGACGCCATCCTGTCGATCCTGTCGGCGTGCGCCAAGGTCGTCATCGTCGAGAACAACTACAGCGGGCAGTTCGCGCGCTACCTGCGATCGGAGACCGGCTTCGCCGCCGAGGGTCACATCCGAAAATACGACGGGGAGCCGTTCATGCCGCACCACGTCGTCGAGGGTGTCAAAGCCATTCTGGCGGGCTCGACCAAGCTCTACGTGCCCGTGCACGAGATCCAGGTTTAAAGGGAGGCGGTTCATGGCGATCGTTCACACCGAAGCGACCGTGCGGAGTCCGGCCAAGCCCAAGACCGAGCGGGCCAAGGTGACCGTCAAGGATCTCAAGGGCAGGGTGGATCCGGACTGGTGCCCGGGGTGCGGCGACTTCGGCGTGCTCGCGGCCCTGAAACAGGCGATCGCCGAGCTGGGGCTCCAGCCCCATGAGGTCCTGACCATCAGCGGCATCGGCTGCTCGTCGAACCTGCCGGGCTACATCAACACCTACGGCATGCACACCCTGCACGGCCGTTCGCTGGCCGTGGCCACGGGGGCCCAGCTGGGCAATCACGAGCTCAAGATCGTCGTCACCGGTGGGGACGGCGACGGGTACGGCATCGGTGGCAATCACTTCGTTCACGCGATGCGCCGCAATGTCGATTTGACCTACATCGTCATGAACAACCAGGTCTATGGACTGACGACGGGGCAGCTCTCACCCACCAGCATCAAAGGGATGCAGACCAAGAGCACACCGTTTGGCAGCGTTGAGAACCCCGTGAACCCGATCCCCCTGGCCATCGCGGCCGGCGCGACGTACGTAGCCCGGGGATTCACTGGTCAGCAGAAGCACCTGGTCGAGCTGATCAAGGGAGGTCTCGAGCACAAGGGCTTTGCCCTGATCGACACCTTCAGTCCCTGCGTGACGTACAACCACGACAACACGCACGAGTTCTTCAAGCAGCGGACCCGCAAGCTGGAAGAGATGAGCCACGACCCGACCAACTTCCACGCGGCCATGGAGCAGGGCTGCCAGTGGGGCGAGGTCATCCCGATCGGTCTCTTCTGGAAGCGCGAGGATCTGCCGACGCTGGACCAGCTGGAACCGGTCCTGAGCGACGGTGGGCCGCTGGCGCACCGTCCGTTAGGCATCGCTCCGGAAGTCGCGCAGGCCCTTCTCAAGGAGTTGATGTAGCGGTCGCGCGAGCGAGGGGCCGACTCTCAGAACGGCATGAGATTCAGCTGGAAGACGCGGTTGATGAGCCAGAACAACCCCAGCAGCAGGATTGGCATCGAGCCCACCCGGACCAGCACACGCTGACGCCGCTCGACCGCCGCCTCGTCGGGTGCCCTGCGGATCCAGACGAGCACGGGAAGCGCGACGAGCAGGATCGCAACCTGGCCCAGCTCCACGCCGAGGTTGAACGACACGACGGGCACGAGGACGCCCTGCAGGTCCTGCAGCCGCTCGCGCAGCACGCTGGAGAAGCCCAGCCCGTGAACCAGGCCGAACGCGAAGGTGAGGATCCACCGGTGGCGGCCCAGCGTGATGAAGTAGTTCTCGGCGGCCACGTAAACGATCGACGCCGCGATCAGCGACTCCGTCACCTGCCCGGGAATGCGGATCACGTCCAGCGCCGCGAGCAGCAGCGTGAGGCTGTGGGCCACGGTGAACGACGTCACCACGCGCAGCATGTCGCCTAGCTTCCGCGCCGCCAGGAGCAACGCCAGGAGGAACGCGATGTGGTCATACCCGACGAAGATGTGGTGCATCCCCCAGAGGAGGAACTCCCAGGCGGTGCCCCAGCGCCCCTGGTTGAAGCGCGACTGGATGAGCTCGAGCTCGAACGGGCCGAACCGGGAGAAGGGCCTCTGGATCCCGCTCCACGTCACGGTGAGCGCTGCGTGGTGGGTGTTGGTGAGGGTCAAGAAGAGCGCCGCCGCGAGCTTCACCTGCTTCACTTCGGCCGTCGAGCGGAATCGGAACTGCTGTCGCGCGAAGGAGATGTACCGCTCTCCAGTCGTCACCGCTTTGTCGTAGACCGGCTGGAGCGCTCCGGGCTCTGCCTCGACGGAGTCGCCGTTGATCTCGACCTTGAGACACTCGAGCAGGTAGGCGACGATGTCGCTTTTCGCGTCCTGGAGCTCGGCTTCGCTGAGCTTGAACGGATTGGCGGGGAGCCGCACGACCTTCGCGAGGCCCTCGGTCGCCACATCCACCGTCCAGAGGACCTCGTGCTGCCTCAGCTCTACGTTCGAGGCCGAGAATCGCTCATCGTGGGCCCAGGCGGCGGTCCCGCTGAGGAGGACGAGAAGGAGGGCGGCGAGCGCGCGCGTTTACTTGTCCAGCCAGGCGGCCACGAGCCTCCCGCCATAGTCGGGGCCGATGTTCGGCCCGAAGTCCCTCACATAGGGCATCCACGTCGCCACGGCGCTCACCGAGGCGCCGAAGGTGAAGTAGACCTGCTGGGAGAAATGGCGCTGGATGTCGTAGACGATCTCCCGGCGCTTCTTCTCCTTGTCGGTGCGGCGCTGGAGCTTGATCATCTCGGTGAGCTTAGGGTCGTTGACGCCGGACCAGTTGAGGGGGTGGCCGGGCAACAGCGGCGTCAAGTACCAATCGGGGTCGATTGGGCCATCGCGCTGGGTCAGCAGCATCTTGTCGAACTTCCCCTGGAGTGAGCTGGACATGAACGCGCTGTGGTCCTTGACCTTGAGGTCGACCTGGAGGCCGGCCGCCTTCCAGTTTTTCACTTCGATGTTGACGGCATCCATCCAGTCGGGGCCGTACCCCGCCGTGGTCTCGACGGGGATGGCGATGCCGCTTTTGTGCCCGGCCTCGGCGAGCAGCTGCCGAGCGCCCGCCGGATCGGCCTCATAGAGCTTCCGCCCCTCGGGGGGGAGCTTGTCGATGGGCAACGACCACTCCTTGAGCGCAGCGGGGATGAGCGGGTTGGGTGCGCCCTTGCCAGTCGACAGGACATTGTGCTCGAGCACCTCGTGCCAGTTGTCGGCCATGGCGATGGCCCGGCGCACCCGCACATCCTTGAACGGATCCTGATCGAGCTTCATCGCCGCGAGGCCGCCGAAATCAATGAGCAGCTCGCGAGTCTGTAGATACCAGCCGATCTTTTTCTTGGCAGCGCCGAGGTCGCTCCGGCGAACCGCCATGCCGGACTCCGGGCCGAAATCGTACTTCCCGGCCAGGAAGGTAGCGAAGGCCGAGGCCGGGTCGGGGTCGACCGTCAGCTCCACCGCATCCACGTACGGCAAGCCAGACTGGAAGTAGTTCGGGTTGCGGACGAAGGTCATCTTGGTCGTTGGCTCGTAGCGCTCCAGCATCCAGGGGCCCGTGCCGACCACCGACTCCCACTTCGTGAGGTCGCCGTGCTTCTCCACGCACTCCCGGGCGACGATCCACGTCGAGGTGGAGGCCAGGCGGTCGACGAACCAGACATTGGGTTCCTTGAGCGTGAACTTCACCGTGTACTTGTCCGGTGCTTCCACTTTGTCCACCATCTCGAGGATGGGCTGGTTGCTGCTGCCCTTCGTGGCCAGCAAGCGCTCGTAGGTGTACTTGACGTCGTCGGCGGTGAGCTCGCGCCCGTTCACCGGGGGCTTGAGATGCCATCGGATGCCCTTGCGAAGCTTGAAGACGTAGACCGTTTCCCCCTGCCGGTCCCAGGAGTCAGCCAGGTCACCCTCGATGGGCTGTGTGCCGGGCGCCACGCTCGAGCCGTTCTGGACCTTCACCAGTCGGTTGTACGCGAACGACAAGGGCACCATCGTCGAGTAGGCAGCCGTCTGATGGGGGTCGAAGTGAACGGGCGGCTGGTTCATGCGTAGGCGGAAAGTGCCTCCGCGCTTCACGGCAACGGGTTTGGATGGTGCGTCGCCGTTCGCAAGGCCTTCGTCGGGCCCTAGACCGAGGGTACTCGCGGCCGCCGCCGCGCCCCCGAGCTTGAGCAGCGTGCGGCGGGACAAGGGTGCGGTCACGCGTGACACCATCGTTGGGTCCTCCCCGGCGCCGCGACACCCTAACATCGAGAACATTAAGAAACCCTGAAGATGGCCTGGGAAACTCGTGATCGGATCCCTCACCGTTCCGCTAGCCAGTAAACCCGGCTCGTCTGGGCACCGGCACGATCATTCGCACCGTCACAGCCACGGGATCGTCGATCCGACCATCGCGACCACAGATCGGGGGATGTGGGCCCTCAAGTGGTCGTTCCTCGGACTCCTGGCAACGGCCCTGCTCCAGCTTGGCGTCGTGGTCATCTCCGGGAGCGTGGCCCTCTTGGCGGACACGATCCACAACTTTGCCGACGCCGCGACAGCCATCCCGCTCGCGATCGCCTTTGCGTTCGCCCGGGTGAAGCCGAGCCGGCGTTTTCCTTATGGGTACGGGCGCGTCGAAGATCTGGCGGGCGTGCTTATCGTGCTGACCATGCTGGTCACTGTCTTGATCGCCGGCTACGAGTCTGTGCTCCGTCTGCTCCGCCCGCAGCCAGTTGGGCATCTCTGGGCCGTCGCTGGCGCCTCCGTGATCGGCTGCCTCGGGAACGAGGCGGTGGCCCTCTTCCGAATCAAAGTGGGCCGCGAGATCGGCAGCGCCGCGCTGGTGGCGGACGGGTATCACGCGCGCGCCGACGGCGTGACCAGCCTGGCTGTGCTGGGCGGGACGGCCGGCGTCTGGCTGGGCTACCCGCTGGCTGACCCGCTCATGGGGCTTCTGATCACCGGGGTGATCCTCCACCTGGTCTGGCAGTCGGCTCACGCGGTGTTCACCCGGATGCTCGACGGGGTGGACCCGGAGATCCTGGACGCCGCCGAGCACGCGGCGAAGCACGTGTCGGGTGTGTCCGATGTGGCCGAGGTGCGCGCTCGGTGGATCGGCCATCGTCTCACCATGGAGCTCAACGTCGCGGTCAACGCGGACTTGAGTGTCACAGAGGGGCATGGGGTGGCGAAAGAGATCCGCCACAGAATTCTCCATCAGGTCCCGCACGTATCCGGCGTGACAGTGCACGTCGACCCGGCCACCCAAAGCGGAGAGACCTTTCACGGAATTGACGGCCATGCCCACGATGGGCTGCCGATCCACTCGCATCGGTGAGGTGGTACGGGGCGGTCGTGGCGCGCAGGAACGCAGCGTGAGGACCGTTTAGTGCTTGGTTTTGATCGTCCTCGCGCGCGCCTCTATTTCTTTTGCCTCGGCCGTTCTGTTCGTCTTCCGCAGAACCACGGCCAAGTTCTCCAGCACCGTGGCCACATCCGGGTGCTCCGGCCCCAGCGCCTTCTCGAGAATCGCGAGCGCGCGCCGATACCGCGGTTCGGCCTGCCCGTGCTTGCCCTGAGCGTGGTAGAGCTCCGCGAGGTCGTAGAGGCTCTCAGCCACCGCCGGGTGCTCCGGCCCCAGCGCCTTCTCCCTGATCGCGAGCGCCCGCCGGTACCGCGGCTCGGCTTCCGCGTACTTGCCCTGGGCGTGGTAGAGCCCCGCGAGGTTGTTGAGGCTTGCGGCCAAATCTGGATGCTCTGGCCCCAGCGCCTTCTCCTGGATCGCGAGCGCGCGCCGCTGGAGCGGCTCGGCCTCCGCATATTTGTTCTGGGCAATGTAGAGCAGCGCCAGGTTGTTGAGGCTCGCCGCGACGTTCGGGTGCCCCGGCCCGACGGTCTTCTCCCCGATCGCGAGAGCGCGCTGATAGAGCGGTTCGGCCTGGCCGTACTTGCCTTGGGCGTGGTAGAGCCCCGCGAGGTTGTTGAGGCTCGCGGCCACGCTCGGGTGCTCCGGCCCCAGGACCTTCTCTCCGATCGCCAGCGCCCGCCGGTAGAGCAGCTCGGCCCCCGCGTACTTGCCCTGGTCGCGGTACAGCCCGGCCAGGGTGTCGAGGCTCGCAGCGACGTCCGGATGCTCCGGCCCCTGGATCTTCTCTTGGATCGCGAGCGCACGCTGGACGAGTGGAACTACCTCCGAGAACTTTCCGGAGCTCCGGATCGCGGCGGCCTCCTGGTTCAGGCGCTGCGCCTCCGCGAGCTCATCGTCGGCTCGCGATCCTTGGGCCAGCGCGATCGATGGCGGCGTCGCCACAAGGCCCACCGGCAGCGCCCGCGCGAAGTACACGACGAGTCCCACGAGAACTGCGCATGTGCACCGGCGAAGAGGCTGCGACCTCGCGGACGTCGTGACGTCCATTTCTCCTGGACGGTGCCCCCGATCAGCCGAGTCGCCACCGCTGCACGAGCGTCCGTAAGCCCCCGGGGATGAGAAAGAGCCCGGCGGTTGTCAGCATGGCCGGTCCGGTCGGCAGCGAGAAGACGAACGACAGATAGAAACCGACGAGGGCCGCCGAAACGCCGAACACGACCGACAGGAGGAACGCGTTCCTGAGGCGCTCCGTGAGCGTCAGCGCCGCGGACGCCGGGATCACCATGAACGCGAACACCGGCAGCGCTCCGATGGACATGATGGACACGGAGATCGTGAAGGCGATGGTCAGGAGCAGGATCCGGTTGAAGAGCTGCGTTCTCATGCCGCAGGCCGTGGCGGTCTCGGGATCCAGCGACGTGAAGATGAATTCCTTGTAGAGGAGCAGGTGGATGAGCAGCACCGCGACGGCGGTGGCCACTTGCACCCGGAGCTGGTCCACGGAGACGAAGACCGAGTTGCCGAAGAGGATATCCTCGATGGCGTGCGCCTCAGCGCTCAGAAGGTCGAGAATGAGCAACGTGAGCCCGGCGGGCAGGAGATAGCCGATGCCCAGGATGCTCTCTCGGGTGATCCTCTTCTCGCTCACCTGCCGGGCCAGGATGATCGCCGCCACACAGGCGAACACGACCGAGGTCAACCCCGGTCCGCTCAGGAACTGTGACTTCACTTCGCTCGCGTGATGTCCGAAGAAGACCGCGACCAAGAAGGCGCAGGCCACCCCCAGGGAGGAGATCTGGGAGATCGCCGCGCTGACGAACACGATGCGCTTGAGGATCACGTAGACGCCCAGGAAAGCGCTCACGAGCGCCACGACCACGCCAGCCAGGATCCCATTCTGGAGAATCGGCAGCGCATCGAGGAAGGTCATCCCGTTCCGCTCGACGAGGAGGAGGCCGGACAAGACGGGCACCGATCTCAGGAAGTCCACCCCTACGCCTTCTCCTTCGTATCCGTCGACCCGTGCGCGAAGAGGAATCGCCGGCCCGCGAACGAGTGCACGTCGACACTCAGGTGATATATTTCCTCGAGGGTCTTGCCGTTCAGCAACTCGTCGGTCATCCCCGTTCTGAAGACGCCTTCGGCGCCGTGGATGAGCATCAACTGCTTTGCGTGGTTCGCGACGAGGTTCAACGAATGGCTGATCATCAGCAGAGTCCGGCCGGAGCCGCGCTGCAGGTCCGAGATCAATTCCATGATCCCGGTCTCCCCCGCGAGGTCCATCCCATCCGTGGGCTCGTCGAGCACGAGGACGTCCGGCTCCGGCACGAGTCCTCGAGCGATCAAGGTCCGCTGTTTCTGGCCCCCCGACAGCGAGCGGAAGGGCTTGCGCGCGAGATGGGCGATCCCCACCCGCTCCATGTAGCGGAGGGCGAGCTCGCGATCGGCCCGTGTCACTGGCCGGCACGGCCCGATGCGGGGGTAGCGTCCCATCACCACGACGTCCAGGGCGGGCAGCGGGAAGATGTCGTCGATCACCCCGCGCTGGGGGACGTATCCGAAGCTCAGACCCGGTCTGCGCTCGATCTTCCCCCGGAGCGCCGGGATGATTCCGAGGAGGGTCTTTATGAGCGTCGTCTTGCCGGCACCGTTGGGACCGACGACGCCCCACCAGTCGCCCTGCTCGATCGAGAGGTCGATGTCCGACAGGAGGGGGCGCCCGCCGTAACCGATGGAGAGATCGTGCGCCGCAAGGAGCGGGGGCATCAGCGGGGCGCCCTCGCGGCGCCCAGCGCCTGGCTCAGCTTCCGATAGAGCTGATCGAAGAGGGCGAAGTAGTCGTCCACCCCGTCGGTCTGGCTCACCGATGACGGCAGCGTCAGCACGGAGGCCCCGGTGGCGCGGGCGATCTCCTGGAGGAGGGCCGGATCCTGATACGCCTCGGCCACGATCAGCTTCACGCGACTCTGGGTCATCTTCGCGATCAGCGCGGCTTTCTCGTCCCGATCGGGCGGGTTGGACACGTTCGTCACGCTGAGAATGAGAGGCTCGCTCGGCTCGACGTAGGCCACGATCCTCAGGCCGTGCCGTCTGGCCAGATAGGTCCAGCTCCGATGGTAGCTGACGATCTCGGTCCCCTCGAAGGGCTTCATCTGGGAGTCCCACTCGACCAGCTTCTCCCTCAGCTTGGCGGCGAAGCGATCGTGGTTCGCCTGGAAGAGGGTTGCGTTCGATGGATCGAGCAGCGAGAGCCTGTCGAGGATGGCCTTCGCGATCGCGATCCCGTTCTCCGGGTCGAGCCAATAGTGGTGGTTGTTCGCGGCCGCGACTTCCGGCGATTTCGGGATGACCAGGGACTGCAGCGCGACCAGCGTCCTGACGAGGAGGGCGGCCTTCAGCTCGGCGGGATCGTACGGGATCAGCGTCGCCCCGGTCGAGGCATCGAGGTAGCCCGGCTTGCCCTCCTGGACCCGGTTGTTCGTGCACTCGGTGAGAGCGGTCGCGAGCCACGCCGTCTCGAGACCCTGACCGTTCACGACCAGGAGATCGGCCCGGTTCAGGGGCACCGAGAAGCTTCGCCTCGGGAGGATCGCATGGGGATCTTGAGACCCCTTGGCGAGATAGGCTACCGAGATGCGGTCCCCGCCGATCACTCGAGCGATGGCCGCGTAGTGCTCGGTGGTGGCCACGACGCTCAAGCTGGCCTCGGCCCATGCGGGCACGAGCGCGATCAGGCCGACCAGGAGGAGAGGGAGGGATCTCACGACGACGTCTTGGCCGCCCGCAGGGCGGGGACGAGCTCGCTGTAGATCCGGTCGAAGAACTCGAACACCGTCTTGATTCCCAGGTCCTCGCTGACCGAGCTCGGGAGGACAAGCGCCTTGGCCCCGGTCTGCCGTGCGATCTCGTCGATGATCGGCCTGTTCTGATACGTCTCCGCCAGGATGACCTTGATCCCGCTCCGCTTCATGCGGTCGACCAGAGACGCCATGTAGGCCGCGCTTGGGGGCAGCGTCTCCTTCGGCTCGATGTAGTCGAAGACCTTCAGGTTGTGCCGGCGCAGCAGATAATTCCAGCTCCGGTGGTAGCTGACGAGCTGCATCCCCCGGAACGGCTCCATCAGCTTGTCCCATTCCTTGAGCTTCTCGCCGAGATGCATGGCGAAGTGCTCCTCGTTGCCGCGATAGTACGCCGCATTGGGCAGGTCGACCTCGGCCAGCTTCTCGGCGATGTTTCGCCCGATGATCGCCGTGTTGCCCGGGTCGAGCCAGTAGTGGTGATTGCCGAGCTTCAGCGTGCCACCGACGCCGAGATTGAGGATGAACCTCCTGGATCTTGGCGTTCCTCGCATTGATGAGCGCGACGTCCAGCCAGCCGAGCTCGATGAGCTGGCCGTTCGCGACCAGGAGATCGGCCTTGTTGAAGAGCACCGAGTAGCTCGGCTTGACGGCGACCGTGTGGGGGTTCTGGGAGCCCTTCACGATCACGCTCACCTTGACCCGTTCGCCACCGATGACCTTTGCGATCGAGCCGTAGTGCTCGAGCGTGGCGACGACGTTGAGCGTCGGCCCGCCGCGCCGTAGATCGGGACGGGGGAGCCCGGTGTCGTCGTGGGCAGTCGCGCCGCCGATGACGAGGCATACGGCGGTCAGCACGATCACGATCCCCGTCAGGGAGCTACGTGCCTGCATGGGACTCCTCCGGCTGCGCCCTGGGGTGCAGGAGTGGGGTCTCGGCCAATCGCCGCTTCTGCTCTCCACACTGGACGAAGACTAGAACGGATCCAGGAATTTTCCGACGCCCGGGGTCACGGTGCCCAGCCCCACGTTGAACTGGACGAAGACGGCGCTGTAGGGCTTATCGCGGCCCGATAGCGCGCTGTACTCGTACTGGAGGCCGATCTTCGCGATCGAGGTGATCAGGTATCGCAGACCGCCCGTGAGGCGAAGGTGCTCGTCCTCGTTCCCCTTGGGGATTCCCACGTAGTCGACGCGCCCGGTCACTTGCCAGTGTTGCGAGAACCGGTAGCCGAGCTCCGTGAAGAACCCGCCGACCACGTCGCTGTCCACCTGAAGCCCCTTGTTGGCGCCCGCCTGGACGATGGGATTCTCTCGGACGGCCCAGATGGCTTCGGTCAGCCACCGGATGTACGGCCAGCTCCCGCCGCCCGACTTCCAACGAAGCATGACGTCCGAGCCGATCAGATAGGTGCGGTCGTCGCTCGTGGGCTTGTTCCTGCCGATGGCGCCGGAGACCCCCAGGGAGAAATCCGTTGTGTCCGTCAGGTCGAAGAACGTCTCGATCCTGGGGAACACCACCACGTCGCCGGCGGTGCGCAGCGCGAAGGTGGGAGGCGTGTTGCTGGTCGCCGCCGGGAAGCCGTCCAGCGCGCCCTTGCTCTGGACCGAGAGCGCGAACTGGAGGAAGTAGGGGATCGGCACCTGATAGGTCACTTCGGCGCCCAGCAGATGGACGCCATCCACGCCGAGGAACTTCGTGTGGATCAAGGGCGGATCCGCGAGGAACCATTCGTGGTCGTGGATCTGGTTGAACTGTCCGAACTTTGCCCTGAACTGACCCACTGTCGCCTGGAAGTCGGCGAGCACCGGGGAAAACTCCTCGAGCTTGTGGAAGAAGAGGAAGGCTTCCTCGATGCTCGCCTTGTCCTGTTCGAAGGTCAGGAACATCGCGAACTTCAGCGGGAACTCGGGTACCTGGCCGCTGAGCGAGAGATCGAAGCTCGTCAGGTTGAAGCCTTTCTCATGCCGATCTCCGATCTTGTCGAAGTCGACCTTCTTGGGGTCGTCGAAGTTCACGTAGGCGACGTTGGCCTGCAGGGAGACGTCGATCAGGCCGAACCGGCTGAGGGTGAGCCCCTTGGTGTGGGCGACGGCGCCAGGTGACGACGCGACGACGAGCAGTCCGATGAAGCCAAGCGAGAACGCGTATCGGTTCATAGTCTCTCCCGGTCTCCGCGTCGAGCGGGAGCATAAGGACAGATGAATGAAGAAATCCTGAAGGCCTGCCTGAAGTTTTCTTCAGGAAGGATTTTTCGGCCGGCAACCCAGGGGTGAGTCGATTGCCCCCTACGCAAGGTTGATAGTATCGTACGCCTACTGGATGCGAATCCTGGTCATCGAGGACGATCGTAAGGCCGCGCGTTTGCTCGCCGACGGCTTGCAGGAAGAGCGCTTCATCGTGGACGTCGCGCACTCCGGCGAGGCGGGCGATGAGATGGCGAGCGTCAACGACTACGACGTGATCTTGTTGGATTGGGTCCTGCCGGACAAGGCCGGAATCGTCGTGTGCCGGAATCTGCGGGAACGGGGAATCTCCACGCCCATCCTCATGCTCACGGCTCGCGACTCACTCGAGGATCGGGTCACAGGACTCAACACGGGCGCCGACGACTATCTCACCAAACCGTTTGGGTTCTCGGAGCTCTTGGCTCGCATCCATGCCCTCTTGCGACGTTCGGACCTGACTCGATCTGTCGTCCTCAGGGTCGCCGATCTCACGCTCGACCCGTTGAGCCACCTGGTGACGCGAGGTGGCGTGCATATCAGCCTGACACCAAAGGAATACGCGATCCTCGAAGTTCTCATGCGTCACGCAGGCGAAGTGGTGAGTCGCGCATCGCTCGCCGAACGAGTCTGGGCGGCGGAGCCTGAAGTCCTCACGAACCTGCTGGACGTACACGTGAGCCACCTCCGGAGAAAGATAGACGCGGAGCGCAGCCCCCAGCTTCTCCATACAGTTCGAGGAGGCCTGTCGGCCTGATTCTGGCGATGACGTCGCTCGGTGCCGACTGGGCGTTTTCCCATTTGGTGGTTGGCCAAGTTGACCAAGCGCTCTTGGATCTGGCCCTGACCGAAGCCAATGCGACGATGGCCGACTTGAGCCACCCGCTCCACATCCATGAGATGTTCCCCGGTACGGCTCCGCCGTCCTTTCCGCGGCTCGACAAGTTCATCCAGATCGTGGACCTGGACAGTCGAGTCATCGCTCGCAGCTTGAACTTGGGCACCGCGCGTCTTCCGACGTCAGCGTCTCTCCTGGCGAAGTTGCGCACCGGCGAGAGGGTCTTCGAGACCTTGGCCGATTTCGGCGACGAACGGGTGCGACTTCTCTCGATGCCCGTCCAGATCGGTGATCACGCCTATGCGATTCAGGTTGGAGCCTCACTCGACGATGCCGCTGCGACCCTGCGCTTGGCGCGACTCCTTTTTCTCGCGATGTCCGCAGGCATTCTCGGCGCCGTCGTGCTGACGGGCGCCATGCTGGCGCGGGCGGTGTTGCGTCCCATTGATCAGATCGTCCGGCGCGCGAGGATGATCGGGGAGTCGGCGCTTGCCGAGCGGGTCCCGCATCCGGGCACCCGGGATGAGATGGCTCGCCTGGTCGAGACGCTCAACGACATGCTTGCTCGAATCGAGCAGAGCTTCGAAGCTCAGCGTCGCTTCACGGCCGATGCCTCTCACGAGCTCCGATCACCACTGTCGCGCCTCCGCGCGGAACTCGAGGTGACGTTGCGCCGGCCCCGAGAACGTGCCCGGTACGAGGAAGCGCTGCGGTCGTGCCTGAGCGAGGTCGAGCGACTCTCTCGCATGACCGATGAGCTACTCATGCTAGCCCGCCTGGACGCAGGTGGACCGCCTGAGGCGCTACGGCCAGTGGACTTGACAGCGATTCTCCACGAGGCAGGGAAACGTCTGGCCCCTGAGGCACTTCGCCGAAACGTGGCGCTGGTGATGGATATCCCATCGAAACTCGCCGTGAACGTTTCCCCGGCCGCGTTGAGCCATGTCGTCGCGAACCTGTTGGACAACGCGGTCAAGTTCTCGCCCTTGGGCAGTGAGGTCAGAGTCGGCGTCGCGATCGAGGGAAGCGCGGTTGTGGTCGCTGTGACTGATACGGGTCCAGGAATCCCCGAGGACGAGATCCCCCAGCTCTTCGAGAGGTTCTTCCGGGGAAGTGCCGCCCGCCACATGGAGGCGCCCGGCGTCGGTCTGGGATTGGCGATTTGCCGTGCACTCGTCGAAGGGCAGGGTGGGAAAATCTCTGTGAACAGTGCCCGCGGTCGCGGGGCAACCTTCAGGATCTGGCTGCCGCTGGTCTCCTGATAGGGGCTTGGCCCACCAGCGCCCGAATCCCTTCGTGACGCCCGACGCTCGATGGCCGGGGCCTCACGGCCCCGAGCCATCGAGTGCGGAGTCGCGCCAGTCGAACGCTGGTTGCGGAATGATCGTGAGCAGGTTCTCCACCTGGGAGACTCCGGGCGCCGCCCAAGCGGCACGCTCGGCCTCCTTGCTCTCCGCCCACGAGCGCACGCCGCCGCGAAGCGTGACCCTACCACTGGAAACCAGCGGCATCCGCGGGGGCGGCACCGCGCGCGGCAGCCTGGAGCCGGGTCGGTCCCTTGACAGCTGCAGACTGTTTGCTACCTACACTAATGGGAGGATCCCGCGGGGCGGTTGCGGGGCTTAAACCTCCTGGCTCGCGCAGCCGGACCGAGGGTTCGGGGCGTTGCGTCTCGACCCTTCCGGTTCGGTTCACGGGCCACCAGCTCAGATGAGAAAGGAGGAGGCATTATGTTCACGTTTGCTCGGCGTTCTCCCTTCGAGTGGATGAACCAGATGGACGCTATCTTCGGGCGCGCCCTCGAGCCGGACGGCTCGTCCAGGGTGGCTTGGACGCCGGCGTGTGAGGTGTATGCCCGCGATGGGAAGACCGTCGTCCGGTGCGATGTACCGGGTGTCGACCCTGGTGACATCCACGTCGGTGTGAGGGGCCGCATGTTGACGATCTCCGGCGAGCGGAAGGCCGTCGAGGAGATTCCCGGAGATGACTACTGGTGCCGGGAGATCGCCTACGGCAGCTTTGAGCGCACGGTTACGCTGCCGGACGAGGTCGACGCCAAGGCCGTCAAGGCGACGTATCGCAACGGCCAGCTCAACGTCGAGGTGCCGCTCAGGAAGGAACTGACGGCGCAGACGGTGCCAGTCAGCGTTGAGCAGTCGGCGCTCGCTGCGTGAGCGTCGGTGCTCGGTGTTCGGACGCGGGGGGGAGACGCCCCCCCGCGTCCGACGGGTTCGGTGGCTCGTCGTGTTATTTCAGCCTGAACCTCAGTAGCTCACGCGACCCGCGCCCACCGGTCCTCATCGAATACTCATCCTTCACCATGTGATTGACTTCCGGTGAGTACCACACCGTGATCACCCAGGAATTGCTCCGCGTATCGTTGCAGACGACCCGGATGGTGGCGAACGTGCCGGCCGGAACGGTAACGGCTTCTTCCCCCTCGGCCACGCATCGGCGCTCGACGTTCTCCGGCTGCTCGTTCGGCCTGGCCTCTACATACTTCATGTCCCACGACAGGCCGACGCTCAGCGGAAATGCGACCCATCTCCAGGTGGATGGAGAGATCTCGCGGACAGTCTTGCCATCCAGGGTCTCCTTGGTCAACCCGTAGTCTGCGACGCGGTAGAAGATTTCACGAGTGCCGGCCGTGATGACGTAGTGTCGCTCGTTCGCGAGATTCTCTATGCGGTCCAGGCGCCAGACGAAGGTCCCCGTCCCCGATGGGCTTTCGTACCGATACGCCCACTCGTTTCCAACCTTCCAGACCGGCTGGGCAATCGGGCCTTTGATGGCGGCCGGGCCTTGAGAAGTCACCAGCGTCTTGTGCATCGACGAACACCCCGCGAGCGCGGTCGCAACGATGAGCAGCATCGTCGCGTACTGCTTGCACCGCGCCTTGGTCCCGTGGGCCGCATCGGGAGTTCCGCCTCGCAGCCCGGCCTGCGCGTTCACTGTTCGCACGTCCCTAGACAACGAACGGCGCCGGCAACGGCGGCCGCCCGAACGGCCGACCATTCTGATCGTGAGCACGGGGAGGAGCTTCTTGCTCCCCCTGCGCTTGTTGTTGCGCGTTCCATGATCGGCTCTCCTCTGTCGGGCACCTCGGCGGAGGACGACTGCCGGGAGTCTAGCCGAGCGCCACCACGAGCACCAGCCGAGCCCCGCACTCACGCGTCGACTGAGCGATGTCACAAACCCTGCGCGCCGCCGTGCGATACTCGGCTCGCATCCACAATGCGCTCCGGGTGATCCCGGCGATTTGCGACAGAGGTGATCGCATTGCTCGACGCCCTCGTCGTCGCGTGAGATAACGCCGGCCATGGTCGAGGCGGCCCTCAAGACGGTTCTCGCTTTTGTGCTCGCCGGTCTGGCCGCCGGATATGCGTGCGGCTGGCGGCGGCTCCGCGCGGCCGGGCACGCGCCGCCGCTCTGGCGCCTGGTGCTTTACGCGCTCGGACTCGTCACGATTGCGGCCGCGCTTCTCTCGCCCCTCGATGACCTCGCCGCGGCGCGGTTCTCGATCCACATGGGCCAGCACCTGCTGCTGACGATGATGGCGGCGCCGCTTCTCCTGCTCGGCAACCCGCTGCCGCTCGTCCTCTGGGGGCTGCCGCGCCGCGTCCGGGGGCCAGTGGCGGCGCCGCTCCGGCGGCGCGCACGATTCCGCGCGGCGCTGTCAGCGCTCACATTCTTGCCGGTGGCCGGCGTCCTTCACGTGACCACCGTGTGGCTCTGGCACCTGCCATTTCTGTATGACGCGGCGGTCGAGCACGAGCTCGTCCACGCCGTCGAGCATGTGACGTTCTTCGCGACGGCGATCCTGTTCTGGTGGCCGATCATCCAGCCCGCGCCCCGGCTCCGGCCGCGGCCCCGTCCCGGCTTCCAGATCCTGTACCTCCTCATCGCGACCGCGCAGAACACAGCGCTCGGCATGCTGTTGGCCGTGCCGGAGCGAGCGTTCTATCCCCACTATGTGAAGCTCGCGGTGACCCTCGGCATCAGCGCGGTCGACGATCAGATGCTCGGTGGCGGGCTCATGTGGAGCGGCGCGCACATGTACTTGATCCCCATCCTGATAATCCTCTACAGCCTCTCGCGGGACGCGCCGGCGTGCCTTTAGGTCTTGGCCACCGCCTTGGACTACGATGTTCATAATCCCGGTATGAAGCGGCTCACAGACACGGGCCCTGGCATTGCGCCAGACGCCCTCGCCCAAATCTGGGCGCCGTTTTACACTACCAAAGCGGAGGGGACAGGGATTGGGCTCTCCATCGTTCGATCCCTCGTGGAGGAGCAACCGGGCACCGCGATCACAGTCGAGAGCCGACTCGGCGTTGGCACCACCTTCCGGTTGACGATGCCGGCGATCGGCGTCGCCCCCGCACGGCCGAGCGCCAGTTAACTCAAAGGAGCAGGCCATTTCCAAGCACGCCGCCCCGCAGACTGTGCTCGTCGTCGACGACGACGCCGAGATGCGTGCCGTATTCAGTGAGTACATCCGCCTGCAAGGCTTTCACGTGCTCGAGGCGAAGGACGGGCTTGAGGCGCTCCTCCAGGTCAAACGCAATCGCCCCCACGCCATCATCCTGGATCTCGCGATGCCGAGGCTCGGCGGGATCGACGCCCTGAAACGGATCGTCAAGTTCGATCCGACAATCGCGGTGGTCATCGTCACTGGTGGGACCGACACCGACCTGCACCGCCAGGCGTCAATGCTCGGCGTTCGAGCGATCCTCGCGAAGCCCGTGGGTCTGCCCGATCTTCTGTCGGCGCTTACGGGGTCGAACACACCCCAGCCGGGTGCAGTGCCAACGACGGCGCGCGATCCGAATACCGCACCGGTGTCCGCGGCACGCGAAGCGTCGCCGGGGCGGGTGCTTGTCGTGGACGATGACCCGGCCCTGCGTGAGATGTTGAGTGAATTTGCCATGCTAAAAGGCTATACAGCCCGGAGCGTGTCAAGCGGGGCCGACGCCCTCCGGGCCGTCGTGGAAGACCCTCCGGACGTCGTGCTCCTCGACATCGAGATGCCAGGCCTCTCGGGAGCGGATGCCCTGATGGCGATCCAGGCCGTAGCGCCCGCTGTCAAAATCATCATGGT
This sequence comes from Candidatus Rokuibacteriota bacterium, assembly GCA_003221635.1. GTDB lineage: Bacteria > Methylomirabilota > Methylomirabilia > Rokubacteriales > CSP1-6 > AR31. The sequence goes on along the minus strand of QHSR01000008.1, from coordinate 694 downwards.
CAGTGGCACGTCCGACGCCGCCCTCGCTCGACGAACGCTGGCGCGCGGAGCGTTCGATTACGTCACCAAACCCGTCGATCTGGAGCACCTCGCGCAGAGCGTGGAGACGGCGGTGATGATGAAGCGTCTAGAGAGCGGATCGACCGCGTAGGACCTGACCCCTCAGCCGACGAAATCGGTGATTTCAGGTCGCGTCAAGTCGCGGGCGTAGGACCAGCATCGGCATGGAAAGCCGCGTGCTGCCCATCCGGGCGAAGTCCAGGGCGTCGCGCTCGAAATTGCGGAAGTACTCGAAGCCAGCGCGCATGGCCCCAGGCTGCGCGTAGGCGCGGGCGTAGAGCCGGCGATCGGCCTCGGGCACCGAGCGCTTCCGATCGGCGGCGAAGTCGTTCCAGAAGTGCTCGAGGTAGGTGCGCTCACGGCCTTTCACCAGCGCCAGCGGCACGTCGCCGTAGAAGTGGAAGTGCCAGAGGTCGCGCAGGAGCCACACGTCCTTCCAGTTGCCGATCCCGGGCAGGAAGGCGTCCATCAGCACCACCCGCTCGGTGGTCTCCCGGAACTGCGCGGCGTACGCGTAGGCCATCATCAGCCCGATGTCGTGGCCGACGATGCGCACCCGATCGAGCTTCAGCGAGGAGGTGAGCTCGTGAATGTCCACGGCCATGGTCTTCTTGTCATAGCCGGCTGCCGGCTT
>QHSR01000007.1 GCA_003221635.1 Candidatus Rokuibacteriota bacterium | reverse complement strand
ACGCCGACGATGCGCAGCCGCAACGCCGGCGCGTCATCGACCACGAGCTCGACGCCCTTGCGGCAGCGGCGCCCCGGCCGCACCAGCGCGCGCCAGCGATGCTGGTCGACCGGCTCGATGAACAGCAGCTCGACCGGGCGCCCGCCGGCATCCCGCGCCAGGATCCGCGCCGGGATCACGCGCGAGTTGTTGACGACGAGGCAGTCGCCCGCGCGCAGCAGATCCGGGAGCTCGGCAAACATGTGGTCTTCCAAGCCAGCGCGGGCGCGGTCGACCACGAGGAGCCGCGATGCGTCCCGCGATGGGGCGGGCGTCTGCGCGATCAGCTCGGACGGCAGATCGTAGTCGAGCTCCGACAGGTCCACGGCACGTCAGTGTACAGTCGTAAATTCGAGGAGCGCCACGGCTTGCCCGAAACGCCCGGACTACACGCTTGCGAGCGCCTCTCTGACCTCGCGCAACCGCGCGAGTGAGCCCAACACCTTTGGATGATCGTCGGTGAGGTGGCGCACGATGATGTCGGTGTACCCGAGCGCCGCGAGCGCGCTGAACCGTTCGACCACGCGGGCGACGGGCCCGGCGATCAGCGCCGAGGGCGGAAGCCCGCGGTAGCCGGCGGTCAGGACGCGCTCCACGACCGCGTCGGCATCCGCGACCGACTCGCCGACGTAGATGTCACGGCGGATGGCCACGGCCGTGGGTGTCCGGCCGTGGGCCTTGCAGCGCTCCAGATAGAACGCAGCCTGGTCACGCGCCTCCTCGAGCGTCAGCGCGGGAGAGGCGAGCCAGCCCTCCGCGAGGCGAGCCGAGCGATCGATCGCCGGAGCTGCGCTGGCGCCCACCCAGTACTCGACGTTCTCGGCCGGCCGCAGCGCCACTCGGGCGTCCCGGAAGACGAAGCGGCCCGACGAGCTGACGGTCTCGCCCCGCAGCAGGCGCTGGACGATGGACAGCGATTCCTCGAAGGCCGAGGGTCGATACTGAAGGCGCGTGCCCATCGCCGCGAACTGCGCTTCGTCGTGGCCGAGACCGCACTGGACGATGAACCGGCCGCGGGCGATCGCCGCGAGCGTCCCGACCTGCTCCGCCACGAGCACCGGATTCCAGAGCGGCAGGAGAAACAGGCAGCCCGCCGGCGCGGCGCCCCATTCGGCCAGCAACCGGCCGAGGATGGGAACGTTCTGATAATAAGGCGCCGGCGTCGCGTGATGGTCGCCGACGAAGAGGGAGTCGAGGCCCGATTGCCGCGCGGCCGCGGCACGCTCGATCATCCAGCGCGCGCCGGCGCGGGGATCTCTCACGGTGTGACTGCTCGTCAGCGAGATACCGACTCTCATCGCCAGGCCTCCCTCCGGTCGCGAGATGCGCGCCCCCGCGTGAGGGGGAAGCGCGCCGAGAGCTTAGCCGATCTTCGAGCCCGGCGCGACGGGCTTGTCGGGGTGGAGCAGGATGACTTCCCCGGCGTCGTCGTAGGCGCCGAGCACCAGGACCTCGGACATGAACGGACCGATCTGCTTCGGCGGAAAGTTGACGACCGCGACCACCCGGCGCCCGATCAGGTCCCCCGGACGATAGTACGCCGCGATTTGGGCGCTCGAGCGCTTGATGCCGAGCGGGCCGAAATCGATCCAGAGCCGGTACGCCGGGTGCCGGGCCTCGGGAAACTCGCGGGCGTCGGTGACGACGCCGACGCGCATGTCCACCTTCTCGAAGTCCGGCCATTGGATCGGGTTCCATGAGCCCGGCTCGTGCCGAGGATGGCCCGGGTCGGGCGCGGACCGGCTCCGCTCCATCAGCGCGCGCCGAGCGAGCCGAGCGTCGTCCCCGGGTAGTAGTACTCGAGGATCTTTTGGGCCGTGTACCCCTGCTCGGCCATCCCCTTGGCGCCCCACTGGGACATGCCAACGCCATGGCCGTACCCGCGGCCGGAGAAGTGGGCCACCGCGCCGTCCAGCGCGACGGCGAAGAGCGTGGACTTGATGGTCTCGTACCCGATCATGCGCCGGAAGTCGTTGCCGCGGAGCCGCGCGGAGCCACGCGTGCCGCGCACCGTGAGGATCGACACGCGGAGCGAGGCCGTGCGCTCGTGGACATCGATGGCCGTCACGCCGCCGACGTCGAAGCCGTTCCGCCGGAGGATCTCGGACAGGTCGGCAAGCCGGAGGTCGAGGCTCCAGTAGAAGTGCGGCGAGGCCGTCGAGAACTCGTCGCGGATCGCCTTGAGCGCGGGCATGTTCCGGGCCGCGAATACGGTGCGCGGGTCTTCCGTGTAGCCCCCGCTCGCCGAGTGGTAGAACGCCGGAAACAGCTCGCCCTCCCAGAGGAGCACCTGTCCGACGGTGTCGCGCACCGCGTCCCAAATCGGGGAGGACGCCGGCACGCGCCCGATGTACATCTGGTGTGTCGTCGAGGCGACGACATGATACGGCTTCGCGCCGTTCAGCGCCCGGTGGTAGGCCGCATAGGTCCGCGCCACGATCGCCTGGGCGCGGAGCGTCTCGCTCGGCCACCGTTCGCCGGTCTCGGCACGCAGGACGCCGACGAGATATTCCTCGAGACGCAGCTCATTGACGACCGTGAGGCCCTCGCCGTTCCGGACCACCTCGACGGCCGCTGGGTACTCGCGCCCGTTTATCCGGATCGGGGAGTCGCTCGTCAGCCGAAACCCCGGCGCCCACTGCCCGTCGATCTCGACGCCCTGGCTGTTCGGGACCGCCCTCACGGCGTCCGCGCGCCATGCGCGCCCCGAGCACGCGGGGCAGCGGAGCTCGCTCACCTCGATACCGACGCCGCGGAACTCCGCGACGCGCGCGCTTTCCACGATCGCGACGCGGATCGTGTCGGTCGTGCCCACGGCCGCGCCCGAGAGCGCCATCATGGCGGCCGCCGCGAGCAGGCGGCTCATCGGCGACCCAGCACGTACAGCAGGAGCGTGAGGACGACGCTCAGCAGGAGCGACGTCGCGAGCGGAAAATAGAAGGTCCAGTTTCCGCGTTGGATGTGGATGTCGCCGGGCAGCCGGCCGAGCCACGGTACGCGCCCGACGAGCACGAGCACGACGCCGACGAGGGCGATCAGGAGACCGAAGGCGATGAGGATTTTACCGACGTCGTTCACGACTATTCGTTCACGACTATTCGAAGAGTCCCGGCTGGCCAGGAGCCGCGGCGGGTGGCTGCTTGCCCAGGTGCCGGTACGCCTCGCGGGTCACCCGCCGACCGGTGGGCGTCCGCACGATGAAGCCGATCTTCAGGAGATAGGGCTCGACCATCTCGGACAGCGTCTCCGCCTCGTCGTTGATGGTGGCCGCGATCGCCTCGAGGCCCACCGGGCCCCCGCCGTAGTGATCGACGATCGCGCCGAGAAAACGCCGGTCGAGCCGGTCGAGGCCGCGCGCGTCGACGCCCTCGCTGTCGAGCGCGCGGCGCGCGATGTCTTCGGCGATGCTCCCGTCACCCTTCACCTGCGCGTAGTCGCGCACGCGTCGGAGCAGCCGGTTCACGATTCGCGGCGTCCCGCGGGAGCGGCGCGCGATCTCGACGGCGCCGTCCGGCTCGACCCGCGACTCGAGGATGATCGCCGAGCGCGTCACGATCCGGGTCAGCTCGCCCTCCGAGTAGAAGTCCAGGTGGTGAAAGATGCCGAAGCGCTCGCGCAGCGGCGCGGACAGCATTCCGGGCCGCGTGGTCGCCGCCACCAGGGTGAAGGGTCGGAGCGAGTACTTGAGGGTTCGCGCGTGGAGGCCCTTGTCGATGACGAAGTTGACGGAGAAGTCCTCCATCGCCGGATACAGTAGCTCCTCGACCGGCCGGGGAAGCCGGTGGACCTCGTCGATGAAGAGCACGTCGTTCTCGCCGAGGTTGGTCAGGATACCCATCAGGTCGCCGCCCCGCTCGATGGCCGGCCCCGAGGTCGTCACGAGCGTGGTGCCCATCTCGTTGGCCAGGATCCCGGCGAGCGTGGTCTTGCCGAGCCCTGGCGGGCCGTAGAGCAGCACGTGGTCCACACACTCTCGCCGGAGCTTCGCCGCCTCCACCGAGACGCGGAGGCTCGCGACCGCCTGCTCCTGACCAACGTACTCGTCGAAGGTTCGGGGACGGAGCTGGCGCTCGAACTGCGCCTCTTCGGGCGCCGCGATGCGGCTCAAGATCTTGCCTTCGTCGGGCGCCGTCGCGGTCACTTCTTCTCCCCGCGGTAGATCTCGTCGAACAGCTCCTCCGGCGACATGACGGACGGCCGGCGGCGGAGCGCGTCGGTGATCAGCTGTGACGCCTCGGACGGCCGGTGGCCGAGCTGCTTGACCATGATCTCCCACACCAGCTCGCGCAGGCCATCGGCGTCGACCGGAGCCGGGGCGGTGTCGATCGGCTCCGCGGCGGCGCCGGCGCGCGCCAGGGCGAACTTGGCGACCTTGCTCTGGAGCTGCGCGACGATGTTCTTGGCCTTCTGCGGTCCGATGCCGGGCAGCCCGCGCAGGAACTTCTCGTCCTGTCGCGCGATCGCTTCCGCCAGCTCGGCGACGGGCATGGCCAGCGCGCGCGCGGCGACCATCGGCCCGATGTCCTTCACGGTGATCAGTTTCTCGAAGAACTCCTTGTCGAGATCCGACGTGAAGCCGATCAGCACCGGGCGCGGCTGGTCGCGGGTCGCGTGGTAGTAGACGACCAGCTCGAGCTCACTCCCCTTCTCGCCCGGTCCGGCGGTGACGTGCTCGATCTGGCGGAGGGCGATCGGCGGCAGGAACACCTCGTAGCCGATGCCGCCGCACTCCAGAATCACGCGGTCCTCGAGCTTGCGCCGCAGCCGCCCGCCCAGCGTCGCGATCACGTCAGCCGTCCGCCCAGACGCGAGAACCCGGTGAGCGCCAGCGCGAGCGCGTCGGCGACGTGGGACGGCGTCGGGAGGGCGTCGAGCTTCAGGAGCCGGCGGACGGAGTGCTGCACCTGGTGCTTCGAGGCGGCGCCGTTCGCCGCGACCGCCCGCTTGACCTCCGCCGGGGCCAGCGCGAGCACGGTGACGTCGCACTGGCGCGCGGCGAGGCAGATCACGCCGCGGGCGTGGGCCATGAGGAGTGCGGTCCGCGGGAACCGGTACTCGGCGTAGAGATCCTCGAGGACGAGCATCGTGGGCGTGTGGGCCTCCAGCACGCGTCGCACCGCGTCGTAGATCCAGTGGATCCGCGTCTCGAGCGGCAGGTCGGCGCTGGTCGAGATGACGCCGCTGTCGAGCACAACCACGCCGGCGGGCACCGGCTCGATCAGCCCGTAGCCGGTTCCGACCAGGCCGGGATCGACGCCAAGGACCCGGAGGCTAAGCGGCCGAGATGGCCTCGAGGACCTCGTCGGGAATGTCGTAGTTAGCGTAGACGGACTGGACGTCGTCCAACTCCTCCAGCGCCTCGATCAGGCGCACCACGGCGGTGGCGTCCTTGCCCTCGACCCGCACCGTCGACTGCGGCACGAAGCTGACCTGGCCCTCGAGCACGGGCACGCTCGCCCGATGCAGCGCCTCGCGGACCGAGTCCATTTCAGCAGGCGCCGTGATGATCTCGAAAGCTTTTTCGGCCCGTCGCATGTCGGTGGCGCCGGCGTCGAGCGCCTTTCCGAGCAGATCGTCCTCGCCGATTTTCCCGGCGTCGACCTGGATGATCCCCTGGCGCTCGAACATCCACGCGACGGCGCCCGAGGAGCCCATGTTGCCCCCGTGCTTCTCGAACACATGCCGGATCTCGGGGCCGGTCCGATTGCGGTTGTCGGTGAGCACCTGGACCAGGACCGCGACGCCCCCGGGCGCGTACCCCTCGTAGCTGGTCTCCTCGTACGATTCCCCCGGCAGCTCGCCGGTGCCCTTCTGGATCGCCCGCTTGATATTGTCCTGCGGCATGTTCGCTTCCTTGGCGGACTCGATGGCGGCCTTCAGGCGCATGTTGGCCTTGGGGTCGCCGCCGCCGTTCTTCGCCGCCACCGTGATCTCGCGGAGGATCTTGGAGAAGAGCTTGCCGCGCTGGACGTCCGTCTTGCCCTTCTTGCGCTTGATCTGCGCCCACCGGGAATGCCCTGACATCGTCCTACCCTCCTTCGTTGAGCAGCATCGCCTTGAGTCCCTTGACGCGCTCGAGCCGCTGTGCCCGCCGGACGACCGCGCCCTCCCACCGGCGCCGAGCACCGGCGGTCGTGGGCGTGTACGGCGGGCAGGGGCGCGGACGCAGGTCGGGCCCGAGATGTACGAAGGTCAGGAACGCCGTGCAGGCGTGGCGGACCTCGCCCGTCCACGGGACTTCGGCCAGGACCTTCACGCCGACCTCGAGCGACGACGTCCCGACGTGATTGAGCCCCGCCTTGAACGTGACGACCTCGTGCGTGAAGATCGGCGAGTAGAAATCCATCGCGTCCACGCACGCCGTCATCACGAGCCCTTTGCAGTATCGCATCGAGAGGATCCCGCCCGCCTCGTCGAGCGCCATCAACATCTTCCCCACGAACATGGTGTTGCCGAAGAGCGCGTCCTCGGGCAGCACGCTCCGAGTGGACTCGAACCGCCACCCGACGTCGACGTCGCTCGCATCCAGGTCGGCCTCGACGGTCTCGGAGAGGCGCGCCGCCCTCTGGCCGAGGCGCGCCAGCCTCTGCTCCCGTCGCGCCCGCGCGGCCTCGATGAGCGCCGATTCCGCGGCGTCCCTGGGTCGGATCTTCGCCTCGACAGCCCGCGGTCGGACGTCCTCGCCGACCTTCACGAATACCAGGTGCGAGTTCAGGGTCACGCGGCGCTCCCCGGTCAGGACGTCCTCGGCGAAGACCCGGACCCCCACTTCCAGGGAGCTCGTGCCCACCGCTTCGACCCGGGCCCGGAGGATCGCAATCTGCCCCACCCTGACCGGGTGGAGGAAGTCGATGTCGTCCATCGCGCCCAGAACCACGGTGCCGTGCGCGACACGCGAGGCGGCCAGCGTGCCGGCCTTGGTGATCCATTCCATCATGCGACCGCCGTGGATCTGCCCCGGCCCGCCCGCGTGCTCCGGGAAGACCCATTCGATCATCTCGACGGTGGTCTCGGCGATGGACGGCATCCGCTGAGACTCTATCATTGTAGCGGGGGCCTTGAGGTCGGCTCGGACCGAGGGTGGCCTGGGAGAGATGCGAGCCGGCGCCGTTTCGGCGGGCAACCCTTGCGGGACATTCGGGATGCGAGCCGGCGCCGGGCCGGCGGGCAACCCTTGCGGGACATTCGGGATGCGAGCCGGCGCCGGGCCCGCGGACAGCCCTTGCGGGACATTCCAGATGCGAGCCGGCGCCGGGCCGGCCCCTTGGGCCATCGCGGATTTTGGCAGGCCGCGGCTTTCCACCGATCAGCGCGTTGCGGCAGGGGCTGGCGAGACGGCGGGGGCTGGCGAGACGGCGGCCGAAGGCTCGAGGCTCACCGTGTCGAGACGGTGGATGCCGGTGGGATGAAGGCGCAGGCCCCGGACCTCCGGACGCGCCACGGCCCACTGCAGGCGCACGTATATCGGGAGCCACGGCACTTCTTCGGCCAGGAGGCCTTGGGCGCGCTGGTAGAGTCGCTGGCGCTCGGTCCGGAACGAGAGCTGGCTCGCCCTGATCAGGACGTCGTCCAGCCGCGGGTTCCGGTAGAAGGAGAAGTTCAGCGCGCGCGGTCCCTTCGTCGCGGCTTCGCTCGTCGAGAGCGGGTACAGCAGAAGATGAGGGTCGCCTCCGATGACACTGGCTTCCGCGAGCGCGAAGTCGTAGGCCCCTGCCTGCAGGAGCGTGCGCACTGTCGGCTCGGGCTCCGCCTGGACGTTCAGCGACAGGTCGTCCGCGCCCAGGAGCAGTTGGATCGTCTCCGCGAGCCTGGGCAGGTTCAGCGGCGCCGTCTCCGCGGCGACCAGCAGCGTGGGCCTCGCCTCTTTGGGCCATCGGCTCTCTCGGAGCAACGCTCTCATCGTCGTGCGACTCCCGCCGAGAATCGGGGAGCCCTCGCGTCGCGCCCAGACGCCGGTGGGCAGGAATGACTGCAGCGGGAGCGCCGCGCGCTCCAGCGACAGACCGAGGATGGCGGGATCGAGGCCTGCCGCGACGGCCTGGCGAAGCGTCTTTCGTGAGAATGGCTCCTTCTCGGTCTGGAACGTGAGATATCCGATGCGCAGTCCGGGAGCCGAAAGCGTCCCCTCGTTGCGGCGCGGTGGCCCCGCTGGGAACCACACGTCGAGCGAGCGCGCGTCGAGCTCGGACTCGGCATGGTCGTCTGCGCTCACGTCGAGGAACACCATCCGCTCGGACTTCGGTTGGCCCGCCCAGTGGCCGGGCACCGCCTCCAGCGCCAGGCGGCCGCTCGAGGCATCCACGACACGATAGGGACCGGTGCCCACAAAGCGCCCGGCCCCGTCGGCGGTCGTCGAATACTTCGCGACGGCGAGACCGGGATGCGCCAGCACCGTGAGCAGGGCCGCGTAGGGCTGCGCGAGGACGATCTCGACGGTCCGCGCGTTGGGCGCGCGGACCTCCTTCATGACGCCGGGGGCGCCGCGGAGAAGGGCCGGCCACGCACGACCGGCGGTCTGGACGTCCGGACGGAGCTGGCGCTCGAAGCTGATGGCGACGTCCAGCGAGGTGAGCGGGCTGCCGTCATGAAACCTGACCCCCTCGCGCAGGGTGAACGACCAGACGAGCCCATCCCGAGACGCGTTCCAGCGCGTGGCCAGGGCCGGTTCAATATCGGTGCTCCCCTCACGCCAGGCCACAAGCGTGTCGAAGACCTGCCGGGCGATGAGAGGCGTTGTTCCCTCGAGGGCTGATCCGGGATCGAGGACCGCCGGCACGCCAGGAGCACCGATGCGGAGCTCGCGACGGAGGCCCGGTGCTTGCGGCGCGCTCGGGCCCTGCGCCGACGAAATCACGGGCGCCCGTGCGACCAGGATCGTCACAAGGATCGTCACCAGCAGAGTCAGAAAGGCAGCGACACGACCAGACGTCGGCGGGGGCATCTGAGCTTTTATACGTGGAACCCTGTATTCCTGCCACTCGTTTCGACGGCAGAGCACGGCAACGATCGGGTACAGAACTTGCTCGTACTTCAAGCCGGGGGCGCTGGCGACCGGCGGAGTGATGACGGACTGGCAAGGGAGCCATTGGGTCGGGGAAAAACACAGAAAATTCAACATGTCAACCAGCGGTAAATTACCTGCCAACCTTGACTTTCTTTTTTGCAGCCGCCTATACTTCGAGCACATGGCACATGCCGGTGCTTGAGTGGCGCACAAGGGGTCAAGTGAGAAGGGATGGGCTATGAAGGAGTTCGACAAGAAGAGTAGCCCCAGTCGCGAGGGCTTCTCGAAGTTCCTTCCGGCGTCCATGTCCGATTCGAGCACTCGCCGCCGTCTCACGGAGTACGAGATCCAGGTGCAGGACCTCCAAGCATACATCCGGTCGCTCGAGGCGGAGACCGTCCATCTCCGCAAAAAGCTCGAGGACACACCCAAGGATTTCATGGTCCTCGAGAACAAGCTGCGCGAGGCGAACCGGCAGCTCGTGCAGGCGTTCAATCAGAACGAGAAGCTCGTGAACGCGCTCTACGAGGCGCGCGAGCAGATCACGGCGCTCAAGGAAGAGGTCGACAAGCTCTGCGCGCCGCCCTCGACCTACGGCGTCTACCTGGCCGCCAACGAGGACAGCACCGTCACCATCCTCTCCCAGGGCCGCAAGGTGAAGGTCAACCTCCACCCCTCCATCAAGGTCGACGCCCTCAAGCCCGGGCAGGAGC
>QHSR01000006.1:914-9458 GCA_003221635.1 Candidatus Rokuibacteriota bacterium | reverse complement strand
CCGCGAGGCGGCGTTGCCGTAGATCGCGGTGCCACAGACACAGAGCCCGCGCAGCTTCTTTGCTTGCAGCGCCGAGGTGTAGGTCGCACGCTCCATCGGCCGCATCTTCAGCCGGATCCCCACGGCCCCGAGATAGCCCATGATCGTCTCGCCCATCGAGAAATAGGGGGGCAGCTGATGCAGCTCCCCGGCATCGAAGCCGTTGGGATAGCCCGCCTCGGCCAGCAGCTGCTTCGCCTTCCCCGGGTCGTAGGCATACGGCTCGATGGGCAGCGCGAACTCGAACGTGCGCGGGACGATGCTGCCCGCGGGCTTGGACGCGCCCAGCGTCTCCGCCTCGCTCAGCGCCCGGCGATCGATGGCATAGTTCGCGGCGAGCCGCACGCGCTGATCGGCCCAGGGGGACTTCGGGTCCCACTGATCGAGGAAATCCAGGAAGAAGATCGCGATCCCGCCGGAGAAGGCCAGCTTGAGCGTGGGATCCCGTTTCACTTCCTGGGCCTGCGGAACGTCCAGCAGGTAGGCGACATCGACTTCTCCCCGCTTCAGCATGGCCGCGCGCGTGGTCGCCTCCGGGACGCTCTTGAAGACGAGCCGCTTCACCGAGGGCACCTTGCGCCAGTAGCCCTCGAACGCCTCCATGACCAGCTCGATACCCGGCGCGTGGCTCACGAACTTGTAGGGGCCAAGGCCGACGGGCTGCTTCTTGAAGCCATCATCGCCCACCCGCTCGACATACTTCTTCGGCACGACCCAGCTCGCCCCGCTCACGAGCGTTCCGTAGAACGTCATGAAGTCGGGCCAGGCCTCGTGCAGGTGGAAGCGCACGCGGTAGGGATCGACGACCGACACGTCCCGCACCTTGTCGTGCAGGATCTTGGAGCCCTTGGCGCGTAGGAAGCTGAACTTCACGTCCTCGGCGGTGAAGGCGTCGCCGTTGTGGAACCTGAGCCCCTCGCGGAGCTTGAATTCGTAGACCCGCTGGTCCGCGCTCACCGTCCAGGACTCCGCCAGGCTGGGCGTCATAAGGTTGCCGGGCATCGGCTTGACGAGCGCGTCGTGGATGGCATAGAGCACCCAGAAGGCGGTGAGACCCTGGAACTCTCCTGGATCGAACCACACGGGCGACAGCGTCACGTACAACGCCCAGCGCATCTCCCCGTCCGGCTTCGGCTGGGACGTCGGCCTGGGCTGGGCCGCGGCGTCTCCGACGGGGCTCACCGCGAGGAGCGCGCACAGCCAGCCGGCGGCGAGCATCACGGACCATCGCGGGAATTTCCATGCAGGGTTCATCTCGCCTCCGTGCCTCGCGAGCGACACGACCGGGCCCCTTGGGCTGACCATGGCGTCCTTGCGTGGGGATACTAGACCCAATCGACGTTCCGTAGGGGCTTTCGTCTTGCCGTACACTCTTCTGGTGGGCCGGCTCTTCCTGATCCGCCATGGCGAGACCGCGGGCAACGCGCTCCGGATCGTCCAGCGTCCCGACATCGCGCTCTCTCCCCGCGGCGTGACGCAGGCGGAGCGGCTGGCGCGCCGGCTCGCGCGCGAGGGCATCGCGCGGATCGTGTCGAGCGACTTCGCTCGCGCCGCGAGCACGGCCGAGCACGTGCAGCGCGCGACCGGCGCCCCCCTCTCCTTCGAGCCGTTACTGCAGGAGCGGAACTTCGGCGATCTCCGCGGCACCCCCTACGCGGAGCTCGAGTACGACATGTTCGCGCTGGACTACGCTCCCCCGAACGGCGAGACGTGGCCCCTGTTTCACGCGCGCGTCGACCGGGCGTGGGCGCGCGTGCAGGCGCTGGCGTCGGGCACCGGAGGCGGCCTCGCGGTCGTGACGCACGGCCTCGTGTGCCGCTCCCTCGCCGCCCGGCATCTCATCCTGCCCGAGGACGCGGCGGTGCCCGAGCGCTGGGAGAACACCTCGCTGACGATCGTCGACGGGCCGGCGCCGTGGCGCGTGCGCCTGCTCAACTGCGTCGCCCACCTCGAAGGCCTCGACGCCGCGCCGCTCGCCGACTCCGGCGCCGCCTGACGGCGGTGCGCCGGCCGTGCCGGAGGGCGCCGCCCTCACGCGAGCGGGTTTTCCCACCGCAGCGCAGGAAACCGGGCGAAATCCGAGTCCGTCGAGCAGAGTGTCAGCCCGTGCTCCAGCGCGAGAGCCGCCAGGTGGGCGTCGGCCACGAGATTCGAGCGCGTCGCGGTGCTCCGCAGGAGCTCGCCCAGAACCTCCCGGTGGCGCTCGGTCGGCAACGGAATCCACGCCGGCGAACAGTCGAGCCACGCTTCCGCCTGTTGCCAGGCTTCCGCGAGCGACCGCGGACGCTCCAGAACGCGGGGGTTGGACATCAGCCGGACGTAGGCGAGGAGGCTGGGCCAGGGGAGTCCGACCGGAGCGCTACCGTTGAGCCGGGTGTCCAGCCAGCTCCGGGCGCGTTCATGCTGGGGAAACGACACGTTGTTGGCGTAGACGAGGAGGTTGGCGTCGACGAGGATCACTTGTGCCGCTCGCCCTCGGCAATGGCGAGCACCTCCGCAACGTCATCGACGTTTGGCAGCAAGGGCCGGCCGGTGTCGACCGACGGTGTCCGGTATCGCGTCCCCCGCTGCGGAGGGGTGTGCATGCGCCGCAGGCCCTGGCGCAACGCCTCGTTGACCACGGCCTTGAGACTCGCCTTCCGTCTGGACAGGACCCGCTTGAGAAGCGCTTCCACGTCGTCGTCGAGAGTCAGCGTCGTGCGCATGAGGCCAGCATGCGCCGGTGATGCGTTGATGTCAACAGTCTGATGTTTCAGACATCAATTTGAGCCCCGGCAGCGGGTCAGGAACCCCGTGACGCGTCCCTACGCCGGGACCTGCGCGGTCGTGGGCGCGTCACCGGCGACCGTGGTGCGTCGCATGTCGCGCGGCTGGCTCTCGTCGTAGCGGCGCACGCGGTGCATCATCTGCCGGTTGTCCCACATGACGAGATCCCACAGCCGCCACGTGTGCACGTACACGAACCGCGACTGGGTCGCATGCTCGGTCAGGTCTCGTAGCAGGATGCGCGCCTCCGGCATCGGCATGCCGACGATGCCGCCGGCGTGGGACGAGAGGTACAGCGACTTGCGGGCGGTCACCGGATGCGTGCGCACGAGCCGCTGGCGCACCGGCCGGAACATCGCCCGCTCTTCCTCCGAATAGTCGAGCATGCCGAGCGAGCCGCGCGAGTACATCAGCGAGTGCTCGCACACCAGGTCCTCGATCTGCCCTTTCAGGCCCGCGTCGAGCGCGTCGTAGGCGGCGCGCATGTCGGCGAACTCGGTGTTGCCACCCGTCGGATTCACTCCGCGCGCCGAGAGGAGTGAATACTTGGCGGGGGTCGCCCGAAACGAGCTGTCCGAGTGCCAGAGCATGTTCCCGAGGTTGAACAGGCGCACGCGGGAGTCGCGATCGAGTGGCCGGCCGTCGCGGCCGAGATTCGAGACGTCGTTCATGCCCACCTGGAGGCGTTTGTCTTCCGGCCGGGTGATGTTGCCGCCCCGCGCGTCCTCCAGGGCGCCGAAGTTGCGGCTGAACGCCATCTGTTGGTCGTCGGTGAGCTTCTGGTCGTGGAACACGAGCACGGCGTAGCGATCCATCCCCGCCTCGACGGCCGCCACTTCCTCGGGCGAGAGCGGTCTGGTGATGTCGACCCCGGACACCTCGCCCACGAACACGGGATGGATCTGGCGGATGGATAGGCTCATCGCGTCCCTCCGGCGAGGCTCGCCATCAGCTCCATCGCCTCGGGCTGCTCGGTGGTGATCGTCAGCCCGGTGATGCCGGAGTCGACCCAGGCGCGGTAGCGCTCGCGGATGCGCGCGACCGGCCCCACCAGCGACATCTCGTCGCAGAACTCGTCGGGCACGGCGGCGACGGCCTCGTCCTTCCGCCGGGCGAGGTACAGCTCCTGGATGCGCTGCGCCGCGTCGCCGAAGCCGCGGCGGACCATCATCTCCTTGTGAAAGTTCGTGTCGCGGTGGCCCATGCCGCCGACGTAGAGCGCCACGCGCGGCTTCATGCGCGCGAGCGCGCCACGCACGTCGTCGGTGATCGTCGCCTCGGCGCGCGCCTGGATCTCGAAATCGGCGAACCCCTTGCCGCCGCCCGCGCGGCGAAAGCCCTCTTCGAGCCAGGGCCGGAGCATCGGCATGAGCCGCGGCACGAACCCGAGCGGCAGCCAGCCGTCGGCGATTTCCGCCGTCAGCTTCACGTTGGCCTCGGTGCCGGTACCCAGCCAGATCGGCAGCCGCGGATTCATGTGCAGGATCGTCATGAGCGGCTTGCCGACACCCAGCGCGCCGGGACCTATATAAGGAAGCGAGATCTCGCGCCCCGCGTGGGCCACGGGCTCCTTGCGCTCGAAGACCTTGCGCATGATGGCGACGTAGTCGCGGATGCGCCAGTACGGCTTGCCCCAGGGCTGGCCGTACCAGCCCTCGACGATCTGCGGGCCGGAGACGCCGAGCCCGGCGATGACGCGGCCGCCTCCCGCGAGCGCGTCGAGCGTGCCCGCGGCCATCGCGGCCGAGGCCGGCGGGCGCGCGGCGAGCTGCATGATGCCGGTGCCGAGTCGGATCCGCTTCGTCACGGCCGCCAGGTAGGCGAGCGGCGTGATCGCATCCGAGCCGTACGCCTCGGCCGTCCACACCGAGTCGAACCCGAGACGCTCCGCGAGCAGCACCTTGTCCACCGGCAGGCGCAGCTCCGCGCCCGAGTAGCCGATGCTGAGACCGAGCTTCATGACGTTCCTCCTGGCGATGAAGGACTCTCGAGCGAGACTGGACGCTACTCATCATAGCCGTGTTTCAGCCGCGTGGGCACCCGGCCGGCATTCGGACGGGCGTGGCGAGGGGCGCGGCGAGCGCGTTGCGTCGGACGCGAGCCCGCGTTATGGTCCCCTGAGCATCGCTCAGGGATCCACGCCGACCGACACTCGCCGGTCGGGTGGCCGCCAGACAGGGGGACGTCATGCGTCGTCGATTGTCAGCCTCCACCATCGCGAGCAAGCGCGCACCGGCGCCACGCGCGCTCCTCCGTGCAACCGGCAACGGCGTCGGCGATCCGGCGTGGACGTGGGAGGAGCCGCGCTGGCGCAACGCCGTGAACAAGGTGCGGGCCGGCCGCTCCCTGAAGCCGACGCGCTGGAAGAACGGCGCGCGGGTGTGCGTGGCCCTGTCGTTCGACTCGGACCACGAGACGAGCACGCTTCGCGAGGGCTCGACCTCACCCGGGCGCCTGGCGCAGGGTGAGTACGGCGCGCGCGTCGGCGTCCCACGAATTCTGGAGCTGCTCCGTCGGCACGACCTCCGGGCCTCGTTCTTCGTACCCGGCGTGATCGCGAGGCTTCACCCCGACGAGCAGCGCCGCGTGGTGGCCGAGGGCCACGAGGTGGGCATGCACGGCTGGATCCACGAGGGCACCAGCGAGCTGACCGAGTCGTCGGAGCGCGATCTCATGCGGCGGGCCTTCGACACGCTGGCGAAGATCGCCGGCCGGGCGCCGGTGGGCGTGCGCGTGCCGTCCTGGGACTTCAGCGCGACCACGCTGCCGCTCATCCGCGAGCTCGGCCTGCTCTACGACTCGTCACTCATGGCGGACGACGAGCCCTACGAGCTCCTCGACGACGGCGTGGCGACCGGGATCGTGGAGCTACCCGTGGAGTGGATCAAGGACGACGCGCCGTACCTCGGCATGAACCGAGCCACCGCGATTCGCCCCTACACCGCGCCCTCCGCGGTGCTGGAGATCTTTCGCGCCGAGTTCGAGGGCGCGCTGGCCGAGGGCGGGCTGTTCCTGCTGACGATGCACCCGCACATCATCGGACACCGCTCGCGGATCGCAATCCTCGAGGAATTGATCCGCTACATGAAGGGGATGCACGGCGTCTGGTTCGCCACCCACGAGGAGGTCGCCCGCTACTGCAAGGCCACCGCGTAGACGACGTACCGGAGCGCCTCATGTGCCCCGGCCCCACAGGGCACAGTAGCGCCGGAGGACGAACGGGAGGTTCTGGGCGTAGTTGGCCCAGTTCTCGTATTTCGGCAGCTTGAGATCTTTCTCGACCGGATCCCAGCACTTGCCGGCCTGGGCCTCGGCCTTCACCGCGGCCGATGCGTCCTGCAGGAACGTGAGCTGGTCCCGCACGTCCTGCTTGGTGCCGAGCCGCCCGCCGGGCGCACCGGGATGGCCGGGGATCAGCTTGTCCCAGTCCATCGTCAGCACCTTCTTCATCGAGTCTTCCGCCTCGAGCGGATAAAAGTCGATCATGCCGCGCCCGGGCACCGACCCCACCGGGCCGATGTAACTCAGCTCGAGCGTCGTGTCGCCGAGCGTGATCGTCCGGCTGGTGTCCACCGTCTCGTCCGGCAGGACCGTGTGCGGATCCTTGAGGGCGGCCAGGCGCTCCCGCGCGCGCTTGTGCGCGACGATCGTGGCGCCGGCGTCCTTGAACGGTTTGCCGCCGGCGATGTGGTCGAAGTGGTGGTGGCTATAGATCAGGTATTTGATCGGCTGGCTCGAGACCTTCTTGATCTCATCGACGTACGTCACCACCGCCTGCGGGCGGCCGTAGCCGATGGGGTCGGTCGCAATCACGCCTGCGGACGTGACCACGAACATCGACTGGTGGTTTCCGTAGCGGAAGACGTAGACGTTGTCAGTGCCGTCGACCTTGGTGGTCGCGAACGGGGGCGGCGCCGGCTGCTGCGCGTAGGCCGCCACGCCCAGGCACGCCGCGGCCAGGACTCCGCCGGCAATCGCGTATGACCATCGTGGCATCGATCGCTCCTTTCCCAGAACGTTGCGTGGAGTTCCCCCAACACGCTCCTGCGAGCGGGAGGATCGCGCAAGCACTCGGCTGGAGTCAAGGGTCTCGAAACCCGGCAACGTGGCGGTGAGTGTCATGGCATTGCCCACGATGGCTCCTTCGTGTAGTGATGTGGGCACTATGGACTACCACATCAATCTCGGGACGGCAGGCTGGGGCGTGTGGCACAGCCCGGACGCGGGCAAATCGTGGGTGCGTCATCGCAAGCCTTTTCCCCTGAACAGCCGGATCCAGGCGTTGGCCGTCCTCCCGGGCGAACCGCGGGGACTCATGGCCGCCGGGGACACCGGGCTGTTCGCGAGCCACGACGGCGGCACGTCCTGGGCGCGCGTCGGCGCCGCCGGCGACCTGCCGACGGTGTGGTCGCTGGCTGTCGATCCGGCCGATCCCCGGACGCTGTTTGCGGGGACGCGGCCGGCCGGGCTCTATCGCTCGCGTGACGGCGGACTGTCCTGGAAGCGGCTTGACGTCGACGTCGCAACCGAGTGCTCGATCGGGAAGCCGTTCGTCACCCGCGTGCTCGTCGACCCCGACGACCCGCGCATCGTGTGGGCCGGGGTCGAGATCGACGGCGTCTTTCGCAGCCTGGACGGCGGCGACACCTGGACGAAGGTCGTGCGCGGGCTCCACGATCCCGACGTTCACGACATGGCCCTCGCGCGTACCAGTCCGCCACGCGTGTACGTGAGCACGAACGGGGAAGTGTTCTGGAGCGCCGATCGGGGCGAGACGTGGACACCGATCGGCGTGAGGTCTCGGTGGCCTCTCCCCTATGCTCGCGGCATCGCGGTGAAACCCGATGATCCGCGCGTCCTGTTCGCCGGGTGCGGCGAGACCACGACCGGCGAGACGGGTGGCGTGCTCCGTTCGGACGACGGAGGGCAGACCTGGCGGAGCCTGCCCCTGCCCGCCCGGCCCAACGCCACCATGTGGGGCGTCGTGACTCATCCGGCCGATCCGAGCCGGATCGTGGCGTTCAGTCTGTTCGGCGAGGTCTACGTCACCGAGGACGCCGGGGAATCCTGGCGCAAGATCGCCCGCGAGTTCGGCGAGGTCCGCACGGCCGCCTGGTTGCCGGCGTGATTCGGCTGTGCCGGAATCCGAACTGGATCGAGATCATCGATCTTCCCTGAGACAGGAGACGCCGATGGCGAGGATAGCGCCGCTGGGCATGCATGAAGTCGACGACGAGATCCGGCACCTCTGCGAGGAGGCCGAGCGCCAGTCCGGCACCTCGGCGAGCGCGCGGACCTACGCGCGGAACCCCGGCGTGCTCAAGGCGCTCGCGGCTTTCCGCGCCGCGCTCGTCCGGGAAGGGACGATCGACCCCGTGCTCCGCGAGCTGGTGCGGCTCAGGATCGCCGCCCTCAACAACTGTCGCTACTGACTCACCCTGCGCTATGCCGGGGCCCGGCATGCGGGGGCGACCGAAGCGAAGATCGCCGCGATCGACGACGAGACCTCGGATCTCCTGAGCCCGCGCGAGCGCGCCGGCGTCAGGTTCGCCGAGACGCTCGCCGTCGACCACCACAAGGTCGACGACGCTCTCTGGTCCGAGGTGCGCCGCCACTTCTCGGAGGCCGAGATCATCGAGCTGGTCGCGCACACGACCCTCTACATCGGCTTCGGACGATTCAACGAGATCGTGGGCGTGGATCCGGCGTAACGATCATGCACTTTGGATTGTTCATGAT
>QHSR01000006.1:0-909 GCA_003221635.1 Candidatus Rokuibacteriota bacterium | reverse complement strand
GTCGCTCAGATCGTCCTGGCGGATCAGCTCGGCTTTCGTGAAGCCTGGGTCGGCGAACATCTGACGGAGCGCTGGGAGAACGCGCCGGCCCCGGATCTGCTTCTCGCCCAGGCCCTGGCGTTGACCAAGCATGTGAGGCTGGGGACTGGCGTGACGCTCCTGGCGCTCCACAACCCCGTCTACCTGGCTCATCGTCTGGCCATGCTCGATCACCTGGCCCGCGGCCGCTTTCAGTGGGGCATCGGCGGGGGCGGCATTCCGACCGACTTGTCGTTGTTCGGTCTGGACCACACGAACCCCGGAGCGGTGCGGGCCCGGTCCGCCGAAGTGTTGGAGGTCGTGCTCAAGCTCTGGGCGTCCGAAGGACGGTTCACGTACCATGGGAAATTTTTCGACATCGACACGCCCGTGTTCGACCCCGTGAAAGATCGCGGGTTCTACATGAAACCCTACCAGCAGCCCCATCCGCCGATCGCGGTGGCGGCCAGCACCCCCAACTCGAGCTCCATGCGGATGGCGGGCGAACGCGGCTGGATTCCCATGTCGAGCTCGCTCCTGTCGCGACCGTATCTCAGCGACCACTGGCGCCTGGTCGAGGCGGGCGCCACGGCGGCCGGACGACAGGCGACCCGGAGTCAGTGGCGCATCGCGCGCGATGTGCTCGTCGCGCCAACCTCGGCGGTGGCCAGGGAACGAGCGCGCGCGGTCCTCGGACGGAACTACGTCCAGCATCAGTACCCGAACCGCGTTGGCACGATCCAGATGGCGTCCACCAAACTCGAGCCGTCGCTGCCGGACGAGGCGGTGACGGTCGACTACTTGATGGAGAACCTGTGGATCGTCGGCGACCCGTCCGAGTGCGTGGACAAGATCCAGCAGCTCTACGACGAGAGCGGCGGCTTCGGCGCG
>QHSR01000005.1 GCA_003221635.1 Candidatus Rokuibacteriota bacterium | reverse complement strand
ATGTCGACATGATGCTGGCTGGCATCATCGATCCGACCAAGGTCGAGCGGGTCGCGCTGCAGCATGCGGCGTCGATCGCGTCGTTGCTGCTCACGACCGAAGTGATCATCACGGACAGTCCCGAAGGCGGGAAGGCCGACCCATCCATGGCGCACGGTGGGGAGTTTTAAGCCTCGCCACGGCGACCAGACACAGGCGGGCCGGCAGGCCTAGCCGGTCAAGCGGCGACATTCGAGAGCGTTGCGGAGCTGCGCGACTTCTTCGCCCGACCGTGGATTTCGTGACGGCGAAGTGGACGGTAGCGAAGGAGGTCGCGCAGCGGTCGGGTCTCTCGTCACGCTACCGCCGCTCCGGGCGTCACGGCGTCGTCGTCGAAAACCCACAGCGCGTGTTGCCGACGACCGGAAAACACATCACATCCGAATCGTCCTCGGCTGAGCCGAGGCTCTGTGGTTTTACCAGCGTCCCCCGCGTGAGGGTCCGCCGAAGCCCCGCGACTTTCCGGCACCGCCGCCACGGGCGCCGCCGGGTGATGCCTTCTCCACCCGGAGCTGACGGCCATCGAGGTCCTTGCCGTTGAACTGCGCGATCGCCTGATCGGCCTCTTCCACCGTGGCCATCTCCACGAACCCGAAGCCGCGCGAATGACCGGTGTCACGATCGGTCACGACGGCAGCCGATTCGACCTGGCCGACCGCCGCGAACACTTCGCGAAGCCGCTCGGTCGATGTGGAGAACGCGAGACCGCCGATGAACAGTTTCTGCGCCATGGGACGCCTCCTTCGCTGCTTCCACGCTGTGAGTTCATGCGCTCCAGAGAAACGTGGCGGACGCTGGAGTCGTGGTCTGACGAGGCGTAGGGTTCCCCTGAACCGACACCCGGGTCAGGCGCCACGGGCACTGCCACACATTATATATCACATAAATGGTATATACTTATCCGCGAGGGAAGAGCCCAGACGCATGGTCGAGAACGAAACACGGGGACTCGAGGGGTGAGCAAGGGCGTCGACGCGGTGGAGCTCGCCCTGGACACCATTCAGGGTTTCTCGGGCG
Source organism: Candidatus Rokuibacteriota bacterium (assembly GCA_003221635.1). Taxonomy (GTDB): domain Bacteria; phylum Methylomirabilota; class Methylomirabilia; order Rokubacteriales; family CSP1-6; genus AR31. The sequence continues at coordinate 5,119 of QHSR01000005.1, read as the reverse complement.
ATGAGCGCGAGGCGGTGGTCGAGTTCCTCAAGGTCCGCCGCGCCCGCGTGCCGGCTGCCCGCGAGGGGCCGGCAACGGCCGTGACCGTCCTTGCGGACCGCGTGTTCATGTGGCCAGAGTTCGATCGCTGGCAAGCGATCTTCGCCGCGCGCGGCACGTTTCCTTCACGATGGGACGGCTTGCAGGAAGTCCCCGCGCCGCAGACTTCCCCGGCGGTGCGCGCGGCGTACCGGCTGCGGAAACTGGATCTTCTGTTCGAATGGCTCGACACGCTCAGGCGGGGGGCCACGGCGCTCGGCCACTATACGAGGCAAGGAATGCGGGCGCGGATCGTGCAGCAAGGAGACGGGCTGCGGTGTCTGGTGTGCGAATCCTTCAACGGGCACGAGGTGGGGCACGGGAGCGACACCATGCCACCGATACATCCGGGTTGCCGCTGTGTGCTCATGGCGGTGACGTCCGTCCCGCTCGACCAGCGGTTCGGACTGCACGCTCGACGTCGTCTACGCGCATCCTTCTGAGCCTTTCACGTGTTTACCAACCCTCGGCGCAGCGACCCAACGAATGATTGCGAGAAGGGCTGAAGATGGAACCGATGAGGCGTCTTTCCGGCCCCGTGCCGGCGAAGCAAAAGCGAGGCGAGTTTGTCTGGAGCATGCCTCTCAACGACAAACCGACAGCCGAATGGATCCAGTTCTTCAGGGGTTCGGGAGAACGGGGAGGCCTCATCAATCCTCAGCGTGTCGCGTTTCGAGACGCGGAGCTTGGCTTCGAGAGCGCCGAGGCTCACGTCACGTCGTGGGTCAGGCACATCGACCAGTGGATCAAGATCGCCAACGACGCCTCCGCTCTGGCAGAGGAGAGGCGGTGGGAGGATCGGCTGCGTGAGAGCAAGAAGGTCGAAGACCAGGCGCAACAGCTTCGTGATGCCGACAAGTATCGCGATCTGTAGGCGGGCAGGGGTGGGCGGTAGTCCGCCGGCCAGCGTGCAGGTGGCCGGGGCTCCTGCCTAGAAGCCTTTTCGTCGCATGCAGCTTCGGTAGACGGCCTGGTACGTGGCGTTCATTGCTCCGTCCGCGTTCATCCCGTGGATTTGCGGATCGGAAGACTCGATGACTTTACCCGAGACATCCATGGAGCTGGTCGTTATCGAGCCGGCGCGTGCGCTTTCGGCCCGGACGTGGTCGCCCGTGGTCGGCGAGGCACTGCCTGTCTTGACCGGTTTGCGCGCTTCTTCATTGCAGGCGGCGAAGTCGGCGCCGACGGGGACCTGACCGTTGGCCGTACGCGTCGCGGCTGGCGAGACGAGGAAGCTCAGGGCGAGAGCACTCATCACTGCGTACGGCATAACCATGCGGCACTCCTTTGCGCGTCGCGGCCATCACTGGCTGGCGTGCTGGTGTCAGCGGTTCTCGAGGTCCGCGATTCTGGCGCGGCCTTGTGATTCTGCGGCCGCTGCCGAGCGAAACTGCGTCCGCGACTCCTCGACGAGAACGCCGGTCTCGTCACGGATCACCCAAGTCCACCACATCGAGCGCCCACGGATCTCGACAATGTGGAGTGTCATGGTCGAGGTGTGTTCCACGGACAAGTGCCCCGCGCGGAGCGCCGGATTCGGAGCCGGACGCCTTCGCCCTCGGTCATTGTTTGCTTGCTCTTGTCTTTCCTGAGCGCGTGTCGTCCCATTGCTCCCCCAGGATTCACCGCTTCCTCCTCCCACGAGGCTCCCAACGCGCCCACGGGCCACCCTGCGCGGCCTTGATATCTTCTTGACAAAATAATGTACTATAACTTATATAATATATCAAGTTAATAAGAGGGAAGGCCGCCGCCCGGGTCGGCAGGAGGACGGAGGTGAGGATGCTGGAAAACAGGACCACAGTCCTGCTCATTCTCTCCCAAGAAGTCCTGGACCAAGCCCGCGTCCTCGCGGGGAAGGCGACGATCACCCTCAAGCTCCCGGTGAGCCTTCAGATTGTGCTCCGGGCGCTCATCGAGGAGGGGCTGAAGCGCGATGGCCACCCGACCTTCCTCGCCAACGTCGAGGCCCAGGCCAGGGCGGTTCGCCACCAGCGAAGCATGGCGCGTCGGAAAAGGGCTGAGGAGAACCGAGGAAATCTAGTGGCTGGAGGGCTGCGGGGCCGGGGCGGTCGGGAGCCCCGGAAGCGCCGGCAGTGAGCACGGGTGGTTGGGAAGTGAAAGCGAGCTCGTGGGAGGGGGAGCCTTGGTGACTCACGTCTGGATCATCCCGCTGGTCGTCATTGCGCTGACGCAGGCGGCGGTCGTTGCGACGTCAGTGTACCTGCACCGCACGCTCGCGCATCGAGCGCTGACCGTGCACCCGGTCGCGGACATTCTGTTCCGGACCGTGCTCTGGCTTACCACGGGACAGCGGCGCCAGGAGTGGGTCGCAGTCCATCGTAAGCATCATGCCTTCACTGACCGGGAAGGCGACCCGCACAGCCCACGGCTGCTCGGCTTGTGGCGAGTCCAGCTCCTGAACGCCTATTACTACCAACGAGAAGCACGGAACCCCGACACGATCCGGAAGTTCGCCCCGGACCTCCCCGAAGACCGGCTGGATCGCGCCGTGTTCTCGAAGGGCATGGCTGGTCCCGGTCTGGGCATCGCGCTGTTGTGCTTTTTGCTCGGCATCGGCCCCGGATTCATCGCGGCGCTTGCGCATGCCGTCCTCTACGTGCTCGTCCTGGCGCCGCTCATCAACGGCGTCGGGCATTGGCGCGGCGGTCAAAACTTCAAGAACACGGCGTATAACTCGGTGGCGCTGGCCTGGCTGACGGGCGGCGAAAGTCTTCACAATAACCACCACGCGGAGCCACGAGCGCCGAAGTTCAGCGTGCGGCGAGTCGAGTTCGATCCATCGTGGCTGGTGATTCGCGCGTTGGCCGCCGTCAAGCTCGTCGTGATCATCGGCCCGCCGCTTCGTCTTTCTGCCGACAGCCGAGCAACACCGTGAACGGTGTTCAGCGCCGGCGCGCCGCCGCGGTGCTCCTCATCCTCTCGTGGGTCCTGAGGTTGCATCCATGGATCCCGGCGCTCCTGGTTGGCGTGTTTGTGTCCTGGGTCCTCCTTCACACCCGGCTCGAAGGTGATTTCGGCGGAGCTCTCGTTCGCGTCTGGCGACGCGCATGGCCGCCTGGGACCGTGGTGCTGATGCTGCTCCTCTCCGGCAGCACGTTCGTGTTCTGGGTATCGGACGGGCCGATCACGGCGAAAGTCTTGCCAGTCGCGCTCGGTGTGTGTGGGCTCGCGACGATCCTTCTGGGCCCGGCGTGGACCCTCTTCGCGGATGCCCAGCGGTTTTGGAGAGCCCGAAACGAGTCGGCGCTCGCGGCGGATCGAAGGCCAGGCTCCCTGCGCACCGGGGAACGAGGATGAGTGGGAGCGATGGCCGGCGACGATGGCGCGGGCGGCGACAGGCTCGCGGGCGAGGCCCGGGTAAGAGCGCGTGATGGAGGAAGGTCATGGTCAGATGCGCAACATGCAAGCGAGAGCTCAAGGATGAATCGCAAACATTCTGCAATGAGTGCAGCCGTGGCTTTGGCAAGAAACCGGGGCAAGGCACACCGGCATCACCAGGGCGAACTGCGGCACGAAGGCGCCGCCGGCGCGGCCGCTAAACGTGTGCCGCTCCGTGTTGGCGCGTGTACGAGTTGACTGACGGGACAGTCGCTCGGTGGACTCCGCCATAGAGGCGGAATGGCTCCATATCGGGGATCCCGGTTCAGGAGGTCTTGTCAATGAAGCCAGAGACTACGGCGAAGATCAAGTATGGAATCTGGGGCCTCGTTTGTGGGGCAGTCATCGCAATGACCGTCGGCTTTTCGTGGGGTGGCTGGACAACCGCCGCCACGACCCAGACGATGACCAAAGACGCGGTCGTGGCGAGTCAGGCGGCGATCTGCGTTGCGCAATTCATGAAGGAAGCGAACCATCAAAAGAAGCTCAAAGAGCTGGGGGAAGTCAGCAGCTGGCAGAGGGCTGAAGTCATTGAAAAAGGCGGCTGGGACAAGATGCCCGGTCAAGAGAAGGCCGGCTATGCCGTAGCGCGAGCGTGCGCCGACGGGCTCGAGCTGCTCGTCAAGAAATGAGATCGGCCCGAGCTCTGAGGCCACAAAGATGAACAATCCAACGGAGGGTCTTCTCGTGGCAAGAGAACTCAGGTGCGCCGATCTGATGCCCGGCTGCGATTTCGTGGCTCAAGGCAAGGATGACAGCGAAGTGATGAGGAAGGCCGCCGAGCACGCCAAAAGCGTTCACAGGATGGCGGCGATCTCGATGGAGGTCGAGAGAAAAGCGCGAGCGGCGATTCGGGATGCCGGATCCTAGCTGATCAGTCCGCCCCCGGTCCCGGTCGATTTCCATCTCCTGCGGCGGTACGAGCGCGGCTGAGGCGGGGCGACATGGCGTCGCGCCCGCCTCGGCATTCAGTCAGCCTACCAGTGTCCTCCGCGGCCGCCGCTCCGACTGGGGCTTGAGCCCCCGGATTTGGCGAGTTCGACCTTCAGCGTCCGGCCATCCACCTCCTGGCCGTTGAACTTCTTGACCGCCGCCTCGGCCTCTTCGGCAGTCGCCATCTCGACGAAACCGAATCCGCGCGAGCGCCCGGTGTCGCGGTCCATCACGACTGCGGCCGAGTCGACCCCGCCCGCCTGAGCGAACAGATCGCGAAGGCGATCGTTAGACGTGGAGAAGGCCAAGCCTCCGATGAACAGTTTGTGCGCCATGGCGTACCTCCCGATGAAGCTCCCGCTGTTGACGACACTCCCTGGAACGCGGAAGAAAGCGCCAGAGTCATGGTCTGGTAAGGAGGGGGGCCCACGTTGAACCGACGACCGAGCCAGACACGATCAGTATGACACGCTAGCCTACCGTCGCATCACCTTGCGGAGGGGGTCTTTCAGCGCGAGGAGCGCGACGATCCCGCCCCGTTCCGGCCATCTCAGTCCCGCCGGAGCGCAACGCCAGCCGTGCTGGTCATCCGTCTCGCCCTTCCGCGACGGGCGGCGGATCAGCCCGAGGCGCAGTGATCCCGGCCGGGCCGGCGAGGGTCCTGAGGATTCGCGGCTTGAGGAACCAGCGGAGCCGCCCGGCCGCT
>QHSR01000004.1 GCA_003221635.1 Candidatus Rokuibacteriota bacterium | reverse complement strand
CCACGCTCTCCAATGCCTCCGCGCATGAACCGATCGCGCCGGCGAAGCCGGCGAATCGACCCCAGTGGAGGGGGCGAGGCGCCCCCTCCAATTCCTCCCCCTGCGAATCGATCGCGCCGGCGAAGCCGGCGCTCGAAGAGGGGGGGCCGGTGAAGACCCAGCTCGTCACGATCCCGGCGCGGCGAGGCACGGCGGCGCGCGTCCACGCGGGGCAGCGCATCAGGGTCGTCAACACCCACGGCACCCAGGTCGTCGACGCCTGGGCGTTCAACGCGCGCGACGTGACCGAGTGGATGTCGATGGAGGCCAGCCGGGCACGGTTCATGAAGCTCGCCGCCGCCGTCGGCGACGCGTTCGTCACGAACCAACGGCGCGCGATCCTCACGCTGGTCGAGGACACGTCGGGCTGCGCGCACGACACGCTCATGGCGCCGTGCGACCGGTGGCGCTACGGCCTGCTCGGCGTCGACGGCTATCACGACAACTGCCGGGACAACCTGCACGCCGCGCTCGCGGAGCTGGATGTCCTCGTCCCGGCGACGCCACCGTCGTTGAACCTCTTCATGAACATCCCGTGGACGGCCGACGGGCGCCTCGCCTGGGGCGAGCCGGTGTCCGCCCCCGGGAGCTACGCGCTGTTTCGAGCGGAGATGGATCTCATCGTCGCCTTCTCGGCCTGTCCGCAAGACATCCTGCCGATCAACGGCCGCACCGGCCAGACGACCGAGGCGCACTTCGCCATCGAGTAGGGGCGTCGCCGACGGGCACGCGCGCCAGGGATCGCGGGACCACGCGGCACGCGTGCGCTGCTCCGTTGCGGCTTCACTCCACCTCGAGACGCAGGGTCCGTTGCCAGTTGGCGGGAACGGGTCCCTTCGATCCCTGGCGCGCGTGCCCGTCGGCGACGCGGCGCCGGGCGAGGAAGATGAACGCAGACGGAGCGCTTCATCTTTCCGGAGAGCTGTATACAGACATCGACATTGTCTGCGGCCCGTGCCGTGGTGCACTATGACGTCCATGGGTCTCTTCCGCGTTTCTGCTCACCTGACCGGCCCCACGGGCCAGAACGAGACGGTCGAGCTTCTTGTGGACACGGGCGCCACGTTTCTCGTCGTCCCCCGGGCCCTCGCCGAGCGACTCGAGCTGCGGCCCACCCGCATGTGTCCGATCCAGACGGCTGGGGGTCGAAAGGAAACCTGGCCGATGGCCGAGGTCAGGCTTCGCCTGGACGGCCAAGAGGTGACGACGCCTTGCCTGATCGCGGCGGAAGGCCCGGCTCTGCTCGGCGCCGTCGCACTCGAGAGCCTGCTCCTTGCTGCCGATCCCGTGGCCCGGCGCCTGGTGCCGGTCGAAGGCTTCGTCGGCTCAAGCCCCCCGCGGAGCCCGGTGCACCGCGCCGCCTGACGCGGCCGTTCAGCAGCCTCCCGCCACGCCCGACTTCCGCCGCTCGATCAGCTCGACCCTGACGTCGTCGGGCGCCCAGAGGAAGGCGATCCTGGGACCGTTGGGGATCTGGATCGGCCCCTCCAGCAGACGGGCGCCGAACCCTTCGAGCCGCGCGATGTCGGCCTCCAGGCTCTCCGAGTCGAAGCCGAAGTGCTCGAGCCCGTGGTGCGCGCTCGCGTCGCCCGGGCCCAGGCGCTCGTTCGAGCGCGCCCCGGAGATGTTCACCCCCATGCCGCCGTCCTCGCTCTGACAGCGGATAAAGCGGTCGCCGAACACCCGCGTCTCGTCGCCCACGATCTTGAAGTTGAAGGCGCGCACGTACCACTCGGCCGTCTTCCGCGGATCGGGCGCCTTCAGGTGGATGTGGTTGATCCGGAACGCCATGATCGTTGTCCTCCGTCGTGTCGGGATCTTCTGTATATACACGGAACTGAGCCCGCGTCGCACGGCGTCGATCAGTGCATGACGAGGCCGCCGTCGACGCTCAGCGCCTGCCCCGTCATGTAGCCCGACTTGCTCGAGACCAGGAAGCCGATGACGCTCGCGACGTCCTCGGGACGCTCCATTCGCCCGAGTGGGACCTGCGAGGCGCGCTGGCGGGTGAACTCCTCGGGCGTGAGCCCCATCAGCTTGCCCTGCTCGCGCGAGACGTAGGCCCACATGTCGGTCTCGACGAAGCCCGGGCAGACGCAGTTCACGCGGATCCCGTCGGCGGCGTGGGCCAGGGCGAGGCTCTTGGTCATGCTGACCACCGCGGCCTTGCTCGCGTTGTACGGCAGGTTGGTGCGGCTGCCGATCTTGCCGGCCATCGACGCGAGGCTGACGATCGCGCCGCGCTTCTGCGCGATCATCGCGGGCAACACCGCCTGGGTGGCGAAGAACACCGCCTTCGCGTTGACGTTCATGATCGCGTCCCAGTGCTCCTCGGTGACGTCGAGGGGCGCCGCGGCGCGGTAGATCCCGGCGTTGTTCACGAGGACGTCGATCCGCCCGAGCTCGGCGCGCGCGCGGTCGGCCATCGTCTTGAGATCGGCGCGCGAGGTGACGTCGGTCCGCACGACGCTCACGCGGCGCCCCAGGCCCTTCACCTCGGCGGCCGTGCGCTCGGCGCCCTCACGGTCCAGCTCGGCGACGACGATGTCCGCGCCCATCTGCGCCAGCTCGAGGGCGGTCGCGCGGCCGATGCCGCGGCCCGCCCCGGTAACGATCGCGACCTGTCCTGAAAGGTCCATCAGTGCTCTCCCTTCGAGCGGCTGTGCTTTCGCTTCTGCACGGAGTCTAGGTCTTGACGGGCCGGATGACGCCGGCGGCGTGCAGCGCGGCCAGATCGTCCTTCGCGAGCCCCAGGAGTTCCGCCAGCACGCGGTCGGTGTCCTGACCCAGGAGCGGCGCCGGGCGCGCGACGGCCGCGGGATCGGCGCCGTGCAGGCGGATCGGCGAGATGGGCACCTTGGTCTTGCCGCGTCGCGGGTGCTCGATCTCCTGCCAGACACCCCGCGCGCGCAGGTGAGGGTCGTCGACCACCTCGGCGGCCGTCCGCACCGGGGCGCAGGGCACGTGGGCTTCGGTCAGGGCCGCCATCACCTCGTTCTTCGTGCGCTCGCGCGTCCACGTCGTGACCATGGCGTCGATCTGCTCGACGCGGGCCGCGCGTCCCGGCGTCGTCGCGTAGTCGGGGTTCGTGAGAAGGTCCTGGCGCCCGAGCACTTCGGTGATGCTCTCCCAGTGGCGATCGGACGCCGTGAAGATCGCGATGTGCCCGTCGCTCGTCTCGTAGACGTTGTAGGGCGCCATCGCGAGCGCCGGGTGGCGGTTGCCGGTGCGGGGCGGGACCGACGTGTCGCCGTCCATGAAGACGCCGAGCGCGCTCGCGAGCGCGATGATCGCGGCGTCCAGCATCGCGACCTCGACGAACTGTCCGCGGCCCGTGCGCTCGCGCTGCACGAGCGCGCCCAGGATGCCGGCGAAGAGATGCGCGCCACCGAGGAAGTCGCACACCGCGGGTCCGGCCTTGACCGGCGGCCGGTCGGGAAAGCCCGTCGCGTTCATGATGCCGCTCATCGCCTGGATCGTCAGGTCCATCGCCGGCAGATCGCGGTACGGGCCGGACAGACCGAAGCCGGTGCCGCTGCCGTAGACGAGCCGCGGGTTCTCCTTCTGCAGCACGTCCCAGCCGAGGCCGAGCCGGTTCATCACGCCGACGGCGAAGTTCTCGACGACGACGTCGGCCTTCCGGGCCAGACGCAGGAACAGGGCCTTGCCGTCGGCGTGCTTGAGATCGAGGATCACCGACTCCTTGTTGGAATTCAGCATCACCAGCGGGTAGGGCTCGACCTGGCGCTTTCGACGCCGTACGATGTCGCCCTCCGGCGACTCGATCTTGAGCACGCGCGCACCCATGAAACCGAGCAGCAGGCCGCAATAGGGGCCGTTGTAGATCTGGCCGAGGTCGAGGACGAGCATGCCGTCGAGCGGGCGGCTCACGCGTTACTCCTTCGCCGAAGTGATCATGGTCTTCACGCCCTGTCCGGCGGCGGCGTGGGCGAAGGCCTCGCGGATCCCCTCCAGCGGGAATCGCGCGGTGACGAGGCGCTTCAACCCGAGCTTCGGCATCAGCGCGAGCGCGCGGCGGTAGGCGGTGCCGCGACCGAACGCTCCGCCGATCCTGATCTCGCGGAAGTGCACGTCCCAGAGGTCGAGCGGCAACCGGCTCCCCTTCGGATTGACGCCCACGAGCTGGACAAAGCCCATGGGCCTGGTCAGGGCGACCGCTTCCGCGACCAGCTCGGGCTTACCGACCGCCTCGCACACGACGTCCGCGCCGCGCCCGCCCGTGAGCTCCATCACTTTGTCTCTCACGCTCTCGTGGACGGGATCGATGACCACGCTCGCCCCCAGACGCCGCGCCATCTGGCGGCGTTCCTCGATCGGATCGGAGAGGATCAGGCGCCGGGCGCCTCGCCGCCGGGCCAGCATCATGGTGACGAGCCCCATGATGCCGCCGCCGATGACGAGCACCGTCGCGCCGCGCGGCATCTGAAACGTCTCGAGGCCGGCGAGGCAGCAGGCGGCGGGCTCGGTCATCGCCGCGGTGACGGGATCGAGCCCGCGCGGCAGGGGATGGACGTTGCGCACCGGCAGCACGACGCGCTCGGCGAAGCCGCCGACGCGAACGCATTTCGGACACTGGCTCACGCGTCCGGCGGCGCACTCCGCGCAGGCACCGCAGCCGTACGAGGGCTCGCAGCCGACCATGCGCCCGACGAGGCGCCGGTTGACTCCGCGGCCCACGTCGCGCACGACGCCCGTGTACTCGTGGCCGAGCACCAGCGGCGGCTTCCAGGGGAAAAGCCCCTGCGTCGCGTGGACGTCGGTGCCGCAGATGCCGGCGGCATGAACAGCCACGACGACCTGCCCAGGCCCGGCGACGGGCTCGGCCACCTTGTCGATCGTGAATCGGCTCTCCCCTTGCCAGGTCGCGATGTTCACGTCAGCACCTCGGTCACGGAAGGTTCCTGCGCATTGCCGCGAGGCTACCACACAGCGCGGATTGACAATACAATCCCGCCATCTCTCGTCAAGGAGGCCGAGCATGGCCGCGAGCGAGCTGTACCAGAAGGGCCAGGAGCTGCGTCGCCAACTCCTGGGCGACGCCTACGTGGAGCGCGTGAACCAGACCGCCTATGCGGATCCCATGATGAAGAAGTTCATCGACATGGCGACCGAGACGGTCTTCGGCGCCCTGTGGACCCGACCGGGCCTCGATCTCAAGACCCGCACCCTGATCTGTGTCGTCTCGGATGCGGCGACCGCGCGCACGCCCGAGCTGGCCATTCACCTGCGCATGGCGCGGCGCCAGGGCTGGACCGAGGACGAGCTGATCGAGGTGCTGTTGCACCTCTCCGGGTACGTCGGCGTGCCGCTGATCCGCGAAGCGATGCTCACGGCGAAAGAGGTCTTCGGGGAGATGCGCAAGGAACGCTGACGGGGACGGCGGTCAGGCGAGAAAGCGCCTGAAGACCATCCCGACGATCAGCGCCAGCGCCAGCTGGAACAGATCGAGAGCCGAAAGCCCGGGTACCGCTGCGCCCGGGACGCCACCCGGGAGAACGGTGTCCCGGCCGACCGCTAGAAGCGCGTTCAGCGGCGGGCCACCGCCGACCCCGGCGAGGAACAGCGTGCCGAGCGCCGCGGCGGCGAGCCACCAGCCCACCGCTCGCACCGCCGGTCCGCGCCTTATCGACTTCATCTCGACCGCCGTCCTTCGAGGTGTCGGAATTATTTCCAGTTCCTGCCGGCGACACCTGCGCGGAAGAGGAACGAGCAAGCGACGTACCGGCCGAGTTCGGTTGCCGGCGGTAGCGGGGAACCAGTCGAAACAAAACGCCGATCCTGCGCCGCCGCGAATCGGCTCAGGCACCATCCCCAACGTCGGTCCGATAACCGTCAAGATCGCCGACGCTCCGGGCGTGCTGTCGTCGCGCAGGGGACTCTCATGTGGGGCGGGACGCGTACGCGAGTGTGCGCAACCTCGCCACCGCCACCGAGCCCCGGGAGGCCGAGTGGCGACCGTCCGCGATTGGTGCTAAGAAGAGGTCTCAGAAGTGCACGCCACTGACGGGAGGATCGGCATGAGCGAGAAGATCACGGTTCTGAATCCGATGGGCTTCGCGCCGAAAGTGGTCAAGAAGCCACTGGCGCCGCGCCTCTCCACGCTGGACGGCACGACCGTTTACCTGGTCGACTGCCGCTTCGATGACTCGGACGTCTTCCTCAAGCAGATGCAAGCGTGGTTCGGCGAGCACATGCCCGGCGTGCGCACGGTCTTCAAGCCGATCTCGAGCGTCTATCTCAAGGACGACCCGGCAACCTGGGAGGAGATCAAGGCGAGGGGACACGCCGCTATCGTCGGCGTCGGCCACTGAAGCACCTGCGCGCCGGCGGTCGCCGCGCACGCGATGACGATCGAAGCGCAGTACGGTGTTCCCACGGTTGCCTTGCACACCGACAAGTTGTTCGTCCCGCAGCCGGTGATGGGCAAGTCCCCCCGCGAACTGCGCGCCTACGTCGACGGTAAGGACCCGCTCACCGGCCGCCCCGTCATGCAGGAGGTCATCGAGGGGCTGACCATGCCCTTCGACGGTCAGGGCGTCGGAACCATCGAGTACGACCGATCCACCTCGCGGCTCGTCGAGGCGGACACCGAGGAGAACCTCCACCGGCTCTTCGTAGAGAGCCGGTGGACCGACTACCTGCCGATCGTGCTTCCCACGCAAGAGCGAGTGGCGGCGATGCTGGCCGCGACGCACCGCAAGCCCGACGAGGTCGTCGGACGCATGCGGCCGACGCATTTCCGCGAAGCCTGGGAATACACGGTCGAGAAAGTCGCGGTGAACGCGGTCATGGCCGGCGCCCGGCCGGAGTACTTCCCCCTCATCCTGGCGCTCGCCGCGACCGGCGTGAGCGCGCGGGGCAGCACGACCAATCGAGATGAACGCCGGGACCGGCGCGCTGGCGCCCTATAACCACGCGAACGCGACGATCGGGCGCGCCTACGGCCTGCTCTCGCAGAACCTCCAGGGTGGCTCGGTGCCCGGGCTCACCTACATGGGCTCGCAGGGCAACAACTACGCCTACAACAGCATCACCTTCCCCGAGAACGAGGAGCGGAGCCCTTGGGAGCCGTTCCATGTCCAGCAGGGCTTCCGGACGACCGACAGCACGGTAAGCGTGTTCAGCGGGTGTCGTTCCACCGCCTACACGCTGGGCATTCGCGAGAAGCACTGGCGTGAGCACGTCCGCAACATGCTGCGCGGCATGGACCCGCACATCCCGCCGGTCTTCGTGCTCGATCCCATCACCGCGCGGCAGTTCATCGACCGGGGCGGGTTCACCAAGAAGGACGCGCTCATCGACTGGATCTACGAGAACGCCCGGATGCCGGCCAGCGAGTTCTGGGATTACCAGCTGGTCCAGAACTATCTGTACCCGCGGGCCACCTTCGGCGAGGAGCCGTGGGCCTCGAAGCTCAAGGCCGCGCCCGACGAGATGATCCAGATGTACCGCCGCGAGGATATCCACGTCGTGGTCGTGGGCGGTGAGACCAACGGCTACTGGCGCATCATGGGCGCGTCGTACGCGAAGACCGTCTCGGTCGACGACTGGCGGTGAGGCGGGTGACGATGTCCTCTCGCCGGGTTATCCGGAAGCGAGGAGTCTCAGCCGCCTGACAAGCTCGTAGAGAGCGGTCTTGCCGCCCTCATAGCCGGCGCCGCGGAGTAGGTTCAGGATCTCGGCGGTCGAGAGGCCCGGATCCTCACGCAGCAATCGATCGATCAGAGGCGCGTACAACCCCAGCGTGGAGCGTCGTCCGACGCCAGCGCGTCGCGGAGTGTGCGCCTGATCTCCAACCGGTGTCATCTGAAGGACCCTCCAGAGTAGGACTCGACTGCAACACTCATACCGAGAGCTGATTTTTCGCAAACATCAGTAGTTCTACGGCGCTCGTGAGTGGCCAGCTTTGAAAGCCATGAAGGAGCACGTCATCTTTAGGCATGACACTTCACATCTCACTGGTAGCAACGGGAGAGCGACGTCTCAAGTTCAGTGCATGAGTCGGCCCGCGGCCGCGGATTCCGGAACTGGCGGGAGTTCGCCGCAACCGGAATGCACGAATTCCCCGATTGAGCCCAGCGGATTTCTGGAAGGCTTGACCGTAACAATGGGTCGATCCAACGCCGACTGACGCGAGTCTTCGGGAGGTCGCGTGATCGGCGTGGATCGTGGCCCGCGCGCGACTGAGAACGCCCGTGTGGGCCACGCCCTGAAGGGAGGTGCAGAAGTCGTCGAGGAACGACGTGGCGATGGTACGCTCGTCGTCGTGCAGTTCCGTCCATCGAATCCGACGAGGCAAGTCGGAAAAGGAGAAGGCAATGGCAAAGCAGCCCAAGCTCGAACTAGGGATCGAGCGGCTCGAGGCGCGTATAGCTCCGGGGCTGGTCCACGGCACCGGCGGCAGCCACGGCAGCAAGGGCAGCCACGGCAGCAAGGGCAGCCATGGCACTAAGGCGTCTAAGTAAAGACGCCAACGGCAGTAAGCGGCCTCGACGAGCAACGGCGCCGATGACGGTGCTGGCCGCCTAGGCTCACGAAGGGCTCTGTCCTGCCCGGCGGGCCTTCAGTGGGTCGGGACGGGCAGGACAGGACCCAGGGGTCGGCTTACCTGGGAGATCGGGGGAGACATGATATCGGGAACCACCGCGACAGTCTCTTTGCCAAAGGTTCCTGGAATCGGTGGTCCTCGAGCCCGATCAGATCGACAGCTCCCGGCGCTCTGGCTCGGTCGCCGGTGTCGTGGCCCTCACGGTGGGCTTCGGCTCGAACTTCCTCAACGCCATCCACTGCGAGGACCGTCTCATCCTCTTGAACGGTACCCACCGCGCCTACTGCCTGCGGGAAATCGGCTACACCCACTTGCCGTGCATCATCCAGCACGTGTCCACTCGCAGCACGTGTCCACTCGCGAGGAGCTCGATGCCGCTGCCTCCGGCGATCTGAGACGGAACCCAGAGCCGTACCTGCGGCAGGCACGGCCGCCGATGTTCAAGGATTACTTCGACCCCCGGCTCCACCGGATCGTGCCGGTGCCCCGCCGCCTTCGGCGGGTCCGGGTGAAGTTCGAAGTCGACGAGAGCGACGTCCCTGGGCTGTAGCGTGCCGGGACGCGGCGTCACCGTGACGCGGTCGCGCGTCGCTGCCAGCTCAGAGGTCCAGCAGGCGCTCGAGGTTTCTCCAGAGGATGGCTTCCTTCTCCTCCTGCGTGAGGTTCTCCATGGCGAGGATCCAGGAGACGGGCCAGTCGAGCGCCATGTCGTAAGGCCAATCCGTGCCGAACACGACCCGGTCGGCGCCCACGGTGTCGATCAGGAAGCGTAAGGCGGCCTCGGTGTACACGATGCAGTCGTAGTAGAAGCGCCGCAAATACGTGCTCGGGGGCCGTCCGATGTGGGCGCGCGCTTCCGAGCGGACTTGCCAGCCGCGGTCCATGCGTCCGACGCCGTAGCACGTGTAGCCGCCGCCGTGGCCGAGGACGATCTTGAGGTTGGGGCACTCGTCCATGACGCCTCCGGACACCAGCGTCGCGAAGGTGACCGCGCGATCGACCAGATTGCCGACGGTGTTCGGCAGGTGATAGCGCGTGGTCCGCGGGCTCACCAGCGTCTCGCCGCCCTGATGGAAGAAGATCAACGCGCCGAGCTGATCCGCCGCCTTCCAGAAGGGACGGAACTCCGGCTCGTCCAGGGTCCGGCCGTTGACGTGATCGTTGATCTCGGCGCCCTTGAGGCCGAGCTGGGTCATGCAGCGCTCGAGCTCGGAGATCGCGCCCTTCACGTCCTGCATCGGGAGGGTGCCGAGCCCGGCGAACCGCTTGGGCCACGTCCGCGTCATCGAGCTGATCTCGTCGTTGGTGGCCCGCGCCGTGGCGGTCGCGACCTTCGTGTCGAGCTGGTAGTTGTAGAAGCCGACGTAGGGCGAGACGACGTGCACGTCGACGCCGAGCGAGTCCATGTCGGCCAGGCGCTCTTCCGGCGTCCACTTGGCGCGCGGCGGGAGCACCTGCCGCTTGCCGGCGATGACGGCGAGCTCCTGCCCGCGCTCGTCCTTCTCGCGCTTGAGCGTGTGCCAGTCGCCGCCCTTCTCGGTCGCCTGCCAGAAGCACTGCGGAGTCAAGTGCGCGTGCACGTCGATGCTGCGCATCGGTCCCTCCCGTACCTGGTATCCTTCCGTCGTGCCCGTACGCGTCGCGGCCATCGGGGTCAGTCACTGGCACTCGCTGTACGACTCCGCCTATCTGCGCCATCTGAGCGGCATGCCCGACATGCAGCTCGTCGGGCTCCACGACTCCAGCGCGGCGATCGCCGCGCAGCGCGCCGCGGCGCTGGGCGATCCGCCCGTCTTCACCGACTTCCGGCGGATGCTCACCGAGACCCGCCCCGACTTCGTGATCGCGCTCGGGCGACACAGTACCATGGCGGAGACCGCTCTTTATCTGCTCGACGAGGGCCATCCGTTCTTGATGGAAAAGCCCATGGGAGTCAACGCCGAGGAAGTCGGCCGGGTGGCCGACCGGGCAGCCGCGAAGAACGCGTTCGTCGCCGTGCCGCTGATCCAGCGCTATCAGCCGTTCACCGCCCGCGCCCGCTCGCTGCTCGCCGATGGAAGGTTCGGCCCGATGTCGCACATCTACTTCCGTCTGAACCGTCCGACCTCGGCGCGGTACGTCGCCTGGGACGCGACGTGGATGCTCGATCCCCAGGACGCCGGCGGCGGGTGCCTGCGCAACCTGGGCCCACACGGCCTGGACTTGTTCCTCTTTCTGACCGGCGAGGAGGTGGAAGTCACCGGGGCTCAGCTCAGCTCGCGGGCCCTCGAGCAGCCGGTGGAGGACTACGCGTCGGTCCTGGTGCGATCCGCCAGCGGTGTTCTTGGAACGATCGAGGTCGGCAACACGTTTCCCCGAGCCGGCACGGACGGCGAATGGAAGATCGCCTGGCGCGACGCGATGTTGATCCTCCGGGACGGCGCGCTTCGCCTGACGACGGCGGGCGGGGAAGAGGTCACGGCGGGAGAGCCAGGGGAACCGCTCGCGCTGACGGCCCTGCGCGATGCGCTGGACTGCTGGCGCCGCGGGGCGCCACCTCCGGCCAGCGTCCACGACTGCCTGCGCGCGGTGCGCCTCATCGACCGGGCGTATGCGCTCGCCCGTCGGACCGACGCTCCACCTGCCTGAGCGATGTGCGTGTTGGCGGCGTGCCGTGGCCAGCGGTCGGCTTATCACGGCACGCCGCGACTGAGGCTGCGGCTATGCTCGGCGGGAGCTACTTCTTGGGCGCGAGCCCGAGCCGCTGCTCCAGGACGAGCCGCATCTCCTGCACGGCCGCGCGCCAGAGCTGGCCACCGGCATACGCTTCCCCGACCTGCTTGCGCATCTCGTTCATCGCCGCGTCCGCCTGCTCCTTCGGCGCGACGTCGACCGTCTTGGCGCGGATCTGGGCGGCCTTGCCGGTCGCCGCGTGCGAGCGCTCGATCCAGCGGCCGATCTCGTTCCAGTCCTTGTCGAAGAACGCCACGACCGGGATGGACTGATAGCCGTTGTTGAGGTAGGTGTCTCGCAGGTCCGCTTCCTTGTCGCGGAAGAAGACCCGCAGCTCGCAGCCCTGCATCGCCTCGCAGACGTGCGCGATCAGCGGCGAGTTGCGGTGGACGTCACCGCACCAGTTCTCGGCCAGCATCATCGCGTACTTGACCTGGTTGACGCCGCCGAAGAACTTCCGCTCGTCGTCGGTCAGCGCCGACTTCGCGTAGTAGTCCTCGGTGCGGGCCCGGGTATCACCCATTTGGGCCATGTAATCCTTCCAGGTCAGGCCTTTGGAGAAGCGCTGGGCGTCGATGGGAATCTTCAGCTGGGCCATCGGGTACTCTCCTTTGTTGGGTGTTCGACTACGGGCCCCCTTTATACACCAAACGGGGCGGCGAGGACAGCGATGGGCTTTAGCCAGCACGATCCGACGTGATCGCCGCCTCCGCTACACGGCGGGTTGAGAATACCAATGTGCTCCTCGGAGGCCCAGGCTTCCATCGACTCTGTTCACCCGAAGTTGTAGTCGACGGGTAGTGGTGGCACATCCCCGCGTAGTCATCGGCCGGCCACAGGTTGCTTACCGCTATGTGGCCAACAATAGGATCCTGAAGGCCGACGTCATCGAAGTTCATCGCTACCGGATACCGTCCTTTCCACTCAGTAATGCGCGTCGTGCGACCGAGGAGTTTGCGTTCCTCTTCAGACACTGGAATCGCTGCACGGTCGAACAGGGCCAAGAGGTCATGCCCGTTTCCATGCCATTTCCTCAGCCGGTCTGTGGAAACCAGTTTAGGGTCGCGGCACACGATGATCCCTTTCGCGAGATTTTCTAGGGCAAAACCGAACAACATAAAGCACACCGCGCGTGTAGACCCTCCCGTCTCGGGAGGCGCGAAGTCAGGGATAGTCCATTTGGCGAGAACCGTTGCACCAAGCTCGGAACCAGGCGCCCGATCGTGCGCGTTGCCGGCAGTCCAGAGGTCCTCTGCCGCTTGCCGAAGGGTTCGAGCGTGCAAAAGCCAAGAAGTTGGCTCCGCAGCTGCATAGCGAACGCGCTGCAGCCACGGATCATCATTACCGGTCATCGTCACACCTGACTGTGAGCCTCTGATCTCCGGATTCGGAGCGCCAGTGGGTGAAGGTTGTGGTCTTTAGGTTCAATGGTCGACGGTCGACTTCACAGCCCATGCCGCATTCCGTTTGCTGGCTAGCGCCAGCGTCAGCGGCGCCGTCTCGTCCGCTGGACGCGGAAGTTAGGCAGTCGTTTCACGACTCGCGTAACGAAGAGGCACCATAGCGTCGCGTACCGCCACCTGCGTTGGTAGCGAGGCGCCGTGAGCGCGATCTGCCTCAGAGATTTCGTAAGGTCATGACGGAATCTCTCCAAGAGCCCGACGACCTTGTGCATCTCCGCCGATTCATGACGGTGAAAGGCTTGGAGGTCTGACCAGAGCTGGACCTCCTGGCTGACCCCGTCGGCGTCGAAGTACTCTTGGGCTCGCTTCTCAGCGGTGATGATCTGCCAGCTATTCTTTCCACTCCGATACTCGAGCAACGCGCGATGTGTGAGCAAGGTGCGCCGGTCGACGAATGCCCTGACCCGTGGGTCGTTCATCAGGCCGCACAGTAGATCATGGATTGGACGGTACGCTGCATTGTCGTGATATCGGAGCTTATCGAGGACCCGCTCGGCGTTCACCTCACGCTTCTCAGCGAGTCCGAGAGCCAGCACTGCGTTGATCAGCTGGGCCAGCTTTTCCCGATACGCATAGACTCTGTAATGATAATTCTGCAGATGATAGACCACAGCAACCCGCATGAGATCCGGTCGCTCCGTTGGAGAGTCGCAAGCTGTGCTCATTTCAGACAGAATCCACCGAAGATCCTCGTGAATCGCGTCTAGTTCAAAGCAGTACCTCGTGGCAGCAGGGCGCTGCGCCATCCACTCCCGAACGAGGGCGTTGTTGCCGCGGATGCTCGGTAGGCTCAAGTCATCGGCGTCATTGGCGATGAGCCAATTCGCGATTTCTATGCCAACGGCTCGATCCTCTGCGGAATCTCCGCCCCTCCCCGTGAACATCGCCGTGTAATACCAGGGGGTTAGGTCGTTTGGGTCGTACACGAGACACCTTGGTGTAACGCGCGGGGCATGTCTGTTTAACTCTAACGCGCGGATGAGCGGCGAGCGAAGCTCATCCGTTCGATCCGTGGGTTATGCGGCCCGCGTGCTGATCGTCTATACGTATAAAAGTACCTCGCTGAGCGTGTCGATCGCAGGGATGTCCGCGGCGGGAGGTGACCAATAGGACGTGCGCTTCCAGATCGCAACAAGGCCGGCCTCCTTCGCGGCCGTCGCGTCAGCGAGGGGGTGATCGCCCACATGGCAGCACTCCGATGCGTCAACCCCGAGGCGCTCCACAGCCTTGTGGAAGATGCGATGATCAGGTTTTCGGACGCCTTCTACCTCGGAGATTAAGACCGCCTTGAAATAGCTGAGAATCCCCAGCGCGCTGATCGCATCCTGCTGGACCCGTTGCGTGCCGTTGGTCACGATCCCGAGGGGTGTCCCTCTGCGCACCAGTTCGGACAGGGTTGGGACCACGTCCGCGAACGGCCGGCAGAATGCAGGGTAGCGGCGCCAGAAGTGATCGAGCAGATCTGCCGCGAGTGTGGCCGGGAGTTCAAATTCTTCTACGATCGAGGCGTATAACGACGCTTTCTTCATACCATGCCCGTGGTCATCCAGAACGAGCACGCGTGAGACGAATATCTCGGGGTCGATGTGGCCGAGGTGTGAGGCGAACGTCGCGTACTGGTCGCGCAGCAGTAAGCGCACCGTTGAGTCCCGGTCGAGCAGCGTGCCGTCAAGGTCGAAGAGGACGGCATTCATCATGAACGACGAAGCTCCTTGTCCGGATAACGCTCACGATAAGCTGCGGCGGCTGAGCGAAGCGAAGTCGCCGTCAGGTTCATCGTGTCGTTAGCGCGAAAGCCGTCAACCTTCGAATCCGGGGCCCGTCAGATCCCGCGCGCCGTGGACGAACGCCAGAATGTGTACTTCGGTCTGCGTCACCTCGTAGAGCAGGCGATACCGCTGAACGAGGAGCTGCCTGACATTGGGCTGGTTGAGCTCTGGAACTATGCGACCGCGTTCGCCGAAGACATCAAGCGAGGAAGCCGCCTCCAGTGCTTGAATCAGCAGGCGCTGAGCAGCGGGGTGGGAATCCTGGGCGACGTAGGAGATAGCATCGTCAAGCATCCGGCTGGCGTGTTCAGTCCAGACTACGTGCCGACGCCGCGCAGCCATTTCCGACGCATGGCACTCTCCACTTCCTCATGGGAAATGACACGGCCAGCGGCCGCGTCCTCCTGACCGCGCTCGACCGCCTGAAGCACATACAGGTGGTACAGCACATCCTCGACGCTGCAGTCATCGGGCAGTCGGTCGAGGAGCGCCCTCACTGCTTGCTTGGCCTCCACCCGTCATCCTCCTTACAACCAACGCGTTGCTGCTACCCCCATTCTATCGCAAGCAGCCTCCGCGCCCCGGCCCGTCGTCGCAGATAGTTCTCTTGCGCGCTAACTAGAATTCGGGCTGCGGGATAGGCTGGTCTGTGTAGCACCGCAAACGCTGCAGGTCTGCGCAGACTATCCCAGAGCTAACCCGGGCCGTTGGATTCGGGTTTGGGCCATCGCTTTCATCGCTTTGCGCGGTGCGGATTGCGCCGGCGCGCCTCCGGGATAGACTGCACGATTCTGCTGCGTATCTCGTCGCGTTTGCGCTCAGCGGCTGCGGAGCGGGCTTGAGTGGAGCGGACGAGGATGACCGTCCGGCCATGTGCCAGGCACTATAGCCCGCCGCTCAGGCGCCGGCAAGGCGGCCGACGCTGGGGCGAGCACGTCAAGCGGCACCTGTGATAG
>QHSR01000019.1 GCA_003221635.1 Candidatus Rokuibacteriota bacterium | reverse complement strand
CCGACGACGTCAGGGTCGAGCTGATCGAGCCGCGCAAATCCGGCGCCTCCGGCGGCTGCTGAGGCGACTGCCGTCGCCCGCGTTCGCCGCATGGCAGGCGCCCGACGCGCGACGCGGGTGCGCCTCACGCATCTCGGCGCCGCAGGCTGGGAGATCACGGACGGCCAGCGGGTGATCCTGATGGATCCCTATCTCTCCCGCCTGCGGTACCGAGCCCGGTTCGGTCTGCTCGACACGCCCGAGGTGCCCGGCGACACGCGCCGCGTGTTCGGGCCCGACGACGACCTCGTCGCCGACACGGCCGCCGTCGACGCCCGCATCACGCGCGCGGACTTCATCCTGATCTCGCATTCGCACTTCAACCACACGCTCGACATGCCGTACATCGCCCGGAAGACCGGCGCGACCGTCATCGGCACGGAGAGCACGACGACCCTCGCCCGCGCCGGTGGGGTGCCCGAGCCCCAGCTCCTCACCGTACGGGGGGGCGAGGACTACGACTTCGGCGCGCTGTCGATCAAGGTCATCCCCAGCCTTCACTCGGCCCTGAACGGCAAGCACTATTATGATGGCCGCGTCGTGCCGCGCGACTTCCGCGGGCCGCGGCGGATGGACAACGACGTCGAGGGCGGGACCCTCGCCTATCTCCTGCGTCTGGCGGGCTACCGCATACTCTGGTTCGGCTCGATGAACTACCTCGAGCGGGAAGTCCAGGGATTACGGCCGGACGTCGCGCTGATCGCCGCCGCCCGTCAGCGGCTCGAGATCCACGAATACACGAGCCGCCTGATGCGCGCGCTCGATCGCCCGCCTCTCGTGTTCGCGACCCACTGGGACGAGCAATCCCTGCCCTACGGGGCGCCCCAGGACGCCCGCCTGCGCGACGCCGACGTCTTCGTGAAGGAGGTCAAGGCGGTGTCGCCCCGGACGCGCGTGGTGGTCCCACGGCACTTCGAGTCTCACGTCCTCAAGCCTGCGCGCGCCGCTGCACCCCACCCCCTGACGCGTTCTACAGAGCCTTGAGCAGAAATCTCTCCGTCCCTGTGACTTTCCTTGCAGACCGGCCGGGTTCGGAATCTGGCCAACTCGGTGAAAAGCCTGAGGCCTTCGAGGGTGGCGACCGCTGGCACGACTCTCGCTGCACGTTCTCCTTTCGATCCTCATTCGTCGGAGGCTGGAGGGAGGGATGCTCGTTCGGCCAGCGAAGCCAGCGGTGATCCGCCAGCTCCTGATTGTCGCGCGCTCGGAACGGGAGCGATACGCCTATCTCCAGTACGTCTTCGACGGCGAGGCCGGGGACGTGATCCTCGACCGCCGGGCGCAGAAGCGGCGCCGCCGCGACGAGCCTGTGTCGGCCGAGAGACGACGCGGAGACCGACGGCAGCGAGACGTCACCACGGATCTCCAAGTCTTCGGCTGGGCGCTCGTGAGGTACCAGACGAAGTCGTAGCGAGGTGCGCTGCCAGGAGGGCGACGTCGATGGACACCCCGGTCCCCACTCAGATCGCGTCCGTGTACTGGGCACTCGACGGCGGCATCCACCACGCGACCTGCGGTCAGCGGATGGTTCTGCAAGCGCGACAGCCGGACGAGCTACACGTCGCGTGCCTCGCGTGCTCCGAGTCGGTGAGGCTCCCCATCTCCGTGCTCTCGCGCATCCCCGTCGCGACGTGAGCGTGGACGCGTAGAGCCGAGAGTCAAGACGCGCGTCAGTACGCGCGCCCGAAGATCGCCACCTGCGTGGCGGGCCGGCCGGTCCCGATGCAGACGCCCTCGCCGCCCGGCTGCTCCAGCGGGATGCAGCGGATGGTGGCCTTCGTCTCCTCCTTGATTTCCGCCTCGCGGCCGGCGTCGCCGGACCACCAGACCCGACAGAAGAACCCGGCCTCGATCGCCTGCTGGAACTCGTCGTAGGTCCGCGGCTCCGAGTGACCGCGCCGGTGAGCCCTTCCTCCGGCGCGAACGACTTGCCCGCCTTCCCCGGCGTATCCCGCCGCGCCAGGACCACCGAGCGCTTCTCGACGTCGCGCGGGCCGATCTCGATGCGGAGCGGCACGCCGCGCATCTCCCAGTCGTTGAACTTGAAGCCCGGCGTCACGCCATCGCGCTCGTCGAGCTTGACCCGGAAGCCCCCCGCCACGAGCTGCGTCTTCACCCGCCCCGCGGTCTCCAGCACCGAGGCGCGCTCGGCGTCGCTCCGGTAGATCGGCACCACCACGACCTGGTGCGGCGCCAGGCGGGGCGGCAGGATCAGTCCCTGGTCGTCACCGTGCACCATGATGATCGCGCCGATGAATCGGGTCGAAAGCCCCCACGACGTCGTCCAGCAGTGCTGCAGCTCGTTACCCTGATCGAGATACTTGATGTCGAACGCCTTGGCGAAGTTCTGGCCCAGGTTGTGCGACGTGCCGGCCTGCAGCGCCCGCTTGTCGCCCATCATCGCTTCGATCGTGTAGGAGTGGAGCGCCCCGGCGAACTTCTCGGCCGGCGACTTGATGCCGGGGATCACGGGCACCGCCGCCTCGGTGACGGCGAAGTCCGTGTACACGTCGAGCATCTGGCGCGTCTCGGCCTCGGCCTCGTCGTAGGTCGCGTGCGCGGTGTGGCCCTCCTGCCACCAGAACTCGAGCGTTCTGAGGAAGAGCTTCGTGCGGAGCTCCCAGCGGACGACGCTGTTCCACTGGTTGATCAGCACCGGGAGATCGCGGTACGACTTGATCCACTGCGCGTACGCGTGGCCGATGATCGTCTCCGAGGTCGGCCGCACCACCAGCGGCTCGGTCAGCTCCTCTCCCCCGCCGATCGTGACCACGGCCAGCTCGGGCGAGAAGCCCTCGACATGCTGCTTTTCCTTCTCGAGGAACGACTTCGGAATGAACAGCGGGAACGCGGCGTTCACGTGCCCGGTGGCTTTGAAGCGCCGGTCGAGCGCGGCCTGGATGTTTTCCCACAGCGCCCAGCCGTAGGGCTTCACGATCATGCAGCCCCGCACCGGCGCATAGTCCGCCAGGTCGGCGCGCAGCACGAGCTGGTTGTACCACTCGTTGAAGTCCTGCTGGCGGGATGGCAGGCTATCGGCCATTCAGCGCCTCCGCGGCGACGCGATGACTCTCGAGCAAGCCGGGCACGCGCTGGGGATCCGTCCGTCCCCAACCGCACTCCGACGCCACGCCGAAGCCCGGCGCGAACCGGAGCGCGGCGTCGATCCGGACGAGATCGCCCTTCTGATCATCATGGTGGACGAGCCCCAGGTAGAGCGCGGTGTCGCCGAAGCCCTTGAGCTCCGCGAGCGGGCGGAAATACGCGTCGTCCGTACGGTCTTTGGGCACCGGCAGATGCAGAAAGTCGATCGGCCGTCCGAGCACCCGGCGGACGTCGTTGGCCATCTCGACCATGACCGCCATGTCGCGCGGCATCACCAGGTGCTCGTCGGCCGGTGAGCCGTAGCAGAGATGGTAGCCCATCTCGACGGCCGCCGGCACGGCGTCGCCCAGGCGCGCGAGCTCGGCGATGATCCGACGCTTGTAGTCGGCGGGGCGCTCGGCGAAGAAGTTCTCGTAGATCAGGACCTCCTGGCAGACATCCCACTGGATCGAGAGGTGTCGCGCCGGAATCGAAGCGACGATGTCGCCGAGCGCTCGCCGGAGCGCCCGCTCGTACACGGGCACGTAGGCGTCGCGCGCCTTGTGGCTGACGTACATGTAGGCGCTCGCCATCGGCGTCGGCAGACACACCTGGAAGCGCACGCTCGCGGGAACGACCCGCTCGGCTTGCAGCGCGCGGAACACGTCCCAGGATGCGCGCGCCGCCTCGGCATAGCCGGTCTCGAACGTGACGGTCTCCGGATGGACGTCGGCGCGAAAGCGCAGCAAGGGCATCTCGCGGATGAGCTTACCGTCCCATTGATGGAGCGCGAAGGACGGCACCGTGGGAAGCCGAGGTCACGGAACCGGAAGAACTCGCCCTCGAAGCGCGGCGAGTCTGACGTCCACAGCTCCTTGAAGACGCGCAAGGCCTCGTCGGCCTGGCGACCCCGGGCATGGAAGGGCGCGCCCAGGATCTCGAGCTCCTCCTTCCACCACCCCACGCCGAACCCACAGATGAGACGGCCCTTCGACAGCGCGTCGATGCACACGTCGTTGCTGCACACGCGCGTCGAGCCCTCCGGCACAGGCGGCAGGAAGTGCCCGACCTCGCGCGGCGCGTGCGGGTTGGCGATGTCCACGATGCGCAGGCCGTGGGCGAACCACGCCACGGGAATCTCCGTGCCGGTGATGGTTTCGCAGGGCTGATGGCAGCCGGTCATGTCCGGCTGGGGCTTTCCGTCGGCGTCCACCTGGAAGCTCGCGAAGGGCACGGGCCGCTGCTCGTGCGTGATGTCGACCAGCCAGAGAAACGCCGGCGGCCCGGGCTCGAGCTTCGCCACGTCCTCGTCGGCCACCAGCATGACGCGCCGTCCATGCAGCGGAAACGGCACGGGCAGCGCCGTGTGCGTCGGCGTCAGGAACGGCGGGCTCCAGTCGAGCCCCGAGACGAAGCGAGGCTTCGCGAGGTCTTCCACGTCGAGGATGACGAAGCCACCGTGCCAGTAGCTGACGTAGAGGCGGTTCCACGTGGGCGTCTCGCCGCCCGCCGTCCACTGCCCGGGCATCCACCAGCGGCCGACCTCTTGCGGGCGGCTCGGGTCCTGCAGGTCGAGGATCATCATGATGTTGCCGACGTAGCCGTCCATCTCGGGCGAGATGTAGGCGTAGCGGCCGTCGAAGGTGAAGCGGTGGACGCCGGTGCCGCCGCTGCGCCAGAGCGTGATCTCGCGCGGCCGGCTCCCTCTCGTCACGTCGTAGATGCCGAGCCCCCGGGGCGGGTTCGGCGACGACGGCTGCCCGCCGTGGGCCTCACGGTTCACGAGCATCAGGCCGTTGGCCGCACGCACCTTGTGCGAGTGCGTGCCGGGCGGCACCTCGATCGATGCGAGCTGTCGTGGCCTCGCCGGGTCGCTGACGTCGACCAGCGTCGTGCCGTGAGGCGCCTTCATGTGCGCGATGAAGGCCACGCGCCCGTCGACGACCACCTGCCCGCCGCCGGGGCAATCGAAGTATCCGACCTGCTTCACGCCTCTGGCGCTCGCGCCGTTACCGCTCATGTCGCGTCTCCTCCCCCCTGGCAGCCGCCTCGTCGCTCGCCTCCGGACGACCTCAGGTCGCGTCCCATTCTCAGGCCGCGGTGACGGCCGGGCGAATGGTCCCGGCGACCAGCCCGAGAAGCTCCAGCATCCGCCCGAGATCCGGCCGGCGGAACTCGACGAGGGCGTGGCGCACGCCCAGGCGCTTGTACTCGCAGAGTTGATCGACGACGGCTTGCTGGCCCTGGGCGAGAAGCTCGTCGCTCAAGCCGAAGCGCATCGAGATCTCGAGCGTCTCCCACGAGCGGCCGTGCGCGTCGGCCGCCTTGCGGAGTAGGGCGAGGCCGTCCCGAAACTCGGTCACGCTTCTCGGCGACGCGTGCCAGCCGTCGCCGAGGGTGACGACCCGCCGAAACGCGGCCGGGCTCGCGCCCCCGACCCAGATCGGGGGATGGGGCTTCTGGACGGGCTTCGGCGCGAAGCCGAGGTCACGGAACCGGAAGAACTCGCCCTCGAAGCGCGGCGAGTCTGACGTCCACAGCTCCTTGAAGACGCGCAAGGCCTCGTCGGCCTGGCGACCCCGGGCATGGAAGGGCGCGCCCAGGATCTCGAGCTCCTCCTTCCACCACCCCACGCCGAACCCACAGATGAGACGGCCCTTCGACAGCGCGTCGATGCTCGCCAGCATCTTGGCCATGAGCACGGGCTGGCGATGGCCCAGGATGAACACCGACGAGCCGAGCCGCGCGCGCGTCGTGCAGACGGCGGCGGCCGCGAGAGCGGTCACGGCCTCGAGGTACGGGCGCTCCGGAGGGTGCGGGAAGCGTCCCCCGCGCCCGTAGCCGGTGCTCACCTTGGGAATGACCACGTGATCACTCACCCAGAGCGAGGCAATGTTGTGCCGCTCGGCCTCGCGCGCGAACGTGACCAGCGCATCGCCCATCGCCTCGGGCGCTTGGGTCGTCGGGAGATGACAGCCGATCTCCATCATCAGGTCCTCTCTCGGCTCGGCTCACGTCGGGTGCACGCCGGCGCAATCGTGCTCGCCGCCGCAGTGTACCAAGACTCCGCGGGCCGGACTGGCGTATAGTACTGCGCCATGGCCCAATCACAGGAATTCCCACGCCCGTTCGCGACACTCCCCGAGATCCGCCGCGCCGCCAGGGCGCGGCTCCCCCGCGAGGCCTGGAACTTCGGCGACGGCGGGAGCGAGTCGGAAGCGACGCTGCGCCGCAACCGTCGTCATCTGGACCGCCTCGCCATCGCGCAGAACGTGCTCGTCGACGTGCGCGAGGTCGACCTGCGCACGAGCCTGCTCGGCGTGCCGCTCTCGTCGCCCGTCGGCGTCGCGCCCATGGGCGGCCTCGTCCTCTTCCATCCCGAGGGCGACGTCGAGATGGCCCGCGGCGCCGGCAAGGCCGACACCCTTCAGTGGCTCTCGGGCGCCACCGGCTGGCCCGTCGAGGACGTCGCGCGAGCCGGCGGGGCGCCGCAGATGTTCCAGCTCTACCACCACGGCGACCGCGGCTGGGTGAGCGAGCTGCTCAAGCGGGTCGAGAGCTCCGGGTACAAGGCCGTCGCCCTCACCGTCGACACTCAGCACTACAGCCGGCGGGAGCGCGACATCCTCGCGCGCTGGAGCCCGCGCAAGGCCATGGAGGTCGCGCCCAACCCGCGCGGACCGTTCCACGACTACCAGATGCGTCTGACCTGGGCCGACGTCGAGTGGCTGATGAAGACGACGAAGCTGCCGGTGGGCCTCAAGGGCATCATGACCGTGCCCGACGCCCGCCGCGCGGTCGAGATGGGCGTGCGCCTCATCTGGGTGTCGAACCACGGCGGCCGCCAGCTCGACCACACGCAGTCGTCGATCGAGGCGCTGCCTCCCATCGTCGACGCGGTCGCCGGCCGCGCCGACGTCGTGATCGACGGTGGCTTCTCGAGCGGCACCGCCGTGCTGAAGGGGCTGGCGCGGGGCGCCAAGGTGGTGATGCTCGGGCGGACCGCCCTCTGGGGGCTGGGCGCCGACGGCGCCGACGGCGTCGCGCGCGTCTTCGAGATTCTGCGCGAGCAGATGCACATCGCGATGGGGCTCTGCGGCCGCACCAAGATCTCCGATCTCAAGCCCGACCTGATCTTCAGGGCCGATTGAAGGTGCACAAGAAGGTCGTGAAGAAGGCCTGAGGAGTCCATGGCGACGACGGCCGCGGTTCTGAACGAGTCGGTGCCCACCGCCGAATACGCGCGCCTGGAAGAGCGCATCCTCGCGCACGACCAGACGGGCGCCAGTGACGTGCTCTACCGGCTCATGAAGCAGGGCCGGCCCGTCACCGAGATCACGCGCGAGACCGTGCGCATCCACGCGCCGTACACGCACGTCCCCTACCACCAGCGGCTCGACGACGGGATCGTGAAGTTCGTGAACAATGACCATTGCTTCTTGAGCGAGCGGGTCGGCCTGCCGCTCGCGTCGATGATCCGGCCCGAGCTCTCCTGGCTGCCGATGGCCCAGACCGTCTGGTACATGCCCACCGGGCTCGATCCGTGGAATCAGCTGATCGGCAAGGCCCCGGGCCACTACACACGTCTCTACGACATCACGGTGAACACGACGCCGCCGATGCCCGAGCAGCACTGGCCGGACCAGGAACCGCTCCACGTCGAGGGCACGCTGCGCGAGCGCCTCAACCACTGGCTCACGCTCGTGCAACGCGGCGACGTGCTGCCGTCGTACCGCGTCTTCCTCGGCCTCATGCAGGACGTGCCGAACCGGCGGCACGTCCTGGCGCACCTCGCGTTCGCCGGCCTCATCGACGTGCAGGACCGCATGTGGCACAACCGTTCGTACACGACCGGCCACAAGGGCTATCGCGCGCGCGCCACCGTCGAGCTCGGCGAGGCGATCGGCTGGGACCAGGCCCACCACGTGCTCTACGCCGGCGTGCCCGACATCGCGGTCGGCCCGCGCTGGTATTCCAGCTACGAGATGGGCTGCAACATCGTCCAGAACGTGCTCGACGGCCGCGACCAGGAGCTGCTCCGCCAGGACACGCCGCTCACGCCGGCCGAAGAGGCGATGCTGGTCGACGTCGTCACGCGCCAGCGCGAGTTTTCGGTCATCGAGGCGCTGGTGGCGCTCCTCAAGGCCGGGCGCAGCGCGCGCAGCATCCTCGACGCCATCCAGATCGCCGCGGCGCAGGTCATTCTCGAGACGGGCGAGCCGAACAACTACTCGATGGCGCAGCACGGCTACGAGTACTGCAACACCGTCGGCTGGTTCTACGACACCTTCGAGCACCCGCACCGCCTGAAGCTCCTCTTCGTGGCCGCGCTCTTCATCAACCGCGGCTCCGAGCACCAGGCCAACACGCCGGGCAACGGCCGGCGGACTATCGCGCCGCCGGCGGGCTCAGAAGCATGGTCGTCGCGCCAGCTCCTCGAGAAGCTGGAGCAGGCGCTCCTCGCCCTCCGCGCCGAGGAGTCGGTGGACCTGACCGCCGCGTACCTGAAGGGTGGCTACGAGCGCGCGCCGCTGGTGCGGACCCTCGCCACCGCCGCGTGCAAGCTCGGGAACGACCCGCACAACCAGGAGCTCGGGCTCTGCACGCTCGAGGACTACCTCCACACCAAGGCGCACGACCGCGATCGGCTGCTCTTGGCGAGCGCCCAGCACACGGCGGGACATCGGAAGTACGGCGATCCCCTGGAGGCGTATCGGCGCTTCGCGGAGGCGATGGGGCTGGACGGGCGCTGAGCGCCGGAGATCGACTACTTCGCTGACTGCTGCTTGATCTCGGCGATCTTGCGGTCCCGATCGCTCGCCAGGCGGTCGCGGTCGATCGCCAGCTCGCTCTCGAGCTTCCCGACCTCCTCCCGGCTCTGGGCCTTGTGCAGTGCGTCCCGGTGCAGGATCTCGCGCTCGGCCATTCTCGCCTGATAGACCTGCCGCGCCTCGGCGATCGCCGCCTTCTGCTGGTCGCTGAGCGGACGCTCCTCGAGCCCGGCCTCACGATCCTTCTGCCGGAGGCGCTCCATCGCCAGCTCGTACGCGCTCTTGGGACCGTCGGAGGGCATCGAGACGTAGTGTAACCCGGATCCTCGGCACAGAACCCCTCGGCCACGCACCACGCGGAACGCGCCCTATGATGGGACCCGTGGGCCCTTCACCGCCGGCGATCGGCCGTGTCGTCGGGCCGGACCGTTGTGCGGCAGGCCGCCGCGGGGCTGGGTCCCGCCGGCCGAGGCGCGACGAGACATCAAGGAGAAACGCCATGCTCGACAATTCGGTCCTCGCCGGTGAGATCATCCGGCACGGAGCGTACGTCTGCCTGCGGCTCGCGAACGGCGCCGACGCCCGAGCCCTCGCCGCCGTCGCCATTCCCGCGCTCGCGGAGAAGCTCGGTCTGGAGAACGAGTTCGGCCCGCGACCGGCGGCGCCGTCCGAATCGATCGCCTTCCTCCGTCGGATCGGCGCGACGCCCGCCGACATCGCCGATGACGATCTGCTCCACGCCGACGCGATCGTGCACGTCGCCTCGCCGAAGGCGGAGCCCGTGCGCGATTTCTGCGTCGAGGCGACCCGCGTGCTCGGCCCCCTGGCCCGCGTCCGCGTCCTGGGTGGCGTCGTCCGGCCCAGGGTGTACACCGGCGCGGCGATGAACAACTTCGCCTATGCGCACGCGGTCGCGCAGCAGCCCGGGGCCGCCATGCCGAACGCTTTCCTCGTTCCCCTGAGCAAGACGGCCGCGTGGTGGGCCAAGGACTGGATGGAGCGCCATACCTACTTCCTGTCCCGGTACGACGACGCCGGCCGCATGACGAGCGAGGGACACGCGCTCGCGGCCGCGGCCGGCATCTCCTGTCTACTCCGGCGTACTTACAAGTACCCGATCGAGCCCGCACCCGAGGGGAGCTACGACTTCGTCACGTACTTCGAGTGTGCCGACGGCGACGTCGCGACCTTCCATCGCGTCTGCGCGAGCCTGCGCGACGTTGCCAAGAACCCGGAGTGGACGTTCGTCCGTGAGGGACCGACGTGGCACGGCCGCCGGGTCGCTACCTGGCAGGCGCTGATGGGTCTGTAGCCCATCCGGGCGCCTCACCGCAGCAGTTTCTCCGCCCTCACCCCGATCAGCCGAATCTTCGTCCCCCGTGGATTCTCGCGCTGGTCGAGAAACGGCACGAAGAGCCGAACGGCGCCCGTATGCAAGGCTTCCTCGCTCGTCATCTCCTCTCGCGATGTGTGCGACCGGGTCAACGTGCGGAAGTGCGCGAAGCGGACGGTGATGGTGACGGTGCGACAGGCGCGGAAGCCCTGGCGCCGCAAACGCGTGAAGACCTCCCCCGCGAGCGCGCGCACGCGCTCGAGAATGAAGGGGGCGTCCAGCGTGTTCACCTCGAAGGTCTCCTGCTCGCCAACGGACTTCGGCTCCCACTCGTTCGAGACCGGACTGTCGGAGAGGCCGCGTGCCTTGGCGTGGAGATCCTCGCCCCAGCGGCCGAACCAGTCGGCGAGCTGGGCACGCTCGAGCGCGCGCAGGTCGCGGACGGTGCGAATGCCTCGCTCGTGAAGTTCGGCCTCCGTCTTGGGGCCGATGCCAGGGATGACGCGGATACCCATCGGATCGAGGAAGGCCTGGACGTCCTCGGGGGCGACGACCGTCATGCCGTCGGGCTTCTTGAAATCAGACGCGATCTTCGCGACGAGCTTGTTGGGCCCGAGGCCGACCGAGCACGTGAGCCCCTCGCGCTCGGCGATCTCGCGCTTGAGCGTCCGCGCGCGATCCACCGCCGCCTCGAAGCTTGCGAGAGATGAAAGATCGAGATATGCCTCGTCGATGCTCGCCTCCTCGAAGGCGTCCCCACCAGCCGCCAGGATCGCCATGACCCGCTCGGAGACTTCCGAGTAGAGCTTGCGATTGCCGTGGACGAAGACGACCTCGGGCTCACCCTGGCGGCGGGCGGCCTCGGCCAGCTTCCAGGCCCGCGAGATGGGCATGGCCGAGCGGATGCCGTAGCGCCGGGCGGCGTAGCTGGCGGCCTCTACGACGCCGCGGCCGTGGCCCTCCTTGGGGTCGGCGCCAACCACGACGGGCTTGTCACGCAGGGCGGGGTTGTAGCGCGCCTCGACCGACGCGTAGTAGGCGTCCATGTCCACATGCGCGATGATCCGCATGTGGCGACGACGCTAGCCGAAGGAGCGCGGGCGGGTCAATACGCGGCCGGCCATCGATCTGGGCCGGCCGCGCGCTCAGTCGAACTCGTTCTGCTGCATCCGCTTGAGGGCCTTGCGCCGCTTCTTTCGCGCCTGAGCCGCCTTGCGCTTCTTCTTGACCGACGGCTTCTCGTAGTGGGCGCGCCGCTTCATCTCCTGAAAGAGGCCTTCCTTGAGCATCTGCTTCTTCAGGGCCTTCAGGGCGCCTTCGATCTGGTTGTCGAAGACCTCGATCTTCAGTCCGAGAGCCCCCTTCACTTAGGGAACCCTCAGGTGTCGAGTCGATCGATGGGGATGGAACGGTACCGAGGTGTCCACGACGTCCATCACCCGGAGCCGCTTCGATCCTTGCTCCAGCGCGCCGGCGATCGTCGGGAAGGTGTCGTGTGACTCCTCGACGAGCTCGCCCGCGTAGTTGACGATGCGCCAGCGCCAGCGGGGATCCTGCGGGGTCGAGAACGCTGCGACTTGCATGGGGTGCTCGCGCCTACCAGCGGCTCCGACTGAATCCGCCGCTCCGCGATCCGCCGCCGCTTCGAGCGCCGCCGCCCAGGCCCGCGGGCTTGGCGATCTCGACCTTCAGCGTGCGCCCGTCGAGTTCCTGGCCGTTGAACTTCTTGACGGCCGCATCGGCCTCCTCGGCCGTCGCCATCTCCACGAAGCCGAATCCGCGCGAGCGCCCGGTGTCACGGTCCATGACGACCGCGGCCGACTCGACGGCGCCGACCTGGGCGAAGACCTCGCGCAGCCGCTCGTTAGACGTAGAGAAGGCCAGACCGCCGATGAAGAGCTTCTGTGCCATGGCGCACCTCTGAATCGATCTCCCGCAGTTGACGGCACTCCCTGGTACGCGGAAGACGGCGCCAAGTCGTGGTCTGGTAGGAGGAGGTCCGCGATGAACCGACACCGGGGCCAGACCCGCACAGTGTGGCACGTTTCCTCCCCGTCCGGGCTCTTATTTTGCCAACTTCCGGAGCTTCCGCGGCCGGCTCGTGGCGGTCTTCGTCGGGCTGTTCGCCGTCATCCTGGCCACGTGCTTCCTCGGTGGTCGCGGTCGCCGTACGCGCGAGCGCGCGACGAGATCAACGAGGAGCTGCGGCTCGCCGGCACCCTGTTCCTGCGTCAGCTCGAATCGCGTAGCCAAGCAGCTGGTCGCCGCCACCCGGCTGCTCTCGGGCGACTTCGCGCTGAAGACGGCGGCGGCGACCTCGGCTCAAGAGACCACGCGCTCCGTCCTCGCGAACCAGCGCCAGCGGATCGGAGCGCTGCCGCCGGCGAGCCTCCGCAGGTGCCGTTCGTCGTGTCGCTCAAGTCGGAGTGACGCGCGCCGCGGCCTCCCGACTCTGGCAAGGGAACGCAGGGAAGCTCGCGCGAATGAGGTCACTGCCCTCCAGGCCGTTGTGAGTCCTGACCACTTTCCGGAAATGGTGGTCCGATCGGGGCCTTTTCGGCCAGTGATTGACCGGCCCGATCCTGGCCAAGGGCACCATAAGCTCCCGATCAATTTGAAGATTCAAAACTCGGTATGGGATTTGCCCCTATGGTCTGGCATGGAAAACGTTGGGCGAGGCACCAGGGTCCAAGGCCAGGATCGGATCATCGAACGCCATCTGCTCGGTCTGGGTGTTCTGGTTTTGACAGCGATCACGGGGTACACGCTGTCCTGTCTCTCAGATGGGCGCGAGGCACTGCCGAGCGAGCATGCGGCACTGCGCGCTGAGAGCGCGCGAGCCGAGAACGCATCAGCCGATACGGGCACCGAGCCCGAGATCGGAATCGACGCTCACATCCGAGAGGTCGCCGCCCGCTACGGGGTGTCGGCGGACCTCGTCGCCGCGGTCATCGAAGCCGAGTCCGAGTTCAACCCGCGCGCCGTTTCCCGCCGGGGCGCGCGGGGGCTCATGCAGCTCATGCCGGCAACCGCGGCAACCCTGGGTGTCGACGATCCCTTCGATCCGCGCGCGAACATCGAGGCCGGCGTCCGGCATCTTCGCGCCCTCATGGATCGCTTTGGGAACAACCTGCCGCTCGTGCTCGCCGCCTACAACGCCGGCGAGGTCGCGGTCATCAAGCATCGTGGAGTCCCGCCCTATCGTGAGACGCGCGCGTACGTAAAGCGCATCATGAGGAAGCTCAACCGCGACACCTCGGCAGTTCGCCTCTAGTCCTCTGCTCCCCTCGTTTTGATATTCTGACGCGTATGGCGCGCGAGCTCGTGCCGCATTCTTCGCACTGGGGCGCCTTCGAGGCCGAGGTCGCGGATGGCACGGTCGTCGCGATCCACCCGTATCGGCACGACCCCGATCCCTCGCCGCTCCTCGGCAACATCGTCGACAGCCTCCGGCACCCGGCCCGGATCGCGCAGCCAATGATCCGTGCCGGCTGGCTCGACCGGGGCCCGGGCGCGGACCAGCGCCGCGGCGCTGAGCCGTTCGTGCCGGTCAGCTGGACGGTGGCCATGCGCCTGCTGGGCCGGGAGCTGCGGCGCGTCTACGATCAGTACGGGGGGCCGGGCGTCTACGGCGGCTCGTACGGCTGGAGCAGCGCGGGCCGCTTCCACCACGCGCAGAGCCAGCTCCACCGCTTCCTCAACTGTCTCGGCGGCTACGTGCGCGGCGAGCACAGCTACAGTAACGGCGCCCAGTCCGTCATCATGCCGCGCGTCGTCGGGTCGATGCGCGAGTTCCTGGACCGGGCGACGGCCTGGTCGGTGCTCGAGCGGCACACGGAGCTTTTCGTCTGCTTCGGCGGCATCCCGATCAAGAACACGATGGTGAGCCCCGGCGGCGCCAGCCGACACCCGGCGCGCGACCACCTGCGCGCGGCGCGAGAGCGCGGCGCCGAGTTCGTGCTGGTGAGCCCGCTGCGCGACGACCTGCCGGGATTCGTCGGCGGCCAGTGGCTCCCGATCGTGCCGGGGAGCGACGTCGCCGTCATGCTCGCGCTCGCGCACACGCTCGTCCACGAACGCCTGCACGACCGCACGTTCCTCGAGCGCTACACGGTCGGGTTCGACCGCTTCGAGAGCTATCTGCGCGGTCGGACGGACGCTTGCCCGAAGACGCCCGAGTGGGCCGAGCGGCTGTCCGAGATTCCCGCGGCGAGCATCCGCGCGCTGGCCCGGCGCATGGCCGCGAAGCGGACCCTCATCAACGTGAACTACGCGCTCCAGCGCGTCGAGCACGGCGAGCAGGCGCCGTGGCTCGCCGTGACGCTGGCGGCGATGCTCGGCCAGATCGGGCTCCCGGGCGGCGGCTTCGGCCAGGGCTATGGCTCGCTCGGCTACGTCGGCCGGGCGCCCCTGCGCGTCAGCCCGCCCACGTTGCCGCAGGGGCGCAACCCGGTCGGCGCCTTCATTCCTTTCGCGCGGCTGGCGGACATGCTGCTGCAGCCGGGCGAGCCGTTCGATTTCGACGGCCAGCGGCTGACCTATCCCGAGATTCGTCTGGTCTACTGGGCCGGGGGAAACCCTTTCCACCATCACCAGCATCTTGCGCGCTTGCGCCGCGCGCTGGCCCGGCCGCAGACGATCGTCGTGCACGAGTCGTTCTGGACCCCCATGGCCCGGCACGCCGACATCGTGCTGCCGGCATCAATGACGCTCGAGCGAAACGACATCGGCGGCTCTCCGAACGACGCGTGCCTGATCGCCATGCGTCAGGCGGTTGCGCCCTGGGGCGAGGCCCGGAGCGACTTCGCGATCTTCGCCGACCTCGCGGCCGCGCTCGGTGTCGACGAGCGCTTCGGCGAAGGCCGAGGCGAGATCGCGTGGCTACGACACCTGTACGACGCCTGGCGCTCTCGCGTCGCGGACGACGGCGGCTCGGCGCCGCCGTTCGATGAGTTCTGGGCGAACGGGTTCCTCGAAGTGCCCGGCGTCGACGACGACCTGGTGCTGTTCAAGCAGTTCCGCGCCGACCCCGAGCGCACGCCCCTCGGCACGCCGAGCGGCAAGATCGAAATCTTCTCGGCGACCATCGACGGGTTCGGCTACGCGGACTGCCCGGGGCATCCGACCTGGCTCGAGCCCACCGAGTGGCTCGGCGCGCCGCTCGCCCGGCGCTACCCGCTCCACCTCGTCGCGAACAACCCGACGTCGCGCCTGCACAGCCAGCTCGACGTCGGCGCCTTCAGCCAATCGACCAAGGTGCGAGGGCGCGAGCCGATCCGCATCCACCCCGCCGACGCCGCCGCGCGCGGCATCCGCAGCGGTGACGTGGTGCGCGTGTTCAACGACCGCGGGAGCTGCCTCGCCGGCGCCGTGCTCACCGACACCGTGCGCCCGCGCGTGGTGCAGCTCTCGACCGGCGCTTGGTACGACCCGCTCGACCCAGCCGACCTCGACGCCATGTGCGTGCACGGCAACCCGAACGTGCTCACCTTCGACCGCGGCACCTCGAAGCTCGCCCAGGGCTGCTCGGGCCAGCATGCTCTCGTGGAAGTCGAGCGCTGGACGGAGCCGCTGCCGCCGATTCGCGCGTACGATCCGCCAGCGCTGGAGCGACGATCCCTCGTCTAGACGAGTCCACGGCTGAGTGGCGGCGATGAGACCGCGCTTGGGCCACACTTCTTTCCTGTGTCTTGAGCATCGGCGAGCGCTAAGCTCGTAGAGATGCGGATGCATCCGCTTGATATCTTCCTCCCGGCGGCCGGGTTCGGCGAACGGTTGAGACCCGCCACGAATCATCTGCCCAAGCCGCTGCTGCCAATCCTCGGTACGCCGATCATCGAGGGCATCCTGAACAAGCTCACCGCGGTCTGCGACGGCAAGATCGGGATCAACCTGCACTGGAAAGCCGACCTGCTGCGCGCCTGGGCGGCGGCGGCGCCCTGGCAAGACCGAATCGTCTTCTTTCCCGAAGATCCGATCCTCGGCACCGGCGGCGCGCTCAAGAACGCGGCATCCCTTCTCTCCAGACGGCCCTTCATCGTCCACAACTCGGATATCCTGTTGGAGATCGATTTCTCTCGCCTCATCGAGGAGCACCTCTCCTCGGGCAATATCGCGACGCTGGTCTGTCATCGGCTGCCCCATTTGAGCAACGTCGTCATCGACGCGAACGGCCAGGTGCTGGATGTCGAGAACCCGGGCGCTTCGAGGCCGGACCCGTCACGCGTCGCCGACAAGGTCGCCTATACGGGCATCGCCGCCTACTCGCCGGAGATCCTCTCGTTCCTGCCCGCGGGGGTCTCCCATGCCACCGTCGCCTGGATCGCCGCATCCAAGGCCGGGCGCAGGGTTCGCGCGATGGACGTCACCGGCGCGTACTGGAACGATGTGGGAGATCCCGCGACCTACGCGAGAGGCGTCCTGGACGCGCTCAGGGAACGCGGTGAGACGGTCTACCTCTCTCCCGCCTCACGCTGCGGACGTCTGGAGATCGACGGCTATGTCGTCCTGGAATCCAGCAGCGAGGTCCGGGACGGATCGCGACTCAGAAACTGCATTCTCCTGCCTGGAGCCGTCGCCTCGGGCAGCCATGAGAACCGGATCATCGGACCCGACTACGTGATTTCCCTCTCCGAATCCGACATGCAGCCGTCGCTCCACGCTGCCGAGAAGAAGCGGGTCCCGCTGAGCGATCCCCTCTTCGCGCGGCATTTCGGGATTCACGCCGCGACTGAACGCGGGTCGACGCCGGCTCCAGATTCTCCACTCTGGTCCGATGCGATCCTCGTCGGGCTCGGCGGCTCGGACCGGCGTTACTTCCGCGTGCAGCACGACCGCCGGACCGCGGTGCTGATGGAATGCCACCCGGAAGATCCGGACTTCGAACGGCATCTCGCGTACACCGGTTTCTTTGCTCGTCACACCGTCCCGGTGCCTGCGCTGTTCTGGGCGGACAAGGCGAACAAACGTGCCCTGTTCGAAGACCTGGGCGATGCCTCGCTCTACGCGTATCTCAAGCTTCCGCACGACGACCAAAGCATCGAGCAGGTCTACCGCAGCGTGCTTCGGAGCCTCGTGACGATCCACGGGAGGGCCACCGATCACGTCCACGAGTGCCCGCTCCTGGCGGCCCGGATCTTCGACTACGACTATTTCAGGTGGGAGACGACCTATTTCCTCGACCGATTCGTCGCCGGGCTCTGCAAGCTCGAGGTCGAGAACAGGGCCGCCCTCGACGAAGGGCTCCATCGTCTCGCGCAACGAGCCGATGCCGAGCCCAAAGGCGTCATCCATCGCGACTTCCAGTGCCAAAACATCATGATCCACGCCGGCGTGCCCCGGATCATCGACTACCAGGGCGCCCGCATGGCGCCGCCGGCCTACGACATCGCCTCGATTCTGTGGGATCCCTACTATCGCCTCGACGACCGAGTCCGCGAGCGGCTGCTCGCCTACTATCTGGGCGAGATGCACGCCCATCGGCGCCCGACCTTCGATGAAACGACCTTCCTGGAGAGCCTCGTCGCCTGCCGCCTCCAGCGCCACATGCAGGCCCTGGGCGCATACGGCTTTCTCGCCGAGGTGAAGGGGAAGAAGTACTTCCTCAAGCACGTCCCCGAGGCGCTCAAGCTGCTCAAAGAGGATGTCGCCGAGGCTCGGCAGGCGTACCCCGAGCTTGCCCGTGTGATTGCTCTGCTCTGAGGAAGAGAGCGCGGCGGGCGGGTCGGCCATCATGCCACTCAGTCGAAGATGATGCCGCCGTCCACGTTGAACGACTGCCCGGTAATGTTGCGCGCGCCCGACGACGCGAGGAAGACGGCGACGGCGGCGACGTCGTCGGGCTCGTTCGGCCGCCCCAGCGGGATGGCCGCGTTGCGGCGCCGCTCCATCTCCTCGACCGTCAGGCCCTCGGAGGCGGCGCGCACCCGCAGGTTCGCCTCCGACAGCGCGCTGAGCGTGGTGCCCGGGCAGATGGCGTTGACGTTGATGTTGTGGGGGGCGAGCTGGAGCGCCGCCATGCGCGTCATGCTGATGACGGCGCCCTTGCTGCCGGCATAGATCACGTTCGAGGCGCCGGCGAAGCCCTTGCCGGCGATCGACGCGATGTTGACGATGACGCCGCTGCGCCGCGGGATCATCTCGCGCGCCACCCGCTGCAGGCAGAAGAATACCCCTTTACCGTTGACCCGCATGATGCGATCCCAGTCCTCTTCGGTGAGATCCGTGATGTAGGCACGGCGCGTGACGCCGGCGTTGTTCACGAGGATGTCGATCGGCCCGAGCGTGTCGACGACCCGGCGGGTCATCGTGTCGATGCTCTTGAGGTCGCCGACATCGGCGCCGAGGGCCAGGCCCTTGCGCCCGAGCGCGCTCACGGCGTCGGCCGTCGCCTTGACGGCCTCTTCGTCGACGTCGACGGCGACGACATGCGCGCCGCTCCGCGCCATCGCCAGCGCCGTCGCGCGGCCGATGCCGCGCGCGGCGCCGGTGACGATCGCGACTCGATCGGCGAGCGACTGGCCGGCGTCGGCCATCGCTAGGCTCCGGGCGGGGTCAGGAGCTCGGGGATCACCCACTTGGCCGGGCGGCCCGCGGCGACGCGCTGGATGTTGTCGAAGCCGTTGCGGAACCGCGCCCTCCAGTTCTCCCAGGTGGGTCCGGCCGAGTGCGGCGTGAGCGTGACGTTCTTCAGCGAGAACAGCGGGTGATTCGGCTTCGCCGGCTCCTCGACCAGCACGTCGAGCCCGGCCGCCAGGATCTGGCCCTCCGTCAGCGCCCGGTAAAGGGCGTTCTCGTCCACGACGGGGCCGCGGCACGTGTTGACCAGGATGGCGCTCTTCTGCATCATCGCGAGCTCGCGCGCGCCGATCAGATTCCGCGTGCTGTCGTCGAGCGGCACGTGCAGCGTCACGATGTCCGACGTGCGCAAGAGCTCGGTGAACAGGACGAAGCGGACGCCGAGGGCGTCCTCCTGGTCCTCGGTGAGGCGCGCGACGTCGTAGTACTGGATGGTCATGTCGAACGCGTGCGCGAGCCGGGCGACCTTCTTGCCGATGTTGCCGAGACCGACGATGCCGAGCGTCTTACCGTGGAGCTCGAACACCCGCGAGTCCACATGGTTGCCCACCCGCCACTTACCGGCGACCACGTCGTTGTGGAACACGACCAGTCGCTTCAGGACCGAGAGCATCAGCATGATCGTGTGCTCCGAGACGGCGATCGCGTTGGCGCCCCCGTTGTTGGCGACCGACACCTTCGCCTTCCTCGCCGACTCGATGTCGACACGGTCGTAGCCGGCGCTGAGGAGCTGGACCAGCTTCAGCTTGGGCGCCGACCGGAAGAACTCTCCGCCGATCGGGCGGCCGAGCCCCATGACGTACTCCGCGTCCTTCACCGCGTCGTAGAACGCCGGGGTGTCCTGGTCGACCACCACGAGCTCGAAGCCGGGAGGCGTCAGCGATTTCGCGATGTCGAGGATCGCGTCGGGTTGTTTGGGGATGAAGACGATCTTGGTCGCCATGTCCGGCTCCTTTTGAGGTGTGATGAGGCGGTTAGGCCAGGGGCACGGTCGCCGTCACGCAGATCTGATCACCGAGAACGCGCGTGGTGTGCCCCTTGCCCGTCGTGTCCTCGACGAGTCGGGCGTCACCCGGTCCGAACACGTGCTTCGAGCCGTCGCCCAGACCGATTTCGAGCTGCCCGGAGAGAATGATGACGAACTGGCGGCGGGGGGCCGGATGCCAGTCGAGGAACCGGCCCGCCGGCCACTCCCGGAACGTGATCTGATTCGCCGGAAGGCCCTTCAGCCAGTCGGGCTTCGCCTTGAGCTCGATTTTCTCGATGTGCGCCTGCCCGTCAGTGCCTGCGTAGAGCCGGAACGTGCCCATCGCGTCCTCCCGTCTTCGTTGTCGGAACGGAGGGGATGCTAGCATAGATGTCCACCGATGACCGGCCGCATGCCGGGACCGACGTCCCACACGTTCTTCTCGCAGCGTCTACGCCTCCACTATGTCGACTGGGGTAATCCGACGAAGCCACCGCTGGTGCTCCTGCACGGCGGGCGCGACCACTGCCGGAACTGGGACTGGGCCGCCGCGGCGTGGCGGGACGACTGGCACGTTCTCGCGCCCGATCTCCGGGGGCACGGCGACAGCCAGTGGTCGACCGACGGCAGCTACACCCTGGCCGGCTACATCTACGACCTGGCCCAGCTCGTCCATCAGCAGCGCCTGGCGCCGGTCACGATCATCGCCCACTCGCTGGGCGGTCAGGTCGCCCTCCGCTACGCCGGCATCTATCCCGACACGGTCGCCAGGCTCGTCGCCATCGAGGGGCTCGGCCCGCCACCGGCATGGCTCGTACGAACTGCCTCGACGACGATCGTCGAGCGCGTGCAGGAATGGGTCGCCGAGCAACGCAACCTCGCCGGCCGACTCCCCCGTCGCTACGCCTCCATCGAGGACGCCTTCCGGCGCATGCAGGAGGAGAACCCGCACCTCACGGCCGAGCAGGCCCGGCACCTGACCGTGCACGGCGTCAACCAGAACGAGGACGGGACGTACAGCTGGAAGTTCGACAACTACGTGCGTGCCTGGCCGCCCTACGACATGCGGGGCCGTGACATCCAGCTTCTCTGGTCGCGGATCGATTGCCCGACGCTCCTGATGTACGGCAAGGAGAGCCGGGCGGGCAATCCGGCCGAAGATGGCCGGGCCCGGCATTTTCGCCATGCGAAGGTGGTCGGCGTCGACGGCGCCGGCCACTGGCTCCATCACGACCGCCTCGACGACTTCCTGAAAATCATCCGGAGCTTTCTAGCGAGCGGCTGAAAC
Organism: Candidatus Rokuibacteriota bacterium; assembly: GCA_003221635.1. GTDB lineage: Bacteria > Methylomirabilota > Methylomirabilia > Rokubacteriales > CSP1-6 > AR31. Next base: position 27,380 of record QHSR01000019.1, on the reverse strand, counting down.
CTCGATCCCCACCAGCCCTCGCCCGTTCACGACCACGCCATCATCCCCCAGATTAAGTTTGCGGCGAGGGCCCCGACGCAGGCATCCTCGGGGCCGTGCGGATCGCCGTAGAGCACCACAAGCCCTGAGGGCTCGGGCCTGACCGGCCCGAGAGAAAGCGAGGACACCTGTGTCGCAGCGGCTCGAGGGGTTGGAGCGGTTGGCCTTGCTGATCTTGCGTCTCTTCCTGGGCGTCGTCTTCGTGATGCACGGCTCTCAGAAGCTCCTGGGCGCGTTCGGCGGCAGCGGTATCGCGGGCTTCGCCGGCCTGCTCGCGAAGTACGGAATCGAGCCGCACGTCCTCTGGGCCTGGGTCGTGGCCATCACCGAGTTCGTCGGCGGCATCTGCATCTTGTTCGGGTTCCTGACCCGCTTCTGGGCGGCGGGACTCGTGATCGACATGACGGTTGCGGTGGTCAAGGTGCATCTGGTCAACGGCTTCTTCTGGACCAAGGGCGGCTTCGAGTTCGTGCTCACCCTCGGGATCATCGCCCTGGTGCTGCTGATGACGGGGCCCGGCTCCATGTCGATGGACCGGGCCATCGGGATCGAGAAGCGCGCGACCTGAGCCACGCGCGAGGACAGGGAACGCCGGTGGGCCCACTGCTGCAGGCGCGGGAGATCAGTCGGAGCTTCGGCGGGGTTCAGGCCCTCGACCGCGTCGAGCTCTCGGTGAACGGCGGAGACGTGCTGGGCCTCATCGGCCCGAACGGCGCCGGGAAGACCACGCTGTTCAACGTCATCTGCGGCCTCAGACCCACGGCGGGACGCGTTCTGTTCAAGGGGGCGGACATTACCGGCCTCCCGCCGAATCAGATCTGCCGGCGCGGGATCGCGCGCACCTTCCAGCTCACCCGCCCGTTCGCCGAGCTGACCGTTCAGGACAACATCGCCGCGGCCGTGCTGTTCGGCCGGAATCCCCGACGCGTCACCGGTCTGGACGACGCACGGAGAACGGCCGATCTCGTCCTGACTTCGGTCAAGCTCGATCGGCGCAAGGAGACGCGGGCACGAGAGCTCCAGTTCTCCGAGCGTCGCCGGCTCGAGCTGGCCCGGGCCCTGGCGACCGGTCCCGAGCTCCTGCTGCTCGACGAGGTCATGGCTGGGCTGACCGTCGGCGAGGCGCAGGAGATGGTCGAGATCTTGGGCTCGCTCAGGCGAGAGCTGTCGCTCACCCTGCTCGTCATCGAGCACGTCATGAAGGTGGTGATGACGATGTGCAATCGCATCGTCGTGCTCGATCACGGCGAGAAGCTCGCCGAAGGCACGCCCGAGATGGTCGCCGGCCACCGGGCGGTCATCGACGCCTATCTCGGAGTGGCGAGTGCTTAGCGTCCAGGACATCGACGTCTTCTATGGCCCGATCCCCGCGCTCCACGCAGTGCGCCTCGAGGTCCAGGCCGGCGAGACGGTGTGCCTGCTGGGGCCGAACGGCGCGGGGAAGACCACGACCGTCAGGGCCATCATCGGCCTGCTCACGCCGCGGACCGGCCGGATTTCTCTGAACGGCACGGACATCACCGGCTGGCCCCCGCACCGCACGGTCGGCCTGGGCGTGAGCCTCGCACCCGAGGGCCGGCTGCTCTTCCCGGACATGTCGGTCGAGGAAAATCTCGAGCTGGGAGCTTCGCCTCCGCGAGCGCGCGCCCAGAAGCGCGCCGCGCAGGAGTGGGTCTATTCGCTCTTTCCTCGCCTGCAGGCGCGGCGCGGCCAGCCCGCCGGCACGCTCAGCGGTGGAGAGCAGCAGATGGTGGCCATCGGCCGCGCGCTGATGGCGAAGCCCGAGCTGTTGATCCTGGACGAGCCCTCACTGGGGCTCTCGCCCCTCCTGGTGCAGGAGCTGTTTCGGGTCCTGAAGACGCTCAACGAGCAGGGGCTGAGCATCCTGCTGGTGGAGCAGAACGTCATGCAGGCCCTGAAGATCTCGGACCGGGCCTACCTGCTGGAATCGGGGACGATCGTCATGCAGGGCACGAGCGCGGAGCTCGGGAGCTCCGAGAGCATCCGGAAGTCCTACCTGGGAATCTGATCGAGAGCGGCCCTGTGAAGGAGGCACGGACATGGGAATGAGGTCTCACGTACTCGGTCTCGGACTGATGGTGGTGGTGAGCGCGCTCTTCGCCGGCTCCCATGTCTTCGCCCCCGACGCTCGCGCCCAGGCCCGAGAAATCAAGATCGGGGGCACGATGGCGGTCACCGGCACCTTTTCCGTCGAGTGGGGGCCCACCGCCAAGAATTTCATGGAGGCGTGGGCCACGATGATGAACGAGCGTGGGGGCATCTTCGTGAAGGAGGCGAACGCCAAGCTCCCGATCAAGCTCATCCTCTACGACGACGGGAGCAGCGCCGATCGCGCGGTGGAGCTCTACGAGCGGCTGGCCACCACCGACAAGGTGGACTTCTTCACGGGCCCCGCGACCAGCCCCATCACGATCAAGGCCTCGACCATCGCCGAGAAGTACGGCATCCCCATGGTCACCGCGGAGGCCAACAGCCCGGCGATCTTCGCGCGCGGCTTCAAGTGGCTGGTCGGCGCGGACCGGCCGGCGCCGCAGTGGGCGGAAGACTACTACGCGATGGTCACGGCGCTCATGGACGCGGGGACCATGCCGCGGCTCAAGACGGTGGCCGTCATCCAGGAGAACACGCCGCACACGATGGACGTGGGATGGGGCGGCATCAACCGGGCGAACATCGCCGGCCTGACGGTGGTGGCGACCGAGACGGTGCCGCCGAGCGCGACTGACTTCTCGGCGATCATCGGCAAGCTGAAGGCGTTGAACCCCGACCTGATCTATGTGGCGACCTGGGCCGGCACCGGGGCCGCCTTCGCCAAGCAGGCGTTCGAGCTCGGCCTGAAGCCGAGGGAGCTCCACATTCCCCACAGCACCATCACCGAGAAGTACTACTCGATGGTCGGCGCCACCATCGGCGAAGGCATCACCGGGACCACGCACGAGGCGCACTTCAGAAAGGGCGACAAGGACGCGTACTTCGCCCTGCGCAAGCGGGTCGGCCTGAGCGGGTTCGATGCGGGGTGGACGTCGCTTCGCTTCATCGCGCTCGAGGCGCTGACGAAGGCCATCGAGCGGGCCGGCAGCCTGGACCGGGCCAGGGTGATGGCGGCCCTCCGAGATCTCAAGTACGAGACCCTGCACGGCCAGCTCGCGTTCAGCTTCGGCGCGGAGGTGGCCGGAAAGAAAGTCGACGGAGTCGGCAACAAGGTCGTCTATCCGGCGCAGTGGCAGAACGGAAAGATCGAAGTGATCTGGCCGCCCGAGGTCGCCACCGCCAAGTACCGCCCGCGCCAGTAGCGGGCGCTCGCTCGGATCATGGCGCGCGTGCTGGAGTTGATCGTCAGCGGGTTGTCCCTGGGTGGTATCTACGCCCTGCTCGCGTTCGCCATGTCCCTGACCATCAGCACGACCCGCGTGCTGAACGTCGCCCACGGGGTCTTCTTCGTCTGGGGCGGCGCCTTCTTCGTGATCCTCTCCCAGCGTCTCAACCTCCATCCGGCGCTGGCACTGCTGATCCTCACGGTGCTCTTCTTCGGTTTCGCCCTGCTGTTCGAGTGGGGCATCGTGCGCTCCCTGCTGGGGCGAAGCGTTCACCTGCTGCTGACGGGTAGCATCATGGCGACGTTCGGGTTGGGCCTCTCGATGGAGAGCGCGCTCGGATATTCGTGGGTCACCTTCGTCGATCCCTATCCCGTCTTCTCGTCGTCCCTCGCGATGTTCCCCCTGACCCTGGGCGGGGTCTCGCTCTCGGGGAGCCGGCTCGTCATCCTCGCGTTCGTCCTCCTGATGGTCTCGGGCTTTCACCTCTTCCTCCACAAGACGTTCCTGGGCAAGGGGGCACGCGCGATGGCCCAGAACTTCGACGGGTTTGTCGTGATCGGGCTCAATCCCTACCGGCTCTCGATGATCCTGTTCACGCTGGCCATCGTCGCCACGGCCATAGCCCCTGAATCCCTACGAAGGACTGCCGCTGACCCTCAAGGCGTTCACGGTCGTGATCCTGGCGGGCGTGGGAAATTTGCCGGCCACCCTCGTGGCGGGGACCGTGCTGGGCCTCGCGGAGGTCATCACGAGTCAGCTCCTCGGCACGGTCTGGGCGCCGGCCGTGAGCCTGACCATGCTGTTCCTGGTTCTCTCGTTCAAGCCCACCGGCTTGTTCGGAAAGGGCGTCTATTGAGACCGACGCGCGCGCGCGCCACCACCGCCGCGGCAGGCGTCATCGCGGCGCTGGGCGCGCTCCCGCTCTTCCTCTCGTCGACCTGGCTCGTGGTGATGTTCCTGAGCTTCGTGTGGCTGATCCTGACGGCGAATTACGACGTGCTGGATGGCTTTCTCGGCCACATCAACCTGGGTCAGGGTGCCTTTTTCGGACTCGGGGCGTACGTGGCCACCATGCTGCTGAATATCCCGAGCGTTCAGCAGTTGGGCGCGCTCACGCACGTGGTCATCACCGTGTCCGCGCTCGCCGCCGCCGCGCTCTTCGCGGCCGTGATGGCATTCCCTCTCTTTCGACTCAAGGGTCTCTACTTCGCCATCGGGACCCTGATCCTGATCTTTCTCCTCCAGGTGCTCGCGCTGAACCTCGGGCCGCTGACGGGTGGATCCTACGGCCTCTACGTGCCCCCGGCGTTCTTCATGAGCACGTTCGTGGCCTACTATCTGGCGCTCGTCGTGGCGATCGTATCGGTGGCCCTCAACTGTTACCTGTCCCGGAGTACCCTGGGCCTGGCCTTCCGCTGCATCAAGGAGGACGAGGGCGCGGCTCAGGCGATCGGGCTCAGCCTCATGAAGTACAAGAGCATCGCCATCGTGCTCAGCAGCCTTCCCAGCGCGGCGGCCGGCGTGCTCTTCGCCCTGAATTCCGGGTTCATCGATCCGAATATCGCCCTGGGGGTGGAACGAAGCCTCCTGCCAGCTCTGATGGCGCTCATGGGCGGCACCGGCACCGTCCTCGGGCCGGTCTTCGGCACCGCGATCATCCGGATCGTCGAGACCGTTTTCTTCCACTACCTGCGGCTGCCGGTTCCGTCTATGCTCTTCTTCGGGCTTACCTTGCTGGCGGTGGCCCTGGTGATCCCGGAGGGGCTGCTGAAGTCTCCGCGGATGAGACGCCTGGCCCTGTTCAGGGCCCTGGCGTCGTAGGACGATCGGACACTCGCACTCGAGGAGGGAGCGAACGATGGCGTCGAACGGTGATCGCTACAACGTCGGTGGCGTGCTCCTACCGCGACCCTTCAAGATCCGGCGGCTGGGCCACTTCGGCTTCAACGCGGTCAAGATGGACCAGTCGCGCGACTTCTACGGGGGGCTGCTCGGCTTCAAGCACTCGGACATCCTGGACTTCGGCAAGATGCCGTGGGCGCCCAAGGGCGCCGACCTCGGCGACACGCGCGGCTACTTCATGCGCTACGGAACGGACCACCACGCGTTCGTGCTCTTCAACAAGCGGGTGCTGGACCACCGGCCGGATCGGAAGTTCGCGCCCGAGGTGACGGTCAACCAGATCACCTGGCAGTGCGGCAGCCTCAAGGAGATCATGGACGCCCACGCCTACTTTCAGAACCGTGGGATCCCCATCCAGCGGGTGGGACGTGACATGCCCGGGAGCAACTGGCACGTGTACGTGTACGACCCCGACGGCCACACCATCGAGCTCTACTACGGCATCGAGCAGATCGGCTGGAACCAGCTGAGCAAGCCCACCGAGATGTACTATCGCGGCTTTCGCGAGAAGCCCTCGCTGCCTCAGGTGTCCGAGATCGCCGAGGTGGCCGAGGCGTTCGACAAGGGCATCGACGTCCTCTCCGGCAACCGTACGCGGGAGTCTCTCGCCGAGACCTACGAGGTGGAAGGGGTGCTGCTGCCGCGGCCGTTCAAGATCACCAAGATCGGCCCGGTGAGCCTGTTCGTGGCCGACGTGGCGCGCGCCGAGGCGTTCTACTGTGGTCACCTCGGCTTCGTGAAGAGCGAGGAGGTCACCTATCGCGGCTCGCGCTGTGTGTTCCTGCGCGCGGGCGCGGAGCATCACAGCGTGGGGCTCTTCCCCAAGGAGCTCCGGCGCGCGCTCGGCCTCTCCGAGCACACGAGCTGCATGTCCTTCGGGGTCGAGGTCGGGAGCTATACCCAGCTGCGCGAGGCCGTCGCCTTCTTGAAATCGCACGGGGTGACGCTCGTCGACTCGATACCGCCGGAGCTCTATCCCGGCATCGACTACTCGGCGTTCGCGCTGGACCCGGACGGCCACTGCGTCCAGCTCTACTACTACATGGAGCAGGTCGGTTGGGATGGGAAGGTGCGGCCGGCCAGCCAGCGGCGCGCCGTGCCGTCGGCGTGGCCAGAGACGCTGGAGCCCCTCTCGGATACCTACGTCGATCAGGTCTTCCAGGGGCCGCTCGGCTAGGAGGCGGAGATGAAGTTCGGCTATTTCACGCTGACCGACAATCCACCGGCCTACGGTCCGGGCCGGCGCGATCCGAATCGGTTCCTCCTCGAGGTCGTCGAGGAATGTGTCGAGGCCGAGGCGATGGGGTACCACAGCGCCTGGGTCCCGGAGCACCACTTCGGTCGCTTCGGCGTGCTCCCCTCGCCGACCATGTTCCTGACCCACATCGCCAGCCGCACCCGGACGCTCAAGCTCGGGCCCGCCACGGTCGTGTTGCCCATCAACCACCCCTTGCGGATGGTGGAAGAGTTCAACCTGCTGGACCTCTTGAGCGACGGGCGCGCCGTGTTCTCGGCGGGACGCGGGTACGACCAGGGCGAGTACACGCCGTTCGGCGCGTCGTTCGACGACAGCCGCGCCGTGTTCGACGAGCAGATGGAATACATGATGGCGGCGTGGCGGCAGTCGCCGTTCGAGTTTCACGGCCGGTACTACTCGACGCCGGAGCCGCTCACGGTGGTGCCGCGGCCCCTGCAGCAGCCGCACCCCGAGGTGTACGTGGCGTGCTTCTCGAAGCCGTCGATCGAGCTGGCGGCTCGGCTGCGGGTCAACACGATCTTCGCGCCGTTCGCCGCCGCGATGCTGTTCGGCTCGGTCCAGGAGGCGGCGCGCGAGAGCAAGCGCATGGCCATCGAGGCCGGCCATCCCGACCCGAAAGTCATGTGTAGCTACTTCCTGGCCGTCGCCCACAGCTCGGCCGAGGCCGATCGCGCGCGCGAGCGTCTGCTGCATTACCTTCACAGCATCCTGCCCGTGCTTCCGGGCGACCGGAGCACGGCTCCGCCCCACATCGCGTACTTCGTGGACATCGTCGAGCGGCTCAAGGCGATGCAGCCGAGCCAGCTGGGCGATCGGAGCATCGTCACCGGCGACGTCGAGCACTGCATCGAGGTGCTGAAGCGGTGCGAGGAGGGCGGCCTCTCCGAGGTCATCCTGTACTTCAACTTCGGCGAGCTGAGCCACCGCGACACGCTCGCGGCGATGGAGCGCTTCGCCAAGGAAGTGATGCCCCATTTCGCCGAGAAGCACGAGACCGTCGTCGCGGGGCGGACGTCATGAATACCGGTCCGAGCCGCCCCGTCGCCCAGGTCGGTAGCGATCCAGCGCTGCTCGCGTTCAGCGAGGCCGCGCACCGCCACGCGCTGATGCCGGGCTGGGAGTTCCAGGGCGGCGTAGCGGACGCGCCGATCCCGGCCGAGCAGGCGTACCGCTGGAGCTGGCGCGAAGTGCTCCGGCCGATGATGGTGAAGGCCTACGATGTCGTCGATCCGGTCAAGGCCGAGCGGCGCAACCTGATCATGTCCAATCCCGGCCTCAAGCGCGCCGCGACGACGCAGACGCTGATCGCCGCCGTCCAGGGCGTTTTGCCGGGCGAGATCGCGCCGGCGCACCGCCACACCGCGGGGGCGCTCCGGTTCATGATCGAGGGGCGCGGGGCCGCGACGGTCGTCGACGGCGAGCCCTGCTCCATGGATCCGGCGAGCCTGATCCTGACGCCGCAGTGGTGCTGGCACGACCACGCCAACGAGACCGACCACCCCGTGATCTGGCTCGACGTCCTCGACGTGCCCTTCATCATGGGAATCAACCAGTGGTTCTGGGAGCCGTTCCCCGACGAGGTCCAGCCGCGGTCGCGGCCTCCGGGCGGAAACCTCAAACGGTTCGGCGCCGGCATCGTCCGGCCGGTCGGTCCGCGCCTCCACGACGGCCCCTCTCCGCTCCTGATCTACCCATGGGATCGAGCCGAGGCGGCGCTCGCCGAGCTGGCCGAGCTCGACACGAGCGACGGCGGCGTGATCGTCGAGTACAACAACCCCGTGACGGGCGGCCCGGTGCTGCCGACGATCGCCTGCTACGCCCACCGGCTCCGGCCGGGCGGCGTGACTCGGGCGCGCCGGACGAACGCGAGCGCCGTCGTTCACGTCGTCCGGGGTCGAGGCCGCACGATCGTCGGCGATCAGAAGCTCGAGTGGGAGAGGGGCGACTGCCTGGCCATTCCGCACTGGACGTGGGTGCAGCACGAGAACCGGTCGGCCACCGAGCCCGCGTTCCTCTTCAGCTCGACCGACACGCCGATCCTCGAGGCGTTCGGCATCTATCGGGAGGAGCGCGCCCCGGACCCCGCGCGATGAAGTTCGGTCTCAACTTCTTCCCGTCGTTCCGGGCGAGCGACTATTCGACCGCGGAGTACTTCGCCCAGTCCCTGCGCCTGGCCGAGCGCGCCGACCAGCTCGGATTCAACTCCGTCAAGACCGTCGAACATTACTTCTATGACTACGGCGGTCACTCGCCGAATCCCCTCGTCTTCCTCGCGGCCGTCGCGGCGCGCACGCAGCGGATCCGCCCGATCACCGGCGCGGTCATCCCGGCCTTCAACCATCCCGTCAAGCTCGCGGCCGAGCTGGCGGCGCTGGACAACATCAGCAACGGTCGCCTCGACGTGGGCTTCGGCCGCGCGTTCATCCCGAAGGAGTTCGAGGTGTTCGGCGTGAGCATGGAGGAGAGCCGCGCCCGCTTCGAGGAAGGCATCGACATCATCACCCGGCTCTGGACCGAGGACCGCGTGTCCTACGACGGCAAGTTCCACCGGTTTCGCGATGTCCACCTGAAGCCGCGTCCCCTCCAGAAGCCTCACCCGCCCATCTGGGTCGCCTCGGTCGCGTCGGTGGAGTCGTTCATCTGGGCGGCCCGGCGCGGCTACCACGTGATGATCGTGCCCTACGCCGGGAGCATCGGAAAGGTACGGGATATGGTCCGCGCCTACCGCCAGGCCTGGCGTGAGGCCGGGCATCCGCCGGGCAAGGAGCAGGTCCAGAGCTCGCTTCACTGCTACGTGGCCGAGACGCACCGGGAGGCGATCGAGGGCGCGAAGCCCCGCATCGAGCGCTACATCGAGGTCTTCAGCGAAGCCGTGAGCTCGTGGGCGACCCATCAATCCCCGCAGTACGCGAGCTACGGCAAGCTGGTCGAGTCCATCGCCCGGACGACCATCGAGTCGATGCTGGAGGAGCGTCAGGCGCTGATCGGGACGCCCGAGGAAGTGATCGAGCAGCTCCGGTACCACGTCGACGTCTTCGGCGAGTTCGAGCCCTCGCTGCAGATCAACTTCGGCGGGATCAGCGTCCAGGACGCGCTGCGAACCCTGGAGCTCTTCGCCAGCGGGGTCATGCCCACGTTCCTCTCATAGCGTTCGCCGGTGAACGATCTCGACGAACGACCTGGCCGTGGGGCTGGAAACCGAGAATTGGCGGCAGGTCCTTGCGGCCCGAACTATTTCCGCGGAAGATTGGTAGCCGTACGCGAGGAGGACTGAACACCATGGAACGCTCCACCACCACGAAGCGAATCGCGTTTGTTCAAGCGTGCTGGCACCGGGAGGTCGTCGATGAGGGCCGCGACTCCTTCGTCGCCGAAATCGAGAGACACGGCGTGTCCGCCGATCAGATCGACATGTACGAGGTGCCCGGAAGTCTCGAGATTCCACTGCAAGCCAAGCTCCTGGCCAAAACGGAAGCATATTCAACCATCGTCGCCGCCGGGTTCGTCGTCAACGGCGGTATCTATCGGCACGAGTTCGTGGCCCAGACCGTCCTTGACGCCCTCATGAGGGTGCAGCTCGAGACCGAAGTGCCCATCATCTCGCTCGTTCTCACCCCTCAGAATTTCCACGAACACGACGACGCGCACCAAAAGTTTTTCCATGAGCATTTCAAGGTGAAGGGCGCAGAGGCGGCCGTCGCCTGTGTGAAGACCCTGGACAACGTCAAGAAGGTCCTGGCCGGCTCCTGAAACGCCCGGCGATCGGATCGACGTGATGCGCGGGGCTCATTCGCTGACCTCCGGGAAGAGGCCGCGGGTGGGGGCGTGGGCCTTCTTCCACACGAGCACGCTCCGCACGTAATCGATGACGACCTTGCCCTCCTGCTGAATCCCGCGCGTGCGCACCTTGACGATGCCCCGTTGCGGGTTCGACCGGGACTCGCGCTTGTCCAACACGCGCGACTCGGAACAGAGGGTGTCGCCGGCGAAGAGCGGATGCGGTAGCTTCACCTCGTCCCAGCCGAGCGCGACGCCGTTCTCGCTGACGTCGGCGACACCCATCCCGGTCACGACGCGAGGGTGAGCGTGCTGTTGATCAGGCACTTCCCGAACTCGGTCCGCCGGGCAAAGCTCTCCTCGCAGCGCCGTTACCACACGCTCTTGCCGCCGAAGCGACGCTCCCAGCGCGGGATCACCTCTTTGTTGTAGACGTTGTCGGGAACTTCACCGCGCAGCGCACGCAGGACCGACTCGGTCGCCCACGCGATGCCCGGACCCAGCCCGCTCCCCACGTTGGACGAGACCATGTGGGGCGAGAGCAGGACCGTGTCGCCGAGATTGCGCAGCTGGCTGTCGAGCGCCAGCGGCTCCTCCTCGAACACGTCCAGCGCGGCGCCGCCGATCTGTCCCTTGAGCAGCGCCTCGATGAGCGCCGGCTCCTGCACGCACGGGCCGCGCGAGGTGTTGATGAGAATCGCCCTGCGCTTCATCAGCGCCAGCTGCTCGGCCCCGATCATGTGCCGGGTCTCGCGGGTCAGCACCACGTGCAGGCTCACCACGTCCGACTCGCGGAGCAGCGTCGGCAGGTCCACCCGGGTCACGCCGTGCTCCGTGAACCTGCTCTCGGGCACGTACGGGTCGGTGGCCAGGATCTTCATCCGCCACGGCCGCAACAGCGTGGCGATGCGACTCCCGATCCGGCCGAGACCGATCAGGCCGAGGGTGATGCCCGCGTAGCCGTCGGCGCGGGCGCCCAGATAGGTTCCCTGGAGCTGCTGATCCCGCCAGGTGCCGCGGTCTTTGAGATGCCGGTCGCGCTCGCGAACCTTCTTCAGCATGGTGAGCATGGCCGTGATCGTGCCTTCGGCGACGCCGCCCCAGTTCGATTCGGTCGGTCCGTGGCAGACCAGGATCCCCATGTCGGTCGCCGCCTCGACGTCCACGTCGTCCACGCCGATCGTGTACTTGGCGACGACCCGGAGCTCGGGCGAGCTCTCCATGATCTTACGGCTGATGGGCACGTTCCGGATGGACGTCCCCATGAGCGCGTGGGCGCCCTGCGCCATGCGGATCAGCTCGGGCTCGCTGTTTCCTTGGGGCGTGTCCCAGGAGGCCTTCCCCAGGCGCAGCTCGCACCCCTCCGCCTCGAGTCGCTTGTGGCTGTCTCGCGCTTCATCGACCGGGGCGAAAATGAACACCGTCGCGGCACTCATCACACGGTTCCTCCTGGGGTCAGCGCAGCTTGCCATTGCCCGTCACGTCGGCCAGAATCCGGATGGTCCCGCCCTGGGGCACCGAAGGGCTGACCGCTTGATACCGAGGGCGGTACTGAGCTGTCAAGGGGTGCGCCTCGAAGGCGCCCCCGAGGGGTGCCTCGGAGGCACCCGAGGGGTGCCCCGGAGGCCCACGAGGAGGCCGCGATGGTCGAGTTCACTGTGAACGATGCCGACGGCCACATCACCGAGACGACCGAGCAGCTCCGCCCGTACTTCGAGGGAAAGCAGGGCGAACGTGGTGCTTGGGCGAGTCGCCGCTCCTATTACCCGGAGGACGGGTGGGACCGTTCCCTCGGCGGGCAGCTGGGGAGCAGCGTGAACGACGCGAAGTCCTGGCTCAGGATCATGGACGAAGGCGGCGTGGAGTCGACCGTCCTCTATCCGACGGGCGGGCTCGCCATCGGGTGGGTGCGCGAGCCCGACTTCGCGGTGGCGCTCTGTCGCGCGTACAACAACTTCCTGCACCAGGAGTTCCTGAGCGTGAGCCCGCGCTTGAAAGCCGTGGCGCTGCTCCCGTTCCAGGACGTGACCGAGGCGGTGAAGGAGCTGCGCCGGGCGGTCACCGAGCTTGGAATGTGCGGGGCCTTCGCGCCGGCGGTGGGGCTCCGGTTGCCGCTCGGACACCCGGACTTTCACCCGATCTACGCGGAGGCGGAGCGGCTCGGATCGATGGTGGCCAGCCACGCCACCGTACGGGGCCCGCACTTCTTCGGCGCCGACGGGTTCGACAAGTTCATCGAGGTGCACACGTTGTCGCATCCCGTGGCCCAGATGATCCAGCTCACCGGCATGATCTTCGAGGGCGTGCCGGAGAAGTATCCGAGCCTCCGGATCGGCTTCATGGAGGCGGGCTGCTCCTGGCTTCCGTTCTGGATGGACCGCATGGACGAGGAGTGGGCCAAGCGCGCCGTCGAGGCGCCGCTGTGCCGGAAGAAACCCAGCGACTATCTCCGATCCGGACAGCTCTTCTTCGCCGCCGAGGGGGACGAGAAGTCCGTGCCCGAGGTCGTCCGGCGGCTGGGGAACGACATCATCTTCTACGCGAGCGACGTGCCGCACTGGGACCACGACTTTCCCGGCAACATCCACGAGCTCGCCACCCGCGAGGACCTGAGCGTAGAGTCGAAGCGCAAGATTCTCCACGCGAACACCCGGCGGCTCTACGAGCTGGCGCCCCTCAGCCAGATCAGGTCCGGCCGCTGAGCAAATCGGCGCAGCCCGCGCGCACGGCCCAGTACTCCCAGGACCGCACCATGGCCGGGTCGTCGGGCTTCATCGATGCGTGCGCCTCGATCTCTCCCCGCGAGAGCGCCTTGACCTCGCCGAGGCGCATCGCCTCCAGAAGCACCCGGGCGTTGACCGGCATGTAGACACCGATCCTGATGGCCTCGGGGAGCGAGCGCCCGGCCGCCACGAACCCGTGCCCTCGCATCAAGGCCACGCGCGCGGCGCCGAGACCGCGCGCCAGATCGCGGCCCTGCGCCATGTTCACCACGAGGAGATTCGTGTCGCCGAAGTTGTCCCGCATGTCCCACACGGGGATGTGCGCTCCGATGAAGCTCGCCATGTGCATGACGGGCCGGAGCGGCGTCGTCGAGACGGTGAACGGCAGAACCGCTTCGGCGTGGGCGTGCACCACCGCCTGGACCTCGGCTCGCGCCTCGTAGATGGCCCCGTGAATGAACCGCTCGAGGTACGGCGCGCGCGTGTCGCCGCCCACCGCCTTGCCCCCGAGGTCGAACTCGACGATGTCGCCGCGCTCGACGAGCTCCGGGGCGCGCGAGCGCGACAGCAGGTAGCGTGTGGGGTCGAGCGGATGGCGCACGCTGACGTGCCCGTAGGCGTCGACCACGCCCTCGTGCGCGAGGATGCGGTTGGCGATGACCACGTCACGGAAGGCTTTCTCGAGCACGGTCTGGGTCATGACATCACTGCTCCCTCGCCGACGACGCGTTGCCCGCTCAGCGGAAGTGGCGGTCTGACGTCGCGTCAGGCACGACCAGCCCGAGACCCTCGATGAGCGGCGCCACCTCGGCCATGTACTCCGCCCGGGCGCCTTCGTTCGACCGACGCTTCAGCCCCCAGTGCAGATAGCAGGCCGCGCGCTTGGAGTTCGCGAGCCCGAACATGTCGAGCCCGCGCGGATACCACCGGTCCACCGCCGCCTGGGCCTGAGCGCGCCCCTCCTCGGTCCGCACCATGTCGCGGAGCTTCACGTGGCCGTAGCCGACGTGGGTCCTCTCTTCCTGGATAATCCTGGGGAGCGCGCGCTCGAGCGGCACGTAGGAGCAGCCCACGAACTCCTCGAGCTGGTACTGGCCCACGCGATCGATGAGAAAGCCGAACGCGGCGACGTCCGCCCACGTCGGCATCGCCTGCCGGAACGCCTCGAGGTCGCGCCGGGACTTCTCGACGTACATCAGCTCCGAGGCGTCCTCGCCCAGCTCGTTGAGGAGCCGGTTGATCTTGCGGAAATGGTCGATCTCCTCGCCCGCGACCTTGGCGAGCATCCACTGGTCGTCAGCCGACGGCGCCGTCAGGAGCCACTCGTTCACGTAGAGGTGCGGGCCGCCGATCTCGCAGTCGGCCTGGATCCGGAGCACGCGCTTGAGCAGCGCCTGATATTCGGCCGGCATCTTGGGCGCATCACGGGCCTCGACCTTGTCGCTGAACGGCTCGTCCACGGTCATGACGGGGACCCCTTCGGGCAACGTTTGACACTGCGCAAGATCATCTCGACGTAGCGGTCGGCGATGGATTCGGGGGCGAGCCGGCCGCGGGCGGAAAACCACGTCGCCACCCCCGTACACATGGTGAGGATCGCCATGGCCGTCAGCCTCACGTCGGCCACTTGGAAGACGCCGGCCCGGACGCCGACGCTGAGCAGCCCGCGAAACACGCGCTCGTACTCGTCGCGCCGGGCGAGGGCGAGGCGCAAGTTGGCCTGGGTCAGCGAGCGCAGCTCGCTGTGACTCACGAAGGCCTCGTGCTGGCTGTCCGTGTGGAACAGCACGTGGAAGCGCACGGCCGCCCGCAGCCGCGCCTCGGGACCCTCGGCCGCCGCCACCGCACGTCCCACGCCGTGGAGGAGATCGTCGAGCGTTCGGTCGAGAATCGCGAAGAGGATGTCCTGCTTGGACGCGAAGTGATAGTAGAGGCTCGCCGCCTCCATGCGAAGCCCGCGCGCCAGCGTGCGCATCGAGCTGCCGTGATAGCCGCGCTCGCGGAAGAGGGCCATGGCCGCCCGAAGAATCCGCTCGGCGGCGGCGGCGCGCTCGGGCGTGGCGACGATCGTGGCGGCCATACCTATCTAACGTTCGTTATGTAACCGCCGCGCCGCCGCTTGTCAAGCGGGCGCGCGGTGGAGGGCGTGCTCGGGCCCGGCGCGGCCAACAATTCTTCGCTCGGGGGCAGCCTGGTCACGACGGTGGCGTTCGGCGTGCCGGCGAGCGTGGCCACCGCGATCCTCATGGGTGCCTTCTTCGTCCAGGGTCTGGTGCCGGGGCCGGCGATGCTGACCCCGGCGCCGAAGGGGCACCTGGCGGTGACGCTGGCGATGGTGTGGACCATCGTGATCTCCAACATCATCACCGTGGCCGTCTGCCTCCTCTTCATGGGTCCGCTGGCTCGGATCACCCAGATCCGCGGCACACTGCTGGTGCCGTTCATCATGATCCTGGTCTACGTCGGCGCCTTCGCCGAGAAGAACGTCTTCGAAGATCTCGGCGTCGTGCTGGCATTCGGCGCCCTCGGCTGGGTCATGTCGAAGCTCGACTGGCCGCGGCCGCCGCTGCTCCTCGGCCTCGTGCTGGGGCCGCTGGCCGAGAACCGCCTGTTCCTCTCGACCGACAACTACGGCGCCGGCTGGCTCCTCCGCCCGGGCGTGCTGATCATCTCGGGCGTCATCGCGATCGGTCTCGTCGTTCCGATCGTGCGCCAGTTCCCGCGCCGGCGCGCGCAACACGCGGCCACCGCCGACGCACCGGCGCGGGGTTGGCGCCTCGACGGCGCGACGGCGTTCAGCCTGTGCCTCGTGATCCTCTTCGCGGCGTCCCTGTCTCCATCCGCGCGAGCGCGAGGACGCGCCGCCGCACGTGCTGCGTGACCTCTGGCGTGACCTCGCGGGCATTGCCCACCGGCTCGAGGTGCCCGCGCCGCCGCGGGCCGAGCGAGCCGGGGAGAGCGACGCGCCGGACCGCATCGTCGACGATGGCTCGATGCCCTACGATCCAGTCGTCTACGCGCGCCTCTTCCAGAGAATGCTGCGCCACCGGAACGCCGAGACCCTGGCCCACGACGTGATCCTGCCGACCGAGACGCTGTCGGTCTATGATTTCGCGGTCGCGGCCCGTGACCTCGTGCCGGCCGAGGCTGAGGCCGAGAGCTTCATTCGCGAGGTCGAGCGCCGTTACCCGGATCCGGCCGCGCTCGGGGCCGAGATCGCCCGCTGGTGGCAGACATGACTTGCCCGCCGGGGAGACGTACGCTAGCTTGCGTTTCACTATGCGATCTCTACTGCGTCTCCTGGCAACCGTCGTCTTGGTCTCGAGCGCCACGCCGCACGCCGCCGCGCAGAGCTACCCCAGCGGTCCCATCAGTCTGGTGATCCCCCTGGCGCCGGGGGACGCCACCGATGTCGCTGGCCGCACCATGGCCGAGGAGCTGGCGAAGCTTCTCAAGGTGCCGGTCGTCCCCCTGAATCGCCCCGGCGCCGGGATGGCGATCGGAACGGACAGCGTGGTCAAGGCCAAGAAAGACGGCTACACCATCCTGCTAACCCCGAACGCCGCGGTCGTCTCGGCCAGAATTCTGAATCCCGAGTCGGTGACCTACGATCCCTTGAAGGATCTGACGCCCCTCGGGTTGACCACACGGACTCCGATACTGGTCGCGGTCCGGGAGGATGCGCCCTACCGGAGCTTTCCGGAGATGATCGAGTTCGCCAAGAGGAACGCCGGGAAGGTCCGCGTGGGCACGGTCGGGACCGGCTCGGTGGGGCATCTCAACGTCGAGATGATCAACTCGCTCACGGGCGCGGGCCTGACCATGGTGCCGTTCAAGGGAGGGGCGCCCGGGATCACCGCGCTCCTGGGCGGGCACGTGGAGGGCGGAGCGTTCTCGCTCGGGTCCCTGAGCAGCCATGTGAAAAGTGGAGCGGTGAGGGGGATGGTCGTCTCGCACTCGTTCCCCGGCTTTCCGGACATTCCCACTCTGCCCAGGCTCGGCTATCGCCAGAACCTGCTCGGCGTCTGGGCCGCCTTTTTCGCGCCCGCCGGCGTGCCGGCGGACGTGACGAAGACGCTGGTTGCCGCCATCGAAAAGGTCGCGAAGGACCCGGCGGTCGCCGCGAAGCTCGTGAGCTTCGGCATTCTTCAAGACTACGCGCCCCCCGAGAAGCTCGTCGCGGAGATCCGGGAAGAGCATCGGACGGTCGAGGAGCTCGCCAAGAAGGCCGGGCTGGTGAAGTAGGAGGCCATGCCGCGCGATCTGGTCAGCGGTGTGTTCTGGCTGGCCGTTGCGCTCTTCGCCGCCGCTCAGGGACTCGCGCTCAAGCTCGGCAGCCTCAATCGGCCCGGGCCCGGATTCTTCCCGTTCTGGGGCGGAGTCGTGCTGGGGCTGCTCTCGATCGTCCTCGTCGTCAGCTCACTCCGGCGAGGCGCGACCGGAGGCTCCCCGCTCCGGCCCGAATCGGCGAAGCCCCTCGTCGTGGTCGGGGCACTCCTCGGCTACCTCCTGCTGCTGGAGACGCTCGGCTTCGTGGCCGTCACGTTTTCCTTCCTGCTCTTCCTGTTTCGCCTGGAGCGGCGAGGCTGGGCGTTCAGCATCGTCTCGGCGGCGGCGGGAGCGTTCGTGTCCTACGTGCTGTTCCAGCTCTGGCTGAAGACCCAGCTCCCGACGGGCCCGCTCGGGTTCTGAGCGTGGAGATCTTTCACGGCGTTCTCTACGGCTTCCAGGTGGCGCTCCAGCCGATCAACCTTCTCTACTGCTTCGTGGGCGTCTTCATCGGAACCCTGGTCGGGGTCCTTCCCGGGTTGGGCCCGGCGGCGGCCATCGCGCTCCTGCTGCCCTCCACGTTCGCGGCCTCGCCCGTCTCCGCCATCATCATGCTGGCCGGGATCTATTACGGCGCGATGTACGGCGGCTCGACCACGTCGATCCTCGTGAACATTCCCGGCGAGGCGGCGTCGGTCGTCACGTGCCTCGACGGCCACGCCATGGCCCGGCAAGGACGAGCCGGCGCGGCGTTGGGCATTGCCGCGTTCGGGTCGTTCATCGCCGGGACGCTGAGCGTCGTCGCCCTGACGTTCCTGGCGCCGTTCCTGGCCCGGGTCACGTTGAGATTCGGCCCGCCGGAATACTTCGCGCTCATGGTCCTCGGGCTGACGCTGCTCACCTACTTCGCGCGCGAGTCGACGGTGAAGGCGCTCATGATGGCGGCCGTCGGCCTCCTCTGCGGCACCGTCGGTCAGGACACGATCAGCGGCCGGTTCCGGTTCGCGTTCGGGATTCGCACGCTCGAGGACGGCCTCGGACTGGTCCCCCTCATCATGGGGCTCTTCGGAATCTCCGAGGTGCTCCTGAACCTCGAGCAGCGCCAACAGCCGAAGGAGATCTTCGCCCCACCGACGAAAGGGCTACTTCCCACGCGCGAGGACTGGCGCGCGTCGACTATGCCGATCCTGCGCGGCTCGGTGCTGGGGTTCTTTCTCGGCATCCTGCCCGGCGCCGGCGCCATCATCGCCTCGTTCGCGTCCTATGCGGTCGAGAAGCGCGCGTCCCGGCACCCGGAGCGGTTCGGCGCCGGGGCGATCGAAGGCGTCGCCGGCCCCGAGGCGGCGAACAACGCCGCGGCCGGCGGCGCGTTCATCCCGCTTCTCACGCTGGGCATTCCGGCCAACGCGGTCATGGCGATTCTCCTGGGTGCGCTGATGATCCATGGGCTCCAGCCCGGCCCGCTCCTCGTCAAGCAAGCTCCCGACGTCTTCTGGGGCATCATCACCAGCATGTACATCGGCAACGCCATGTTGCTCGTGTTGAATCTCCCGCTCATCCCGATGTGGGCTCGGCTCCTGCGCGTGCCGTACACCGTCATGTATCCGCTCATCCTCCTGTTCTGTCTCATCGGCGCCTATAGCGTCGGCAACAACATCGGCGACGGCATCGTGATGTGGGTCTTCGGGATCGTCGGGTATCTGCTGAAGAAATTCGACTACGAGGGCGCGCCCTTGATCCTGGCCATGGTGATCGGGCCGATGATGGAGGAAGCCCTTCGCCAGTCGCTCATCCTGTCGACCGGCAGCTTTGCCATCTTCGTCTCACGACCCATCTCGGCCGGCTTCCTGCTGGTCTCGGGCTTCCTGCTCCTGTTTCCCATGCTCCGGAGGGATATAGAAATGTCCCGGGCGTAGAATCTTCCGCCTCAGCCCCCGACGAGACGCGCGCCGGTGTCGCGCACGGCGTCGACCAGCGCCGCGATGTCCGCCTCCGTCGTCGCGTAGTGGAGCACGCAGGCCCGCAGCGCGAAGCGGCCGCGGAGCGTGGCCTGGGTGAGGAAGGCCGCGCCCGAGGCCTGCACCTCCTCCATCAGGCGCTTGTTGGGGCTACGGTGGAAAATCAAGGAGCGCCACGGTTTCCCAGGGCGCTCCTCGTCGCCTGCAGGCGAGAAATGTTGGGGGCGGAAATGGCCCCCGGTAAGGCTACTCTAGCCCGGAGGTGCCGACCCAGCCGGTCTCGGAGACGTCGACGGTTACCCCGTCGGGGCCCGTGTACTTCACCTCGACGTTGCCATACCGATGGCCGGCGTGGCCGACCCCGAGGGCCTGATTGATGTCGTCTCGGGGCGAAGAACCGGCGGCCTTCAGCCTCTCGGTGATCGCTTCCAGGCTCTCCACTTGAAAGCCGATGTGATGGATGCCGCTCCAGCCCTTGCCGCGCTCGACGCCCGCGACCGCGTCGTTCTTGAAGTTCAGGATCGCCAGGTTGAGGTCGCCGTCGCTCAGGTAGTAGCCTCTGGCGCCCGGGCTGTCGATCTTCGCGATCTCCTTCATGCCGAACACCTCGATGTAGAACTTGGCGGTCTTGTCGACGTCCTGGGTCGAGAGGGCGATGTGCTTGATCTTCGGCATGGCGTCTCTCCTGTGGCGGATGGTTCCGGCTCGGTCCGTGCTGGCAGGTTACGCCAGGGACGGCCAAAAAGCCAGGACAATCACGCCGACCCGTCAGGGCGGCAGGAGATCGGCCTGCTCGAATTCGCCGAGGAACCGCCGGATGTCGGCGAGGGGAATGACGAGCGTCTGGCCCGGGACGGGCACGTCGATGTACCACGCCGGCGGCGGGCCCTGGGCCATCAAGCGAGCGGTGCTGAAGCCCTCGACCAGACCGATCAGTCGCCCGGTGCGCGCGTCGAAAACACCCCCACCGCTCACGCCATAGCTCACGGGTGCGTCGACGATGAGGCGGGCGGAGATGGCCGGATCGGCGGCGCTCTCGAGACCGACCTGGCTCACGATGCCACTCGACAACATGATGTGGCGCCCTAGCGGGAACCCGATGACCCAGATGGGCTCGCCGAGGACCGGAGTGGGGGCCGGCGACGCGGTGTCGCACTGATCGCTCTCGGCGCGAAGGAGCGCCAGGTCGATGCTGTCGTTGCGGGAGGCAACGAGCAGCGCGCGTGCCTTCTGGCCGGGGCCGAGATGCCGACCGAAGACCGCGTAGATCTCCGTCTTGCCGGCGAGCCCCGAGAAAGTGTGCCCGCTGGTGAGAACGAAACAGGAGACGCCCTCACCGGTTCGGCGCGAGGCGATGGCCACGCCGGACCCGCTCTTGATGCGCCGCCCCTCGCGCTGTTCGACGACGATCTGCACCGCGGAAGGCAGGATCTTCTGGAGCACCTCCTCACGGCTTGGCGGCCGCGCGGTCACACAACCCGCCCCGACGAGGACGAGAGCACCGGCGAGTAGCACCGACATCGTCCGTTGCAATGTAAAAGTTACCGGCATGTTCCCCTGCTGACGGTCAATTTCAAGCCACGGCCGGCGCTCGCTCTCGATCATGTTAACTCTCGGCAGTTTACGCACCCATTTCTTTCGCCACGGTCGGGGCACGCGCATTGCTCTATGGCCAGGCGGGTACGCCGTGCAGCGTATCGTCGCACGGCCCCCGCGTGGAAAAAATTAGCGACTGAGGAGGAAGTCCGATGAAGAGAGTATGCAGCGTTCTGGTCCTGGCCGCCGTCGCGATCGTCATGGTGCTGACGCCGCTCGCCTGGGCCGCCGACATCCAGGGCAAGATCAAGAACGTCGATCCGAGCGGACGGATGGTCACCCTCGACGATGGAACCCAGATCACGCTCCCGCCCACGTTGACCGTCGAGCGCCAGGCGCTGCAGCCTGGGGCCAACGTCAAGGCGAGCTACGAGGAGAGGGACGGTCAGAAGATCGCGAAGTCGTTCGCGGTGTTGCCGCCGACGGCGAGGTAGCTCGGGGCGTTCCCTCACCGGGCGGCGGAACCTCCGGCTCCGCCGCCCGGATACTTGATTCTCATCCCGAAGCGCGCGATAAGAGTACCGCCGTGTCCTACACCAACTCGACTCGCCGCCTGAGGGCCCAACCGCGATGAATCTCCTGCGTCCGCTCGATCGGCACTTCTCCGTCAACGGGTTGCGGCTTCACGTCCTCGACTGGGGTGGCGCAGGTCGCACGCCCCTCCTGCTGCTCCACGGCTTCACGGGCCACGCGCACGCGTGGGACACGCTCAGCATCGCGCTCCAGCCTCACTTCCACGTCTATGCCCTCGACCAGCGCGGGCACGGTGACAGCGACCCGGCCGACGTCTACAACGCCATCGCGGCCTTCGACGACATCGGCGGCGTCATCGAGCAGCTCGGCCTGACCTCGCTGGTTCTGATCGGACTCTCGATGGGCGGCCGAAACGCAATCTACTTCACGTCAAAGCGGCCGGAGCTCATCCAGAAGCTGGTCATCGTCGACATTGGCCCGGAGGTCAGTAAGCGGGCCGCGCTGGCCCCCGCCGGCCCTGCCGAACCGGACACATGGGAGAGCATCGAGCAGGCGGCGCAGCATCTATATCGCGGGAACCCGAATCCCGGGATCCACTACTATCGCTGGGTCGTGTCGGCGAGCCTCCGCCAGCGCCCCGACGGCTTGCTGGTCTGGGCCTGGCATCCCAGCGTCAAGGAGCGCCGGTCCCAGCTCGACATCGACTGGTGGGCCGTCCTGCGGGCCATCACGCCGCCGACCCTGGTGCTGCGTGGCGAGAGCAGCACCGTGCTGGACCGCGACGTCGCCGAGCGGATGGCCAAGGAGCTGCCGCGCGGCCGCTTCGTCGAGATTCCGCGGGCCGTGCACACGCTGCACGAGGACAACCCCGACGCGGTCCTCGCCGCGCTCAGGGACTTCCTCGAGTTCTGACCGACTCGACCGTATCAGGGTCGCTTCAGCTTCAGATCCTCGTACGGCGCCGAATACGCGTAGCCCCGGATCAGACTGATGCCCGGCTCCTCGAGCCGTGGACCGATGCCCCAGGTGAACGCCAGCTCGTAGATCGGGACGTGCGTCACCCGATCGTGGAGGATCTGCTGGATCTGGTGGATCAAGGTCTCGCGCTTCTTCACGTCGATCTCGCGCGCCTGACGCTGGAACAGATCCTCGACCTCGGGAATGACGCCCGCGGTGTAGACACCGTCCTTGCTGACGTACGCTTCGAGCCGCGTCGCCGCGTTGCCGCCTGCCCCGGTGATGCCCACGATCACGCCCTTGAGCTTCTTCTCGCGCCACGCCGTGGTGAGGGTGGCCCGCTCCATGGTCCGGATACGCGACTTGATGCCGACGGCCTGAAGGTAGGACGCGAGCGCCTCGCCCATCGAGGTGTAGGGCGGCCAAGGGTGGAAGTCGCCGGCGTCGAAGCCGCTGGGATAGCCGGCTTCGGCCAGGAGCTGCTTCGCCCGCGCCGGATCGAAGGCCGGCGGCTCGAAGGACTTCGAGAACTCGAACGCGCGAGGGATGATGCCGCCGGTCGGCTTCGAAAATCCGAGCGTCTCGGCCTGGTTGAGCGACTTCCGATCGATGGCGTGACTGGCGGCCAGCCGCACGCGCCGGTCGTGCCACGGCGACTTCGGATCCCACTGGTCGGGGAGGTCGAGCCAGAAGACGCCGCTCGACTGGCTCGGCGCCGTGAGCTTGAGCCCCGGCGTTCTTTGAATGTCTTCGGCAACGGGACCGGTCAGCAGATACGCGATGTCCACCTCACCCTTCTTGAGGGCGGCAGCGCGCGTGGTCTCCTCGGGCAGGCTGCGGAGCACGAGCCGTTTGACGCTGGGCGTCTTGCGCCAGTAGCCCTCGTAGGCCTCCAGCACCAGTTCGATGCCCGGGTTGAAGCTCACGAAGCGGTAGGGGCCCGCGCCCACCGGCGCCCTCTTGAAGCCATCGTCGCCCACCTTCTCGACGTATTTCTTCGGAACGATCCAGCCGCTTCCGGTCGCTGAGGTGCCGTAGAAGGTCATGAAGTCGGGCCACGGCTCCTTGAGCAGGAACCGCACACGCCCCCCGTCCACGATCTGGACCTCGCGCACCCTCTCTTTGAGGAGCTTGGCCCCCGAGCCGCGGTAGCGCTCGAACGAGAACTTCACGTCCTCCGCCGTCACCGGCTCGCCGTTGTGGAACTTCGCTCCCTTGCGGAGGACGAACTCATACGTCATCCCGTCCTTCGATTGGCTCCACGACTCGGCGAGGCTCGGCGTGTTCCACCCGGCCGGCATCGGCTTCACCAGCGCATCGTGCAGCGCGTAGAGCATCATGAACGGCGTGATGATGCCCTCGGTCTCGGCCGGGTCGAGCCACCGCGAGGCCAGCGTGATGTGGACTCCCCAGGTCACCGTGCCTTCGGGCGCGGCCGCCGCCGGTCGTGAAATTCCGAGCAGGACCAGGCAGGTCACGACGACGATGCCAAGTCGAATGATCGAGCCTCTCATGAGTACCTCCAAGTAGGATGGACGTCGCCCCATGATGCCACAGACCATGCACATCCTCGCGCTGGCCGGGGCCCTCTGCTCGGCGGCCGCGACGATCTTCATCCGGCAAGGGCTCCGCGGCGGCGATCCGTACACAGGGTTCTGGATCAACGTCGTCGTCGGGACCGCCAGCCTCTGGGCCGTCGTCATCGTCACCGGCGGGCCGGGCCACGTGTCCGTCAAGGGAGCCCTCTTCTTCGTCCTCGCCGGCCTGATCGGCACCGTTGGCGGGCGGCTTCTCAGATTCGTCGCGATCGAGAAGGTCGGCGCCTCGATCAGCGCCGCCCTCATCAACCTCAATCCGTTCGTGGCCTCCGCGCTGGCCATCGTGCTGCTCGGTGAACACATCACGCTGCCGATCGTGGTGGGCACGGCCGTCATCGTGGCGGGCACCACGCTCTTGTCCGTCGGTGGTAAGCGCCTCGGCTTCCGGCCGGGGCAACTCGCGCTCCCCGTGCTGTCGGCCACGTGTTTCGGCGTGGTGGCGGTCCTGAGGAAGCGCGGCCTGAGCGACATGGGAGCGGTCATGGGCTCGGCGATCAACGTGACGACGGCCCTCGTCGCCTACACCGCGTTCCTGCTGGCCTCCGGGCGGTCGGAGGTCATGGTCTGTCGGGGCCGGAGCCTCGCCTACTTCGTGGCCGCGGGCCTCGCGGAGAACGTCGGGGTGTTCATGAACGTCGTCGCGCTCAGCCTGGGCACGGTGAGCGTCGTGACGCCCCTCTACGGCACGGCGCCGATCTTCGTCCTGTTCCTGGCGCCGTTTTTCCTACGCGATGTCGAGACGCTCCGGCTTCGCATGGTCGCAGGAACGCTCCTGATCGTCCTCGACGTCTATCTGATCACCGCGCTGACGGGGCGCTGATGGCGCCCTCGTTGGTGGCCGGCCCGGCCTCTCGTCGCGTCAGCCGATGACGCGGCCGCCCGTCGGCGATCTCCTCGGGCCGGCCGAGCCGGCGGAGCGGGATCTTCGCGAGCTCGTCCGCCGAACCCGGCGGCGACTGGCTGAACTCCGGATACCACTCGGCGTAGCGCCGCTCGGTGTCCATGAAGCCGGGCATCACCATGTTCGCGCGGATCCCGAAGGGACCCAGCTCCGCCGCGAGCGCCCGCACCAGGCCGAGCAAGCCCGTCTTGGCCGCGGTCACCGCCGCCGTGTTGGGCCGGCTCGTCACGCTGGACTGTCCGCCGATGGCGATGATGCTCCCCCGCCGGCGCTCCTTCATGGCGGGCACGACGGCCCGCGCGAGGTAGAAGGCGGAGCTGAGATCGACCGCGAGCACCCGGTCCCACTCGGCGACCGGCGTCTCGCTGACGGCTCGGTGCGGCCGGATCGCCGCGTTGCAGACGAGAACGTCGATGGCCCCGAGCTCGGCCAGCCCCCGCTGGACCATCGCCTCGCAGGCGGCCGCATCGGCGACGTCGGCGAGCACCGGGACGACGCGCACGCCCGCCTTGCGGCACTCGGCGGCGACGGCCTCCAGCTCCTCGACGTTGGCGCGCGTGTTCAGCACGAGGTCCGCTCCCTCGGCGGCGAACGCCAGCGCGATGGCGCGGCCGATGTTGCGGCTGGCGCCGGTGACCAGCGCCGTCCTTCCCTGGAGCTTCGGATCACTCATGGCCTCTCCTCAGCGATACCCGGCGGTCTTCAGCCGGGGAAACACCTCGTCGCGAAACGTCCGGATCTCCTGGGCCGGCCCGACGAAGGTCTGGAAGGCCATGACGTAGAGGCTCCGGACCCCGGCGGCCGTCATCTCGATGATGCGCCGGGCGCAGTGCTCCGGCGTGCCGACCAGGCCCAGGGCATCGCAGAGCTCGGCGATGATCTCGTCGGGCACGAACGACGTGGCGGCGATCGCCTGCTCCCAATCCTGCGCGTGCGAGAGGTCGGGGTAGATGTTGAGCACGCTCGCGGGGATGTCGAAGTGCGGGATGGACAGCCCGGTGTGCTCGAGCCATCGCGAATGGACTCGCATGATGCCCTGATGCACGACGGTGGGGCGCGCCTGCCGCCGTGCCTCGGCCATCGTCGCCGCGATGCCCGTGCGGACCGCCCAGACGATCTCGAGATCCTCGAGGCGCCGCCCGCTCCGCCGCGCTCCTCTCTCCAGGTGCGTCAGCACCGCGTCCACGATCCCGCGGTGAAATCCGACCAGGAGCATGACGCCGTCGGCGATCTCGCCGGCGAGCTCGATGGCCTTCGGCCCCGAGGCCGCCATCAGGAGGGATACCGGCCGGCCCGCGGCGTAGGCGAGACGCCCCGGCGTGCCCTGAAAGTCCACGGCTTCGCCCGCCAGCAGCTTGCGCAGGGCCGTGATGCACGTGCGCATCTCGGCGAGCGTGGCCGGCTTTCGGCCGATCGTGCTCGCCGACGTGTAACCCGTGCCCATGACGACCTTCGTGCGCCCCGGCGCCAGCTCGGCGACGGTCTGGATCGCGCCGGCCAGGACGGAGACGTGCCGCGAGAACGGGTTGGTCACCGCCGGAAACAGCGCCAGCCGCGACGTGCGGGTAGCCGCCTGCCCGAGCGTGACGAACGTGTCGCGGCACAGGAGTTGACTGTCGAGGATCCCCGCGCCGTCGAAGCCGGCGGCCTCGACGTCCTCGATCAGCCGGATCAGCTCCGGCATCGGTGACGTCCCCGGAATCCGGAGCGAGACTTGAACGGGTCGGGCCATGAGGTCGGCTCCTCTCTCCAATCGCCTCAGCGCAGGCGGATCACTCGGCCATCGACAGGGCGGCGCGAGAGATCCGCAGGCCGTCGCCGCCGCGCTGCATCCAGTCCGCTTGCTGGAATGCTTCGGTGATCCGCGTCAACGGGCCTTGAGCACCGCGACACGTCCCGCCATGCGGCACCTCCTCGTCCGGGGAGAATAGGGTCTGGGCTCCAGCTTGTCCAGCCGCGCTCCACGATGCGCCGCGGCACCGAGTCCTGCCCCGCCGGCCTCCGCTACCGGTTCTAGCAGTGCTATAGTCTGGCGTCAGACCAACCCGCAGGAGGGGAACCATGAAGCTTCTGTTCTTCGACGACTTCAAGCTGGGTGTGCTGAAGGGCGACGCCGTGGTCGACGTGTCGGACGCGGTGAAGGACATACCGCATACCGGGCCGCACAACCTGATCAGCGGGCTGATCGAGCGGTTCGCCGACTACAAGGGACGCCTGGAAGGCGCGGCGACCCGAGGTCAGGGCAAGCCCGTCAGTCAGGTCCGGATCAGGCCCCCCCTCCCGAAGCCGTACAACATCGTCGCCATGGCCGTGAATTACATGGAAGACGGCACCCGCGCGGAGCCGGCGCCCATCAACGCGTTCCACAAGTCCCCCAACTCCGTCATCGGCGACGGCGACACCATGGTGCTGCCCGACGTGCCCGCGACGATCTTCGAGGGTGAGGCCGAGGTGGCGCTCGTGATCGGCAAGAAGGCGACCGCCGTCGGCGCGGGGCAGGCGATGAGCTATATCTTCGGCTACCTGAACTTCATCGACGGCTCGGCCCGTGGCCTGCCGCCGAGCGGCAACACGTTCTATCAGATGAAGT
>QHSR01000003.1 GCA_003221635.1 Candidatus Rokuibacteriota bacterium | reverse complement strand
TTCCGCGCCGAGCCGAGCGTCGCGCGCCGGCATCGCAGCGACGCGCGAGCCCGTCGTCACGACAGGGCGGCACCGCGAGCACGGCGAGCGGGCGCCGGGCGGGGCGCCGGGACCCCGACGACGGCGTAGCCCCGCTCGCGTAGCTGCCGCGCGATCTCCAGGTGCTCGCGCCGCTCGGTCGCACGCTGCTCGCGCACGACCTTACGCCCGCGGCGGCTCCGCCGCCGCTCGCTGCGTCGGCGGTCGAGAACCACCTGCACCGTGTCGTCGCCACGGAAGGTGCGTCGCAGGGACTCGTAGAAGTCCGGCCGCCGGCTCCCGACGATGAACAGGAGCCGCCGGATCGTCTCGGCCACGCGCCCCCAGTCCCGGTTAGAGGAGGCTCGACCGGACAGAGGGGAACCAGCGCATGAGCGGCGAGTCCTCGCAGAGGATCGTCTCGTCCCGCTGCGCGCCGGTGGAGATGAGGCAGAAGGGCGTGCCGATCAGCTCCTCGAGCCGCTCGAGATAACGCCGCGCCTTCGCCGGCAGATCGGACTCGTTCTTGGCCCCGCCCGTCGGCGCGCGCCAGCCCTCGATCTCCTCGTAGACGGGCTCGGCCTCGGCCACCACGTTCTCGTCCTCGGGGAATTCGGTGAGGGTCTCGCCGCGGTGCCGGTAGGCGACGCAGACCTTCAGGGTCTCGCACTGGTCGAGAACGTCGAGCTTGGTGAGGGCCACCGTGTCGAGGCCGTTGATCCGCGTCGCGTAGCGTCCGACGACCGCGTCGAACCAGCCGCAGCGCCGCGGCCGACCGGTGGTGGCGCCGTACTCGTGGCCGCGCGCCCGGATCGCCTCGGCGGCCGCCCCCGTCATCTCGGTGGGGAACGGCCCGCCGCCGACGCGTGTCGTGTAGGCCTTGCTCACGCCGACGACGCCGTGGATCCGCGTGGGCGGCACGCCCGTGCCGGTCGAGGCGCCGCCGGCGGTCGTCGAGGACGAGGTGATATAGGGGTACGTCCCGTGGTCGATGTCGAGCATCGTCGCCTGGGCGCCTTCGAAGAGCACGCTGTAGCCGCTCTCCATCCAGCGCGAGAGCAAGAGCGCCGTGTCGGTGATGTACGGCGCGAGCCAGCCCGCGTATCGCAGATATTTGTCCAGGATCTCCTCCACCGTGAACGTCTCGGCGTCGTAGATCTCGCGCAGCAGGCGATTCTTCTGGGCGACGTTCAGCTCGAGCTTCTCGCGGAAGAGCCGCTCGTTCAGGAGGTCGGACATGCGGATGCCGACGCGCGCGGCCTTGTCCACGTACGCGGGCCCGACGCCTCGGCCGGTGGTCCCGATGCGGCGCTTGCCGAGCTTCCAGGTGGGCGTTCTTCGAGATGAAGAGGTTGCCGTCGAGGGTCGCCCCGCGACGCACGAGCGCCTCCATCTCCTCGATGAGCGAGCCCGGGTCCACGACCACGCCGCAGCCGATCACGCAGCGACAGCCCGGGTGCAGGATGCCCGACGGGATCGTGTGCAGGACGTATTTCTCGCGGCCGACGACGACCGTATGGCCGGCGTTGTTGCCACCCGCGTAGCGCGCGACGACATTCACGTGCGGCGCCAGGAGGTCGACGACCTTGCCCTTGCCCTCGTCCCCCCACTGCGTTCCGACGACCACGATGTTAGGCATGGCGGACACCTCTGAATACGCGTTCTGGATGCTCGAGGATTTCACCAACCGGCAGCACGCGCTCCGACTCGTCCGTGAGGTCCATCGCCAGGATCTCCCCCGCGCCGGCGCGTGCGTGCCCGATGACCAGGACGTGGCGGACGCGCTGGGCGCGGGCGTAGGTGACCGACTCCTCGAGCCCGCGGCTGATGATGTCGCGGGCGACCGAAGCGCCCAGGTCGCGCAGCCGGCGGGCCAGCGACAGCGCCACCGTCTTCTCCGGCGTGAAGTCGATGATGAAGAAGTCGGGTCCCGGCAGACTCACGGCGACGCCCTGCGTCTCCATGACGGAGAGCGCGCGCCCGACGTCGAACGCGAACCCGACGGCCGCGCAGTCGTACCCGAAGCGCCCGAGCATGTCGTCGTAGCGGCCGCCGCCCGCGACGGCGGCGCCGAACCCCGCGACGTACGCTTCGAAGTACGTGCCCGAGTAGTAGTCGAACCCGCGGACCTCGCCGAGGTCGAGCAGGACGCTCTCGGCGAGCCCGTAGATCTTGAGCAGCCGATACACCTCGGCGAGGTTCGCGAGGGCCTTCGACGACCGCTCGTTCCGCGCAAAGCTGGCCGCGTGCTCCAGCACCAGCTCGCGGCCGAAGAGGGTCGGCAGCGCCAGCAGCGCGTCGCGGACGTGCGCCGGCGGGGCGAGGTCGGCGACCAGCCGCTCGAGCGTCGACCCGTCCTTGCGAGCCAGCGCCGCGCGCAGCTCGCGCCCGGACGCCGGGTCGGTCTTCGCCTCGTCGAGAAGCCCGCGGACGAAATCGGGATGGCCGAGGTCGATCTGGAACCGCTCGAGCCCGAGCGCCCGCAGCCCCTCGATCGCCATCGCGATGATCTCGGCCTCGGCCTCGGGCTTGTCGAGCCCGACCAGCTCGACGCCCGCCTGGTAGAACTCGCGATAGTGCGACACGCGCGGCTCGTCGTAGCGGAAGACGTTCGTCACGTACGCTAGCCGGATCGGCTTGGGCTCGTCGCGGAGGCGGGTCGCCACCACATGGGCGATCTGGGGCGTGATGTCCGGACGGAGCGCCAGCATCCGGCCCGTCTCTCGATCGACGAGCGTGAACATGTTGTTCCGCACATCCTCGTCCGTCCCGGTCGCCAGCACGTCTGAATACTCGAAGGTGGGCGTGACGATCTCGCGATAGCCCCACCGGCGAAAGACGTCGAGCAGCGCGGCCTCGACGTGCCGCTTGCGCTCCGCCTCGTCCGGCAGATAGATGCGCGCGCCCTTCGGGAGCTGAGGGTGACGCGGTTTCACGAAGCCACCGTGTCCAGATGGGCGACCGTGTTCATCCGGTGGACGGTCGCCCACCCGGGCTCGTACTCGATCTCGGTGATCCCCGCCGGCGCGGCGTCGACCGTCCAGAGCCGGTCGAGCCCGAGCCCGAGCGCGCCGAGCACCATGACGCGCGCCACGATAGCGTGGCTGACCAGCACGAGCGTCTGCCCCCCGTGTGCCGCCCGAAGCTCCTGGACGCCCGCCGCGACGCGCTCGGCGACGGCAGAGAGGCGGTCGCCGCCCGGCAGCTCGCAGAGGTGCGGCGCCGAGCGCCACTGTGCCCAGGCCTCGGGGAAGCGCGCCCGCACCTCGTCGCCGGTCAGCCCCTCCCACGGGCCGAAGGCCATTTCGGCGAAGGCCGGGGCGATGCGTACGGGCAGGCCGCGCGGCTTGGCGATCAGCTCGGCGGAGGCGCGAGCCCGCTCGAGCGGGCTTGCGTAGACGGCATCGACGCCGCTGCCGGCCAGCGCGCGCGCGACCGCCGCGCACTGGCGGCGCCCCACCTCGGTGAGCGGGATGTCCCGCGAGCCGGCGAAGCGCCGCTCCCGGACCCAGGCCGTCTCCCCATGCCGTACGACGAAGACCCTCAGCTTGCTCACAACCCCCGCATTCTAGCGCGATTCCCCCCACCCGGGCCCGTAGGCCTTGCGTAGAGGGTAGTGGGTCCGGTCGGTTGGGTGGGGCGCAGGGGTCGACGAGACCCGTTCCCTCCATGCGGCGGCGGGCGCGCCGTGCCCGGATGGAGCCCAGCCGCAAAGGGCGGGCGGACGCGTGCCGCGTGGTCGCGCGACCCCTGCGCCCCCGCCCGGCCGACCAGACCCACGGGCCCGGGGGGGATGCTAGAGCTTGACGAGCTTGGCGAGGACGATGTCGGGCATGGCACGGATCTCCTCGAGCGCCCCCGCATCCATCGGGTCGTCGAGGTTCAGGACGGACACGGCGCGCCCGCCGCGGCGCTCACGGCCGAGCTGCATGCCCGCGATGTTGATCCCGTGGCGGCCGCAGAGGGTGCCGATGCGGCCGATCACGCCCGGTACGTCGAGGTTCGCGAACACGAGCATCCAGCCCTGCGGCAGCGCCTCCAGCGAGAACCCGTCGACCTGCACGAAGCGGGGCTCCCGCTTGAAGAAGACCGTGCCGGCGACCGACGCGACGCCGCGATCGGTGCGCAGCTCGGCGCTCACGAGGCTCGAGTAGTCCGAGCTCTCCGTCGTCGAGGTCTCGGTGACTCGCAGCCCGCGGGCCTTCGCGATCAGCAGCGCGTTCACGTCGGTGACGTGCTCGGAGAGGATCGTGCCAAGGAGCCCGCGCACGAACGCGAGCGTCAGGCTCGCCGTCGATCGCCTGACGATCTCGCCCGCGTACGTGAGCCGCGCCTCGTGCATGCGGCCCTCGGCCATCTGCGCGAGGAAGCGGCCCATCGTCTCCGCGAGCCCGACCCAGGGCGCCTGCTCCTTGTACGTCTCGGCGTCCATGGCCGGCAGATTCACCGCGTTCACGACGACCCCACGCAGGAGCGCGTCGGCGACCTGGTCGGCGATGGCGAGCGCGACGGCCGTCTGGGCCTCGTCGGTCGCCGCGCCCAGATGAGGCGTCACGATCACCTGCTCGAGCTTGAGGAGCGGGTGGTCGGCCGGCGGCGGCTCCTGCTCGAAGACGTCGAGCGCGGCGCCGGCGACGTGACCCGACTCGATCGCGCGGGCCAGCGCCAGCTCGTCGACGAGGCCGCCACGGGCGCAGTTGATGATGCGGGCACCCGGCTTGAGGCGCGCCAGCTCGGCCTCGCCGAGCAAGTGGCGCGTGTCCCCGGTGAGCGGTGTGTGAATCGTGATGAAGTCGGCCCGCGCCAAGAGCTCCTCGAGCTCGACGCTCTCCACGCCCAGGCGCTCGGCGGCCTCGCGCGTCAGGTACGGGTCGTAGGCGATGATCTGCATGCGGAAGCCGAGCGCGCGGCGGGCCACCTCGGAGCCGATCCGACCGAGGCCGAGGATGCCCAGGACTTTGCCGAAGAGCTCGACGCCCTGGAGCCGGCTCTTCTCCCAGCGCCCGGCCTTGAGCGTGAGGTCGGCCGCAGGGAGGCGGCGGGCCATCGCCAGGAGGAGCCCCAGGGTGTGCTCGGCGACCGCGGTCGTGTTCCCGCCCGGGGTGTTCATGACGATCACGCCGCGCTCGGTCGCGGCGTCGACGTCGATCGAGTCGACGCCGGCCCCCGCCCGGCCGATGACCTCCAGACGGCGGCCCGCCTCGATCACGGCGCGCGTCACCTTGGTGGCGCTGCGGACGATGAGCCCCTCGTATTCCCCGACGCGGCCGGCAAGCTCTCGCTCGCCCAGCGAGCCCGCCACCTCGACGTCGAGGCCGTGCTTGCGGAGCGCGTCGACCCCGATGGTCTGCAGGCCGTCGGTGACAAGAACCCGTTTCACGACTTCTCGACGAAGATCTTCTGCGCCGCGCGGACGCTCGAGCCGAAGTCGACGGGCTGCCCGAGATCGGCGAGCACCTGCTCGAGCGCCGCCAGCGCCACGATGGTGTCGAACTCGGCGGCGTACCCCATGTGCCCCAGGCGGAACAGCGTGCTCTTCATCTCCCCTTGCCCGCCCGCGATCGTGATGTTGTGGCTCTGGGAGTACGCCGCGACGATCTTCTCGCTGTCGACACCGGCGGGCGCCCGGACGGCGGTCAGCGCCGGGCTCGGCGTGGCCTTCGCGAACAGCTCGAGCCCCAGCGCCTCGACGCCCGCGCGGGTGGCGCGCGCCAGCCGGTCGTGGCGCTTGAACACGTTGGCGAGCCCCTCGGCCTCCAGCAGGCGCAACGCCTCGCGCAGGCCCACGATGATCGACACGGCGGGCGTGAAGCGAACCTCGTTCTTCGCCACGAACTTCAGCTCGTCGGTGAGATTGAAGTAGTACTTCGGGAGCGTCGAGGTCTTGGTCTTCCGCCAGGCCTTCTCGTCGAGCGCGCAGAACCCGATGCCCGGCGGCAGCATCAGCCCCTTCTGCGAGCCCGCCACCACGAGGTCGACCCCCCAGGCGTCCATCGGCAGATCGGCGATGCCGAGGCTCGACACCGCGTCGACGATCAGGAGCGCGTCGTGCTGGCGGGTGACCGCCGCGTACGCTCGGACGTCGTGGAGCACGCCGGTCGAGGTCTCGCTGTGCTGCGTGAGCACGGCCTTCACCTCGGGATGGGTCTTCAGCGAATCGGCGAGGCGCGAGGCGTCCACCGTGTGCCCGAACGGTGCGGTCAGATCGATGACGTTGAGGCCGTACGCCCGGGCAAGCTCGAGCCAGCGGTCGCCGAACTTCCCGGCGCGAATCACCGCGACGGAGTCGCCCGCCGAGAGCGTGTTGACGACCGCCGCTTCCATCGCCCCCGTCCCGGAGCATGCGAGCGGCACCACCTCGGCGCTCGTCTGGAAGAGCTTCTTGAGTCCGGCACGCACCTCGACGAACAGCGCCTCGTACTGCGGGGTCCGGTGGTGAATCATCGGCTGCGCCATGGCGAGGAGGACCTCGCTCGGAACAGGCGTGGGACCCGGCGCCATCAACTGGTACTTCTTCATGCAGGCGGCCTCCTTCGAAGGGTCAGGTTCGATTCGATCGTAACACGGCCTCCGGCGCCCGAGCGCCCCAGCGCGGTCACGAAGATCGCGTCCTTGCCGGCGGCGTGCGGCGAGAAGAACTCGATCACGTGCGCGTCGTAGAACGTGAGACCGGAGGCGCCGAACCCCTGAGCGTACGCGGCGAGATAGGCGCGCCCACCGGCGAGCCCCGCCTCCAGATTGGCCAGGCGGTAGCCGCGATCGCCGAAGACGTCCAACAGATCGTCGAGCCGCGCCAGGAAATAGATGACCGCGGCCGCGTCTCCGCCGAGCGGCTGTTCCAGGCAGAGGTACGACGACCGGCTCCGGAAATCACCGGCGGCCAGGAGCTCGAGCGTGTGCGTCGCGGGCTGGTAGTGGTACGCCCCAGCCGCTACGTCCTCGACCGCGTTGACGATGAGATAGAGGTCGACGAGTCCCGCCGGCACGTCGGCCTCGAAGCCGCGGGTCGCGGCCCAGAGGACCGTCGCGAGCTCTTCGGCCGTGAGGGGCGCCTGCCCGAACTGTCGGGTCGAGCCGCGCCGCTGAATCGTCTCGGCGAGCCCTCGCCCGGCTTCAATGCGCGGCGCCGGCAACGCCACTACGCTCGGCCCCCCCGTCTCGCGAGCGAGTGCGGCTGGCTCGCCGGCGCTCGGCGAATGTTCCCAGCCCGCACGCAACGCCTGCAGGGCGGGGCGGGGGTGCGGGGGATGGCTGCCGAGACCCGTGTTTTCAGGATCAGCCCGGGCCGTCGGGCTAGCGGACCGGACGTCGCGGGCTGCCGCGAGCGTGGTCTCGGCAGCCACCCCCCATGAGGAAAGCGGGAGCGTCGGATGATCGATCGCCTCGAGCGCGCCGCCGGCGGGCGCGATCGAGGTTTCGCGGCCAATCACGATCAGCTCGAGCGCGACCTCGCGAGCCGGGTCGAGCCCCAGCAGACGGTTGACCTCGCCGTCCACGAATCCCGTCAGCACGCGCGGGGCGAGGCCGAGGCCGCCGGCGACGGCGAGGAGGTTGGCGAGCATCGTCCCGGAGTCCCAGAAGAGGTGGCGGTAGGCGCGCGCCTGGTACTTCCAAGCGTTGCGCCAGTAGATTCCGGTGAGCAGGACGGTCGCGGCGCGGCTCGCGATCGAGTCGTCGCCCGCCGCCGTCGCGAGCGCGTCGCGAACATCACCGGCGCGCAGGCGGCGAAGGGCAAAGTCGCCGGGGGAGAAGTGATAGAGGCCCGCGTCGAGCCCGGCGACCCGACCAACCGCCACGTACACCTCGGTCTGGTAGAGCGCGCCCGTCGAAGCCGCAGCGCGGAAGAGAACCTCTCCCCCACCCGGGTACGTCTTCCTCTTGGTCACGCCGGCGGAGTGGTAGAGGACCGTCGCGAGCTGGCTCAGCATGAGTGTCGCGCCACCCGTCGGCGAGCCGGCGATGGCGGCGAGCGTGTCGATCGCCGGGGGATCGAGCTCACGCGGCAGGGCGAACGACGGGAGCTCCGTATAGACCTTGAACGGGAACGGCTTGATGTCCCACTCGAGCGTGTGACCGCTGGTGCGCACCGACGCGGGCGAGTGCGCGGTCCGGTCGTGGTACTCGCGGGCGGTCAAAAGCGATACGGCGGGCGGACGACGCCGCGCTCGGTGATGATCGCCGCGATGAGCCGGGCGGGCGTCACGTCGAAGGCGGGGTTGAACACCGGCGAAGCCCCCGGCGCGGTCTGCTGCGCGCCCACCCGGCGGACTTCCGACGCGTCGCGCTCCTCGATCGGGATCTCCGCGCCCGAGGCGAGCGCCGGATCGATCGTCGAGAACGGGGCCGCGACATAGAACGGGACCCGGTGGTGGGCGGCGAGCACCGCGAGCGAGTAGGTTCCGATCTTGTTGGCGGTGTCTCCGTTGGCGGCGATGCGGTCGGCGCCGGTCACCACCAGGTCGACCTCGCCGCGCGCCATCACCGACGCCGCCACCACGTCGGCGATCAGCCTATGGGGGATCCCTTCGCGAACGCACTCCCAGGCGGTCAGCCGCGAGCCCTGCATCACTGGACGGGTCTCGTCCACCCACACGAGCGCCACCTTGCCCTGGGCGTGCGCCGCGCGCACCACGCCGAGCGCGGTGCCGTACCCGGCCGTGGCGAGGGCGCCGGCGTTGCAGTGGGTCAGGATGCGCGCATTCGGCGGGACCAGCGTCGCGCCGTGGGCGCCCATGGCCCGGTTCGCGGCGATGTCCTCGTCGCGGATCGCCTGTGCCTCGGCGAGGAGCCGGGCGCGCACCTCGGTCAGCGGCAGCGCCCCCGACGCGAGCGCGACGCGCTTCATCCGCTCGAGAGCCCAGAACAGGTTGACGGCGGTCGGCCGCGTGGCCGCGAGGCCCTTGATCGCCGTCTCGAGGTCTACCACCAGGCCGTCGAACGTCCCGGCGCGGCTCTGCCGCGTCGCCAGCACCACGCCGAAGGCGGCGGCCACGCCGATCGCGGGCGCGCCGCGGACGACGAGGGCCCGGATGGCCTCGGCGACGTCTTCCCAGCGCTGGTAGCCGCGCTCGACTTCACGCTCGGGGAGCAGCGTCTGGTCGAGGAGGATCAGCCGGTCGTCGGACCATCGCACGGGGGCGATGGTGGTTATTGTAGCGGGGTTCACTGTAGCGGGGGCCGTGAGGCCGGCTTGGATCGAGGGTGGCCTGAGATAGATGCGCGTGGCTCCGACACGCCCGATCCAGCCCGAGTGTGAGATTTCAGGCGGCGTCGGATCTCTGCTTCGTCCAGGCCGGCGATCTTGACGATCTTGTGTCTCGCCTGGAGACCGCGGACCACGCTCACCGAGGACGGCGGGATGCCCAGCGCCCGGGCCAGCAGGGTCGCGACGGCCGTGTTCGCCGCGCCCGCGACGGGCGGCGCCGTGACGCGCAGCCGGAGTGTCGCGTCCTGCCAGCCGACGATCTCATCGCTCGAAGCCCGCGGCTGCACGCGGAGCGACAGCAGCGCGCCCTCAGCCTCTGGCGTCGTCCTTGTCCTCGCCGAACTCGGCCGACATCATCCGGTAGTAGCTCTCGAGCGTTGCGCGGAAGTCCTCGATGAGCTGGCGGCGGACGCGCCGGAGCGTCTGGATCTCGCTCCTGATCCGCGCCTCCTCCGCTCGGCCTTCCTCGATGATCTTCTCGCTCCGCAGCTCGGCCTCCCGCATCTGAATGTCCGCCTCACGCCGCGCGGTCGCCTTCATCTCGTCGCCGAGCCGGTGGGTCGTGACCAGCGTGTCCTGCAGCGCCCGCTCGCGCTCGCTGAGACCGCGCGCCCGGTCCTCGAAGGTGGAGACCTGCTCTCTGAGCTGCGCGTTCTCCTTGAGCACCGTCTCGTAGTCCTCGGCGACATCGTCGAGGAAGGCGTCGACCTCGTGGGTGTCGAAGCCCCGCAACCACTTGACGGTGAACTGCTGTTGGCGGATATCCAGCGGGCTGATGCGCATCGACGCCTCCGGCCTCCTACCCGATCTCGGTGGCGATCCGGTACAGCACCGGGATCAAGAATTCCTTCAGGAAGTAAAGCACGAGAATCACGATCATGGGAGAGAAGTCGAGACCGATCTGATAGGTCGGCAGCCGCTCGCGCACCGGCCGCAGCACCGGCTCCGTCACCCGATACAGGAAGCGCACGATCGGGTTGGAGGGGTCGGGGCTCACCCACGAGACGATCGCCCGCGCGATGATGATCCAGATGTAGGCGACGATGACGAGGTTGAGGAGGTTCGCCAGCGCGACGAAGAAGTAATTGACGACGAACATCACTTCGGCCCCTGCCCGAGCTCGCGCGATCGCTGGGTCGCCCGCTCGACCGCCTTGATGAACGTCGCGCGAATCCCACCCTCCTCGAGCGCGGCGACGCCGGCGATCGAGGTGCCGCCCGGGGAGCAGACCATGTCCTTGAGCGCACCCGGGTGGAGGCCGGTCTCGCGCAGCAGCGTTGCGGCCCCCAGGACCGTCTGGGTCGCCAGGGTCATCGCGGTGATCCGATCGAGTCCCATCCGCACCCCGCCGTCGGCGAGCGCCTCGATCGCGACGGCGACGTAGGCGGGCCCGGAGCCCGACAGCCCGGTCACCGCGTCCAGCAGCTCCTCGCCGAGGACGACCACGCGGCCGACCGCGCTGAAGATTTCGCCGGCGACGTCGAGGTCGTCCGGCTCGAGGCCCTCCGCCTTCGCGATGGCCGTCGCGCCTTCGAGAACGAGGGCCGGCGTGTTCGGCATCACCCGGATGAGGCGCGCCTCCTTGCCCAGCGCGGCGCGGATCTTGGCGGTCGAGACACCGGCCGCGATCGAGATCAGAAGCTTGCGCCGGGTGACCACGGGCGCGATCTCCTTCACCACCGACTCCATGATCTGCGGCTTGACCGCCAGGATCACGATGTCGGCGTGGCGAACCAGCTCGCTGTTGTCCGACGAGACCTGGATCCCGTACTGGCGGTCGAGTTCCTTGAGCCGCTCGAGACGCACGTCGGTCGCGTGAATCGCCTCCGCCGGCACGAGGTTCGCCTCGAGAAGGCCCTTGATGAGCGCCTCGCCCATGTTGCCGGCGCCCAGGAAGCCGACGTGGCGGCCCTTGATGGTCATCGCTCCTCCGGTCCGGTCTCCATGATGAGGGGGGCGACCCCCCTCATACTCCCCTCCCTCATACTCCCCATACTCCCCCTCGGGGTCCGAAGATCGCCGTGCCAACCCGGACCACCGTCGCGCCTTCCTCGATCGCCACCTCGAAATCGCCGCTCATCCCCATCGACAGCTCGGACAGCCCGTATCGCTCGCCGAGCTTGCGTAGCGCGCGGAACCAGACGCGCGAGTCGTCGGGCTCCTTCGCCTCCGGCGGGACCGCCATGAGGCCCCGCGCCTTCACATGCGGCAAGCCCGCCACCGCCTCGAGGAGCTCGCCGAGCCCGTCCGGTCCCACGCCGCCCTTGGACGCCTCGCCGCCGACGTTGACCTCCACCAGCGCGTCCACCGCGCGGCCGCGGGCCCGCCCGCGCTTGTCGAGCTCCTTCGCCAGCTCGAGACGGTCGAGCGAGTGGATCACGTCGAAGAGCTCGACGGCGTCCCGCACCTTGTTCGTCTGGAGGTGCCCGACGAGATGCCAGGGGACGGGGCGGCCGAGCTCGGCGACCTTGCCGCGGGCCTCCTGCACCCGGTTCTCGCCGAGCGCCGGTACGCCGGCTTCGATCGCCTGGCGGATCCGCCCGACGTCCACGGTCTTGGAGACTCCGACCAACAGCACGTCGCCCGCACGTCGGCCCGCACGCTCCGCCGCCCGGGCGACCCGTTCACGCACGCGCTCGAGGTTGGCACGAATGTCGGTCATGGCCGCAGGGTGATTCTAGCAGGGGCCGGGGGCCAGGGGAGGGCTCAGGGTGCCGGGGGGGGAGGGCTTGCGGGTCGGGGAGCCGGCCGCCTAGGGCAGCGCGGCGACCGTGACGAGGCGGCCGCGATTGCCCTTGCGGTACGAGTACAGCAGCTCCGGGTGGCACGCCGTGCAGAGGCGCGGGTTGCCGATCGACGTCGGGGGCACTCCCGCATCTTCCAGGAGTGCCTCGTTGACCGCCCACAGATCGAGCATCACGTGGCCGGCGCGCGAGGGCCGGACCCAGGTTGTCCAGCGCTCCCCGAAGGCGCGCGCCAGCTCCGCAATGACCGGCTCGTCGACCTCGTAGCAGCACGGGCCGATCGACGGCGCGATCGCGACGCGGAGCGAGGCGGCGCGCCCCCCGAGCTCGCCGACGGCGCGCACCGCCGCCTGCGTCGCGCCGCGCACCGTTCCGCGCCAGCCGACGTGGGCGAGGCCGAGGACCCGCGCCGCCGGATCGTAGAGGACGATCGCGAGACAGTCGGCGGTGAAGATCGAGAGCGGCACGCCGTGCTCGGCGGTGACCAGGATGTCGACCGAACCCGCGAATCCCCCGCCCGCGGGCGCACGCGCCGTCGCGGCGCCGTGCACCTGGCGAGCGTAGCAGACGCGGCTCAACTCCAACCCGGCTCCACCCAGGACCGCCGCGGCCTCGGACCGAAACGGCGCGCGCGGCGCCTCAGGGGCAATCGGCTCGGCGAACGACGCGATCCCCGGACAGTGCCTCGTCGTCGTCGCATGCGCCAAGCCCACATCGCTGAGCCACGGAAACGTGAAGTACGCCGCCGGCGCTCCGTGCGGCACTAGGCGAGAGGTCATCTCTTCTCAGTATGACGCTTCTCAGCGTGACAAGCCGACGGGCCGCGGGGGAGCGGGCTGGGCGGGTGGCGGGCGGGGTCGACGCGACCCGTCCCCTCCAAGCGACGCCGGACGCATCCGCGCATGATGGAGCCCAGCCGCGAAGGGCTTGCGGGCGCGTGCCGCGTGGTCGAGCGACCCCGCCCGCCACCCGCCCCGCCCGCACCCCGGCCGGTTCCGCGAGCGCTAGTCCGCCTGGCGCCGGAGAAAAGCGGGGACTTCGAGGTCGCCGTCGCCGACCTCGGCCCCGGCTTCGGCTTCGGCCCGCGGATCGGCGAACCGCCGCCGCCACTGCGTCGGTGCCGCGGCCGGGACAGAGCGCGAGGCGCGCGGAAGGTCGACGACCTTGCCCCCGACACCGATCGCGTCCTTCTTATCGGCAAAGCCGGTCGCGATCACGGTCATCCGAACCTCGTCCGAGAGCTGCGGATCGATGACGGCCCCGAAGATGATGTGCGCCTCCTCGTGAGCGGCCTCCTGGACGATCCGCGCCGCCTCCTCGACCTCGTGGATGGACAGGTCGGCGCCGCCCGTGAAGTTGATCAAGATGCCGCGCGCGCCTTCGATCGACGTTTCGTCGAGGAGCGGGCTCGCGACGGCCTTCTGCGCGGCGTCGAGGGCGCGGTTCTCGCCCTTGCCGGTGCCGGTGCCCATCATCGCCAGCCCCATGCCCGACATGATGGTGCGCACGTCGGCGAAGTCGAGGTTGACGAGCCCGGGCACGAGGATCAGGTCCGAGATCCCCTGCACCGCCTGCTGGAGCACGGAATCGGCGACGCGGAACGCGGCGATCAGCGGGGTGCCGCGGTCCACGACGGAGAGCAGCCGCTGGTTCGGGATCGTGATGAGCGTGTCCACGACGGCCCTCAGCGCCTCGAGCCCGGCCTCGGCCTGGAGCATCCGCTTCCTGCCCTCGAAGGTGAAGGGCTTGGTCACCACGGCGACCGTCAGGATACCCAGGTCCTTCGCGAGCGACGCGACCACCGGCGCGGCGCCGGTGCCGGTGCCGCCGCCGAGCCCCGCCGTGATGAAGACCATGTCGGAGCCGCTCAAGAGACGGGTGATCTGATCGGGGTCTTCTTGCGCGGCGCCGCGACCGACATCCGGGTTCGAGCCGGCGCCCAGGCCTTGCGTGAGCCTCGTCCCGAGGTGTTGGCGACGATGAACTCGACGCCCGTGAACTGCGCCGCCATCATCCGGCTCACCGCGTTGCCGCCGCCCCCGCCGAGGCCGATCACCTTGATTTTCGCGGCCTGCACTTGCTGTTCGAGCTCGAAGAGCGGGCGCCGCGTGCGATCCTTCTCCATCGAAGTCTCCTCTGAGGGTTCGTCGGAGGTACGCCTCCGGCCGCGTGAACGGATCACGTCTGACGGGAACAAGGGCGGCTGCCGCCCGTCGCGACCCGACCTAGAAGATGTCACCCAGAAGTCCTGTCGCGAGCCGCATCAGACGGCCCATCGGGGTGGCGCCTGCCGCGCTCCCCGACTCGCCCGGGGCCCGCGAGTGCCGGCCGTAGAGCGCCAGGCCGACGGCGGTCGCGTAGATCGGGCTCTCGATCGCGTCCGCCAGCCCACCGACGCCGATGGGCACGCCCCGGCGCACGGGCTGATCGAAGATGCCCTCGGCGAGCTCGGGGATGCCCTCCATGATCGAGGTGCCGCCGGTGACGACGACGCCGGCCGTCGCCGCGTCCTGAAAGCCCGCCCGGGCCAGCTCGCGCGCCACAAGCGTGAAGATCTCCTCCACGCGCGGCTGGATGATCTCCGAGAGGAGCTGTCGCGAGAGCTGCCGCGGCTTCCTTCCGCCCACCGCCGGCACGTCGACCGTCTCCTCGGCCGGGACCAGCGCCGTCAGTGCGCATCCGTAGCGCTTCTTGATGTCCTCGGCGTCCGCGGTCGGCGTGCGCAGCCCGATCGCGATGTCGTTGGAGACGTGGTCGCCGCCGAGCGGCAGGACCGCCGTGTGCCAGATGGCGCCGTTGCGCAGGAGGGCGACGTCGGTCGTGCCGCCGCCGATGTCGATCACCACGACGCCGAGCTCTTTCTCGTCGTCGTAGAGCACCGCCTCGGCGGAGGCGAGGGGCTCGAGCACGATGTCCTGGACGGCGAGGCCCGCGCGATTCACCGAGCGGACGACGTTCTGCACCGAGGTGACGGCGCCGGTCACGATGTGCACCTCGACCTCGAGGCGCACGCCCGACATGCCGATGGGCTCGAGGACCCCGTCTCCGTCGTCGACG
This sequence comes from Candidatus Rokuibacteriota bacterium, assembly GCA_003221635.1. Classification (GTDB taxonomy): domain Bacteria; phylum Methylomirabilota; class Methylomirabilia; order Rokubacteriales; family CSP1-6; genus AR31. Next base: position 6,867 of record QHSR01000003.1, on the reverse strand, counting down.
ACGAAGCTCTGCGGCAGGACATGGATGATCTCGCGGTCCTGGGGCAGATTGACGGCCCGCGCGGCCTCGACGACACGCTCGACGTCGGCCTCGCTCACCTCGTGGTTCTTGCCGGTGATCCCCACGACACCGCGGCTGTTCACGCCGCGGATGTGGCCGCCCGCGATGCCGGCGAAGGCGCCCGAGACCTCGACCCCCGCCATCTGCTCGGCCTCGCCGACGGCGGTCTTGATCGCCTCGACCGTCGAGTCGATGTTGACGACGATCCCCCGGCGGAGCCCGCGCGAGGGCGCGGTCCCGACCCCGATGACGTCCAGGACGCCCCGGGCCGCCGGCTCGGCGATGATCGCGCAGATCTTCGTGGTGCCGACGTCCAGGCCGACCACGAGGTCCCGCGTCTTCGCGCGTCTCATCGCGCCTTCTCCCGCTGGAAGACCACCTGGTCACGGAACCGGAGGTCGACCGTTCGCACGTCCTGCGTCGCGACCTGCCCGAGGACACCTTCGAGGCGCGCCAGGCGCTCCTCCCAGTCCTCGCTGCCGAGACGAACTTCGACGCCGTCCACCGTATAGAGGACCGGCCCCTCCCGGCGGCTCATGTCGATCTCCGAGATCTCGGCGGTCAGCCCGTTGCCGCTCCGCAGCAGGGCACGGATCACCGCGATCGCCGCGCGGGCCTTCGGTCCGGGGGCGGTTCGCATGGACGCGAGCTCGTCCGCCGACAGACCGCTGATGACGGGCATCGGCGGCGCCACCGCCTCGGGCGAGGCGCCGAGCAACCGTCCCTCCTCGTCCATCCAGTGCAGGCGCCCGCCGTGGACGAGCGTGAACGGGCGCCGCTCCTCGACGCTGATCACGACCCGGTCCGGCAGCTCGCGCACGACGTCGGCCCGGCGCACTTCCGGGAGCGATTCCACGCGCCCGGTCACGACCGTCGTGTCGAGACGGAAGATGTTCGTTCCGCGTGGGATCGCGGCCACCGCCAGGATCTGCTCGGGCGACACGCGGGACACGCCGCGCACCTCCACACGCGCCACCGCGAACCGATGGGTCGTCAAGAGCCAGTGGCCGACGGCGCCGAGGGCCGCCGGGATCAGGGTAGCGGCCACGACAATTCCCGCGAGGCGCCGGAGCCGGGCGCGCCGGCTCGCGCGCTGGCGCCGCGGTCGACCCACGCGCTGGCGGTTGACGAACGCCGAGCGCTCGCCCAGGTCGGCGAGGACCGAGGCACGGCTCCGCGGGGAGCTGAGGCCGCTGGGCATCTATTCCCCGATGATCCTGATCTCGTTCTCGAGCACGACGGAAAAGTGGCCGTGGACGCGCTCGCGCGTCAGGTCCATGAGGGCCAGGATGTCCGTCGCGGTCCCCCCGCCCCGGTTCACGATGAAGTTCGCGTGCTTGGAAGAGATCTCGGCACCGTTGACCCGCTTGCCCTTGAGGCCGCACTTCTCGATCATCCGCGCGGCGACGTCGCCCGCCGGGTTCTTCCAGACGCACCCGGCGGAGGCGAGCGCCAGCGGCTGGGTGGACTTCTTGAGCTTGAGCCGCTGCTTGATCTCCTTCTGGATCTCCGCCAGCGGACGGCGATGCAGCCGCAGGCGGCAGCCGATCAGCACGGCGCCGGCCGGCACGTTGAAGTTCCGGTACGTGAACGTGCCCGGGGCTGGCTTGAACTCGCCGAGCGTCCCGTCCGGGTGCAGGTAATAAACGTGGCCGGAATCCCGACGAGGCACTCGATGCCGCCCAGATTGATGGCGGCGGCTTCCCGAATCAGCGCCGAGAGGCTCACGCCCGCCCCGGCGATCGCCTCTTCGCCGTGGAACTCCGCGCGCCCGAGACAGCCCTCGAGCCGCAGAACGACGCCGCGTACGCCGCGGTCCTTGACCAGCAGATTGTTGCCGCCGCCGATCACCGAGACGGGCAGCTGCTCACGCTCGGCGAACATGAGCGCGTGCCGGATGTCGTCGACATCCTGGGGCACGACGAAGATGTCGGCGGGTCCGCCGATGCGGAGCGAGGTGTGAAAGCTCAGGGGCTCCTTGAACCGAACTTCCCCCCGGATCTCTCCTAGCATGTCGACCTCCCAGTCTGCGAGTCCGCATTCAGGCGCTTCAGCAGCTCCGGACCGAGCTGGCTCACGTCGCCGGCGCCGAGCGTCACCACGAGGTCGCCCGTTCGGGCGATCTCGCAGAGATGCCCGACGATGCGCGTCCGGTCGCTGCCGAGGTAGGTGACGTCACGGTGGCCGTGCGATCGGATCCCCTCGGCGAGATCTGCGGCCGTGACACCGGGGATGGCCGACTCACCGGCGCCGTAGATGTCCATCACGATCAACACGTCAGCCAGGTTGAAGGCCGTGAGGAACTCCTGTCGCAGGTGCAGGGTGCGGGTGTAGCGGTGCGGCTGGAATACCGTCACGACCCGGCAGTCGAACCCGGCCTTGGCGGCGGCCAGAGTCGCCTGGATCTCGGCGGGGTGGTGGCCGTAGTCGTCGACCACCGTGACGCCGCGGGCACGACCAAGGATCTGGAATCGGCGCTGGACGCCCGAGAACCCGGCCAGCGCTTTCTGGATGGTGGGGAACGGGATCTCGAGGTCCAGGCCGACGCCGACCGCCGCGAGGGCGTTGAGCACGTTGTGGCGGCCGGGGATCTGGAGCGCGAGCTCGCCGAGAGCGCTCCCGCGCTGGAAGACCTCGAAGCGGCTCGTCATGCCGGCCAGGCGCAGGCGCCGCCCCACGAGGTCGGCGCCCGACTCCACGCCGTACGTGATGATCCGCTTCTCGATCCGTGGGATCAGCAACTGGATGTTCGGCTGATCGAGGCAGAGGACGGCCGAACCGTAGAACGGCACCCTGTTCACGAACGCGACGAACGCGTCGCGGATGGCGTCGAGGCTCCCGTAGTGATCGAGATGCTCGGCGTCGACGGTCGTGACGACCGCGATCGTCGGCGCGAGCTTCAGGAACGAGCCGTCGGATTCGTCGGCCTCGGCGACCAGGTACTCGCCCTGGCCGAGACGGGCGTTCGAGCCGAGGCTCGTCACCCGCCCGCCCACGACGATCGTCGGATCGTAGTGGCCCTCGGCGAGCACGGCTCCGACCATCGAGGTGGTCGTCGTCTTGCCGTGGGTGCCCGCGACCGCGATGCCGTACTTGAGACGCATCAGCTCGGCCAGCATCTCGGCGCGGGGAATCGTCGGGATCTGTCGCTGGCGCGCGATCTGGACCTCGACGTTGTCCCGCGAGACCGCCGACGAATAGACGACGACGTGGGCGCCCTCGACGTTCGTCGCCTGATGGCCGATGAAGATCTTCGCGCCCAGCTCGGCCAGTCGCTCGACCGCGTCGTTGCGCTTCTGGTCGGAGCCGGTCACCCGGTAGCCGAGGTTCAGCAAGATCTCGGCGATGCCGGACATGCCGCTGCCGCCGATCCCGACGAAGTGGATCTGCTGATAGCGCTTAAACATGGGCGTGCTGGGAAATGTTGAGGAGCACTCCCGTCGAGAGCATCGTGACGAGCAGGGCGGAGCCGCCGAAGGAGATGAACGGCAGGGGCAGTCCCTTCGTCGGCAAGAGGCCCGTCACGACCCCCAGGTTCACGAGCGTCTGCGTCGCGATCAGGACGGTGATCCCGAGCGCCAGGTAGCCGCCGAAGGGATCGGGCGCCCGCAGTCCGATCCGGAGCCCGCGCCAGATCAGAACGATGAAGAGGGCGACGATGGCCGCGGCGCCGACGAAGCCCAGCTCCTCGCCGATGATCGCGAAGATGAAATCCGTGTGCGATTCCGGGAGGTAGAAGAGCTTCTGGCGGGACGCGCCGATGCCCTGGCCGAAGATCCCCCCGTTGCCGAGCGCGAGCCAGGACTGGATGATCTGAAAGCCACTCCCGCGCGGATCCGACCACGGGTCGAGGAACGCGACGATGCGGCGCAGCCGGTACGGCGCGGCCCAGACCGCCACCACGAGCGGCGGCAACGCGAGCGCGAGGACGAAGCCCAGGTGGCGCACCCGGCCGCCCGCGAGGAACAGCAGCGTGAACGTGAGGGTGATGAGCGTCAGGCAGTTCCCGAGGTCCGGCTGAGCGAGGACGAGCATCGCCAGGAGGCCAGCCACCGCGAGCGGCGGCAGGAGCCCGCGGCGGAGATCGGCGATCGCCTCGCCCTTGCGCGCGAGAAACGCGGCCAGATAGAGCACGAGGGCGAGCTTGGCCAGCTCCGCCGGCTGGAACGATACGGGGCCGAGCCGGATCCAGCGGCGCGTGCCGTTGATCGCCTGACCGAGCGGCGAGATCAGCACCAGCACGAGGAGCACGCCCGCGAAGATGAGGAGGGGGAGGACGAACCCTTCCAGACGTCGGTAGTCCAGGCGGATCGCCATCCACAGGCACCCGGCGCCGAGCAACGCCCAGAAGACCTGCTTCTTGAGAAAGAAGTACGGGTCGTGGAAGCGGTCGGCCGCCACGATCGCGCTCGCCGAGTAGACCATCACCACGCCCGCCGAGAGGAGGACGATCGCGACCCCGAAGAGCCACACGTCGGGCGCGAGCTTCCTGGGCAGGTTAGTCAGGCTGGGGGGAAGCGAGCGCCGCTCCTCCCCCAGACCCCCCCACCGCTCGGAAAAGCCCGCCGGACATCACTCGAGCCGTTCCACGAGCTCCTTGAATACGTCACCCCGATGTTCAAAATTATCGAACATGTCGAACGAGGCGCACGCCGGCGAGAGCAGCACGACGTCTCCGGGCGTGGCGAGTGTCCGCGCGCGGTCGACGGCCTCCTGGAGCGACCGGCAGAACGTCACGGGAACCGACACGGCCGTGAGCGCGGCGCCGATCTTCTCCGCGTCCTCGCCGATGAGGAGCGCGTGGGCGACCCGGCCGCGGGCCGCATCCGCCAGCGGCTCCCAGGCCTGCCCCTTGCCCTTGCCGCCCGCGATGAGCACGATTCGTTCCGGGAAGCTCTCGAGCGCCCGGAGGGTCGACGCGACGTTGGTGCCCTTCGAGTCGTTGTAGAACTGGACCCCCTTGAGGTCGTGGACCCACTCGATCCGGTGCGCCACGCCCCGGAAGCGCGCGACGGCGGTGCGGATCGCCGCGGGCGCGACGCCCGTCCAGAGGGCGCACGCCGTCGCCGCGAGGACGTTCTCCACGTTGTGCTGGCCGCGCAGGAAAATCTCCGACAGCGGGCAGATCTCCTCGACGTGGCCGTTGAGCCGCGCGGCGATCCGCCCCTCGCGGACGAAGACGCCGTGGGCCAGCTCGCTCCGCCGGCTGAACCACACCACGGGCGCCCGCGCCCGAGACCCGAGCGCGCGCGTCGCCTCGTCGTCGGCGTTCAAGACGGCGCAATCGGCCGGCGCCTGGTTCGCAAAGATCCGGGCCTTCGCGTCCACGTACGCGGCGAACGTGCCGTGCCGGTCGAGGTGGTCCGGCGTGATATTGAGGACCACGGCGACCCGCGGCTGAAAGACCTTGGTGGTCTCGAGCTGAAAGCTCGAGACCTCGCATACCACCAGCCCGTCGGCCGGGAACGAGAGCGCGTGCGCAGAGAGCGGTGTGCCGATGTTGCCGGCGATCAGGACGGGCCGCGGCTGCTGCGCCAGCACCGCGCCGATCAGCGCCGTGGTGGTCGTCTTGCCGTTGGTCCCCGTGATCGCGATCGTGTCCGCCTCCATCGCCCGCCAGCCGAGCTCCAGCTCGCCGATGATCGGCACCTGGCGGGCGCGCGCCGCCGCGAGCTGGGCCCCGTCGAGCGGGATCCCGGGGCTCACCACGATCAGGTCGGTGTCGGCGAAGGCGGCCGCCGTCCCGCCTTCGCCGGCGAGCAGGCGCACACCCAGGTCAGCGAGCGCGGCCGCCTCGCGGCCGAGAGCGGCGACCGGTTTCACATCCGTGCCGATGACGTCAGCGCCGGCGGTGCGCAGGAGGCGCGCCGCGGCGACGCCGCTCTTCGCGAGCCCGACCACCGTCACGCGACGGCCCGCGAGGGAGTCGAGGTAGGCCCGGCCTCGCGTCACCGTGTCCACCTCGTCGAGCTGGCTCATACGCCCCTCATCTGAGCTTCAAGGTCGTGAGCGCCAGTAGCGCGAGCGCGAACGACACGATCCAGAATCGGACGACGATCTTCGGCTCGGGCCAGCCCGAGAGCTCGTAGTGATGGTGAAGCGGCGCCATGCGAAACACGCGGCGACCCGTCAGCCTGAAGCTCACGACCTGGATGATCACCGACAGCGCCTCGACGACGTAGAGGCCGCCGATCAACGGTAACAGCAGCTCCGCCTTCGTCAGCACCGCCAGCGTGCCGATCGCGCCGCCCAGGGCCAGCGAGCCGGCGTCGCCCATGAAGATCTCGGCCGGATGGCAGTTGAACCAGAGGAACCCGATCGCGGCGCCGATCAGCGCCCCGCAGAAGACCGTCAGCTCGCCCGCCCCTCGGACGTTGAGGATCTTGAGGTAGTCGGCCGCACGGAAGTTGCCCGTGAGGTAGGCGATCACACCGAACGCCGCGCCGGCCATGATGACCGGGCCGATCGCCAGCCCGTCGAGCCCGTCCGTCAGGTTCACGGCGTTCGAGGCGCCGACGATGACGAGCAGCGCGAACGGGATCCAGAGCCAGCCCAGATTGACGAGCCAGCCCTTGAAGAAGGGGATCGCCAGCACCGGCAGCCAGGCGCTGGGCGGTTGCCAGTAGACCAGCTGCAACACCGCGAAGGCCAGGACCAGCTGCGCCCCGAACTTCACGCGCGTCGCGAGGCCCTTGCGCGTGCGCAGCTTGGTCACGTCGTCCCAGATGCCGATCAACCCGAAGCCGGCGGTGGCGAGGATCACCACCCACACGTAGCGGTTCCCGAGATTGGCCCAGAGCAACGTCG
>QHSR01000002.1:11951-14796 GCA_003221635.1 Candidatus Rokuibacteriota bacterium | reverse complement strand
GTCGATGAGCGTGGTCCAGCCCGCGTCGGACTGGCCGAACGGCATGTACGCGCAGCCCTGGACGGTCAACCCGATGACCAGCAGCCCCAGTGTGATGACGGACAGTCGGTTCATGGCGATCTCCTCTCGAGCTCGGCGACGACTGGGTTCACGGCTCGTGGCATCGACTGACAGGTTTCAGCCCGGGCGGCGCGCGGCCGACGCGCCGGCGAGGCGGCCGAAGACGGCGCCCGAGACGAGCCCGGCACCGCTCGGGTAATTGAAGTAGAAGATCCCGCCGACCATCTCGCCGGCGGCGTAGAGCCCAGCGATCTTGGCCGCGTCGTGATCGAGCACCTGCGCGTCGGCGTCCACGCGAAGCCCGCCGAAGGTGAAGGTGATCCCGCAGGTGGTCGCGTACGCCTCGAAGGGCGGCTGGTCGAGCGCGTTGGCCCAGTTCGACTTCGCGGGCTCGAGGCCGACGGTGCCGCGGCCGTCCCGCGTGTACGGGTCGAAGGGCACATCGGCGCGCACGGCCTTGTTGAAGGCGCGCACGGTACGAAGGAAGCCCTCGGCGTTCACGTCTTCGAGCTTCGCGGCCAGCTCCTCGAGCGTCTGCGCCCGCACCTTGGTCACGCGCTGGATCCCGTACTCGGGGCGCAACAGGTGGAGCACCTTCGCATCGAAGACCTGCCAGGCGAACTGCCCGGGCTGCTCGAGGATCGCGCGGCCGTACTTCGCGTAGGTGAAGCTGTGGAAATCGGCGCCCTCGTCGACGAAGCGACGGCCGTCGGCGTTGACGAGGATGCCGAGGGGATAGCTATGCTTCTCGAACTGGTCGCCGATGTCGAGCTCGCCGAACTCGGGCGCGTTCCGATCCCAGCCGCAGGCGTGACAGCCCGACCAGTTGCCGAAGGGGCTCGCGCCGATCTCCAGGGCCATCCGGAGCCCGTCGCCGGTGTTGAAGCGCGTGCCGCGTACCTTGGCCAGCTCCCAGCCCGGACCGAGGTAACGCGTCCGCCACTCGGCGTTGGCCTCGAAGCCGCCGCAGGCGAGCACGACCGCCCGGGCGGCGAGATCGCGAAGCTTTCCACCGCTGCGGACCCGCACGCCGTTCACGCGCACGCCGTCCCACAGGAGCGACAAAGCCCGCGTCTCGTAGAGGATCTCGACCCCGCGCCGGTGGGCCGCCGCCGTCAGTGACTGGACGAGCCCGGCGCCGCCGCCGGAGGCTTCGATGGGGAGGCCGCCGAAGAATTTCCATCGTCCGCCCACCTTGCCGGCCTGGCGCCCGTAGATCGGAACGAAGCGCGCTCCCTGACTACGGAGCCAGATCATGGTGTCGAGGCTCCGCGTGACGAGCATTTCGACGAGGGCGGGATCGGTGCGGTACTGGGTGAGGCGGAAGAGGTCGTCGAAGTACTGCGCGCGGGTGTAGGTGCCGAAGTCGGCGCCGGCGACCTCGTCGTCGGTGAGATCGGCCACCTTCTGGAGGTCCTCGACCCCGTCGAAGGCGAAGCGCATGACGCCGCCGGCGAACCGGCTGTTGCCGCCCGCCTCCGCTTCCGGGGCGCACTCGAGGACGGCCACGCTAGCGCCGTGCTCGCGCGCGGACAGGGCGGCGCAGAGCGCCGCGTTGCCGGCTCCCACCACGATGACGTCGTGCTTGGGTTCGTCCATCGTGCCCGGGGCGGAGTCTAGCATTCATCACGATCCTTGACGGAAGGAGACGCTGCCGAGGCCAAGCCCTGCACGACCTTGACACGGGCGCGACTGCGATAGATCCTCGGCGGGCTGACGGAGCGCGTAGCGGCGGGCCGCTGGACCTCGAGCTACGGGATGGGAGGAGCGCCAACATGAGCTGGAACGGCGAGATCGTGATCGACCTGGATTCCCACATCGTCGAGCGTGCCGATCGCTTCTACGAGAACTACATCGACCCGGCCTACAAGGAAGCGTATCAGCACCTGTGCGACGGCGTCGCTCAGCAGACGAAGGCCGGCCACCGGTACTCGCTCTTCGGCAGTCGCACGTCCGTCGTCGAGCCGATCGAAACGGGGCGCCCGCTCGGCACGCGGGACACGTTCGGCCTGGCCCGTCGCTCGGAGATGGGCGGCGGCCGCAAGGCGTTCCCGCCGGGCCGCACGGACGCGCTGCCGCCGATCAGGCCCGAAGCGAGCTGGGACGTGAAAGTCCGCATCGAAGATATGGACCGGGCTCTGGTCGACGTCGGCGTCCTCTATCCGACTCACGTCTCCAGCTACTGCGCGCTTCGCGACACCGGCTTCGAGAATGCGCTCTACCGCGCCTACCATCGCTGGGTCGCCGACTTCTGCGCGCAGGCTCCGACGCGGCTGAAGTGGACCGTCGTCGCGAACATGCGCGACGTCGCCTCTGGTGTCGCCGAGATCAAGCATTGGGCGCGTGACCCGAATCTCGCGGGCATCTACATCTCGCCGCAGGCTCCGGACGGAAAGCTCCTGGACAACCCCGACCTCTATCCGCTGTACGAGGTGGCGCAAGACCTCGATCTTCCCTTGCTCGCCCACGGAGGCACGGCGCGACCGCCGTACGCGCCGGGGACCTTCGATCTGGACGGCGCGTGGTTTCTCCTTCACAGCTTCGGCAATCCCTGGGCGGGGATGGCGGCGCTCGGCGCGCTCATCGGCGGGGGCATCTTCGAGATGTTCCGCGAGCTGCGGGTCGCGATCATCGAGACCGGCGGCGGCTGGCTTCCGCTGGCGATGGACCGACTGGACACCCACTATCTGATGTCGCCGAGCCACGTGCCCAATCTGAAGCGGCTGCCGCGCGACGTGCTCGCCGAGGGCCGCTACTTCCACGCCATCGACAGCTGGGAGCGCTC
>QHSR01000002.1:0-11918 GCA_003221635.1 Candidatus Rokuibacteriota bacterium | reverse complement strand
GGGCTCACCGCCACCGCCAGGCGCAAGATGCTGGGACAGAATGCTCTGCGACTCTGTCCCCGCTTGAAGTAACACCATTCGCTGAGGGGGAGGACGCCATGGCGCGAGACGGGCTACGCATCTTCGACGCGGACACTCACGTGGGCCCGACCATGGACGTCCTCGAGCGTTACCTCACCGCCGCCGAGCGCGCGGCGCTGGAGCCACTGAGGGACAAGCGCGCGACCCGGAAGAACGGCCAGGTGACGTATCAAGGGGGCGAGCGCAAGTACGAGCGACGCCTGGGCGAGCCGTCACCCGGAGCTGCCGATCCCCGCGCGTACATGGGCGCGTACAGCGGCGCGCACAAAGGGCGTGACCCGGATCCACGAGTCGATCACGACCCAGCCGCCCGCATCGCCGACATGGACCTGGAAGGCGTCGACGTCAACCTGCTGCTGCCATCGGGCTGGTTCGGGACGTGGACGACGGGGGACACGGCGATCGAGCTCGCGCTGTATCGCGCCTACCATCGCTGGATGGCCGACTACTGCTCGGCATATCCAGGCCGGCTCAGTGGCGTCATCCTGGTGTCCGGCCGGAACGTGCAGGAGAGCCTCGAGGAGGTCGAGCGGCGCGCTCGCGAGTCGTGGGCGCTCTCGCTCTTTTGCTACGCACCGTACGGGATGCCGCTCGATCATCCGGATCTCGAGCCGTACTGGGCGGCGGCGCAGCACCACGATCTCTCGGTCGTGCTCCACACGTTCACCGTCATGCCGCCCTACGCGCCGGGCGGGCTCGACACGTGGGAGAACTTGTGGCTGCAGCGCGCGGCCGCGCATCCCTGGTGCGGCATGCGGAACATGGCCGCCCTCATCGGCTCGGGCATGCTCGACCGCTATCCGGATCTTCGTCTCGGCGTGCTCGAGGCCGGTCACGGCTGGCTGCCGTTCTGGGCCAAGCGCCTGGACGAGCATGCCCAGTCCGTCGCGCGGGCCCTGCCGCCGCTCAAGCTGAGGCCGAGCGACTACATCACCTCCGGCCGCTTCTTTCAGACCATCGAGATGTCGGAAGGCGTCGAGCTGACGAAGGCCGTCATCCAGCTCCTGGGCGAGGACATCTTGATGTACGCGTCGGACTACCCGCACGGCGAGAGCTGGTTTCCGAAGTCGGTGGACACGGTGATGGCGTGGGACCTGCCGGAACGGGTGAGGCGCAAGCTGTTCTGGGACAATGCGCTGCGGTTCTATCGCCGCTTCACGCCAGCGCCGGTCCCTCCGGCCCGGGCTCGTGGCTGACCGCCAGGTACGGCGAGCATCCTCTCGGCTCCGGTCGCTGCTGGCCCGAGACGATCGCGTGCTGGCCGTGCTCGGTACACCCAACGCCTTCCACGCCCAGATCATGGAAGCCGCGGGCTGCGAGGCCGCGTTCGTAGGCACGGGCATCACCGGCGGCAACTACACCGCCTTCCCGGACACCGGCGTCCTCTCGGCCGCGGAGTGCGTCCAGTTCGGCGGGTATATCGCACGAGCCGTCTCGTTTCCCGTGATCCTCGACGGCGACACGGGCCACGGCGGTGGGCCCGCCGTGCGCCGGCTCGTCCACGACTGCATCCGCGCCGGCCTGGCCGGCATTCGCATCGACGACCAGCCGATCGAGGGCAAGCGGGCGACGCAGACGCCCGGCATCGAGGTGGTCTCGCGTGAGGCGGCGGTGGAGCGCTACCAGACGGCCGTCCGCGCGCGGGACGAGCTCGACCCGGACTTCGTGGTCATGGCCCAGTGCTACGCGCGCGACGCCACGAACGGCGGCATGCAGGAGCTCGTGGAACGATTGAACGCGTACTGGGCGCACGGGGGCGTCGACTGGGTGCAGTTCGAGTCGCCCCATTCGATCGAAGAAATCCGGCAGGCGCGCGCCGCGGTGTCCGGGACGCTGTCCGTCATGCAGGGCAAGCTCCCCAGGCCGCTGACCCTCGCCGAGCACTTCGCGCTCGGTCTCCGCATCGCGTGGTACACGTTCCTGCCTGATCAGGTCCTCAAGGCGACGAGCTGGAAGTTCTTGCGCGAGTTCAGGGAGCGCGACATCGACGCCTGGACCGACTTCCAGGCCAAGCACGAGGGCAATCCGTACCTGCGGGGCCGTTAGGATGGCATGGCGCTGAGCGGCGCTCCGTCCCAGACAGAACGAGGCTCACCACTGCTCGACCGCCACGACCGCGGCGTCGTCCGCGACCGTGCCGCGCAGCGAAAATCGTATGGGGTCGCCGATCCGGATCGACTCACGAAGCGTCGGCGACGCCGCGCGGAAGCTCGTGGTCCTCGCGGGCAGCAGCCCGCGGATCTCCTCGTGCGTGATCACCAGCAGCTGCGGGTAGGTCGCGCGGACGACGCCGCGTCCCTCCCACTGCTGCTCCCCAGCGCGCGCGCCCGGGCCGCACGCCGCCCGCTCGCGCTCGAGCCGCTCCACCTGCGCGCGGGCGGCGCCGAACTCCCTGTCGAGTGCTTCTGCGCGCCGGCCCCAGCCGGCGTAGCCGAGGCCGAGGCCGACGGCGAGCGTAAAGTTCAGCACCAGGGCCACCTGCCACACGGGCATCACGGGACTCCTTCCGAGCCGCGCACCCTCAGTGCACGTGGTCGTCGGGGAAGGGCGGCGGGCTCTTCTCCTCGTTCAGCTTCTCCACCTGAGCCTGGACCATGCTGGCGCGCGGCATCCCGCCGCCCTCGCCTCTCCAGATCGCGCGGATGTAGCCCTGGCGGTCGATCAGGATTTCGGCGTGGGGACCAGGCGCGAACATCCCGTACGTCGTGACGATGTCGCCGCTACCGTCGGTGACCACCGGGAACAGCACGGGCGGCGACGAGCCGAGCTCGCGGATCGCCTCGGACGAGGCGTGGATCGGCACGGCGATGATCTCGACGCCGATGACGGAGAGCACGTCGTAGCTGAGCGCCAGCTCCGCCATGCGCGCGCGGGACTCCGGAAGCGTGTAGAGCACCAGCAGGACCATTCGCCGTCCCCGGTGGTCGCGCAGGGCACCCGGGGCCAGCGGCCCAACCGCGACGGTGAAGTCGGGCGCGGCGAGCCAGGCGCGATCGCGGTCCACCTGGGAGCCGAGCGTCCTCGCGCCTTCCGCGGCGCCGAGCGCGCGGATGAAATTGATCACGTCCCATCGCTGGGCTTCGCCGAGACGGATGCCAAAGTCCGGCATGCCGCGCTCGGGAATGCCGCGGCTGATCAGCCAGAAGATCTCGCCCGCGTGACGGCGTGACGTGGGCGGCGCTCGAAGATCGGCGAGCGGCCCGCCGGCGCCCGTAGCGCCGTGGCAGCCGACGCAGTGCTCGCGGTAGATCGTCATCCCCGAGGCGATGGATGCGACTTGGTACGTCGGGAGCGGACGCTTGTACGTCGTCGGATAGGCGTCGACCACGAGCGGAAAGATGCCGACGCCGGCGCCGATGGCGACGAGCGCGAGGCCGCCGGCGAGCACCGGTACGCGCCGACGCCGTACGAGACACGACGCGATCAGCGCGACCAGGCCTGCGACCGCCAGCTGGCCGCCCAGCAGCGCGCGCCATCGCGTCGCCGGCACGTCGACCAGGACGTCGAGGGAGAGCCGGAACGGCAGCGGCCAGGCCGGCTCGGCGTGGCGCGCCGGCGTCGTCAGGGTCATCGCGGCGGCCAGCACTATCAAGACAAGCGCGAGCGCGGCCTCCAACCCGACGAACGCGGTCAGGCGTCGCATCGTCGCGCGCCCGACGGGGAGGCTCGGCGCGGACAGCGCCGGAAGAATCCGCGTGCGGTTGACGGCGGCGAGGACGAGGATCGGGACGAGCACGGCGAGCTTGGCGAGGAGCAAGCGACCGTGGGTCGTCCCGGCCAGGGCGGCGACACTCTCGACCTGAGTGATCGCGTTCAGCACGCCCGAGGCCATCAGGAGGAGCATCACGATCAGCGCGGCACGAGAGAAGCGACGCGCCGCGAGCACGGCATAGGGGCGCGCGTCGGCGCCGTCCTCACGACTCGCCGCTCCCAGCAGCAGCGCGAGTGCCACCAGGCCGCCGACCCAGAGACCTGTCCCCACCAGATGGGTGACGTCGACGGCGACGGCCCACAGCGTGCCCGAGGTGATCGCGGCGGCGTGACTGGAGGCGCTCGTGAGGGCCAGCGCCAGCGTGGCGAGCGCCAGCGCCTCGCCGCGCGCGGCGATCCAGTTGCGTCGCTCTGCGACGTTCGCGCGCATCGCCAGGAAGGCGGCCAGCACGACGAGGAGGCCGTGACGCGCGAGCCAGACCAGGCCGGGCCACGTGTCGAGGACAGCGCGCGACACGGCGCGGGGCTCGAGGGCGGCCTGGGGACGGTTCTCGAAAATGGCCGTCCGCACCAGCAGCCAGACCACTCCCGAGCCCATCGCGACGAACACGAGCAGACGCGACCCGCGCACGAGCCTCCGATCCCAGCAGCGTGCCGTCGTGGCCATGGGCCGGCTCGCGAGCAGGAGCATGAAGAACGCGCCCACCAGCAGCACGCAAGAGGCGAGATGAGCCCAGAAGACGCCGAGGAGCAGCCCCTTCATTCGACCCGGAAGGTGAACGCGCCCTCCGTGACGTCGCCATCGATGGAGAGCACGCGCCACTGCACCTTGTACGTTCCCGGCGGCAGCGGTGGGAACGTCGCGCGCAGCAGCGCGGGGTTCGTGCGGTCGACGCGGCTGTCACGACGATCGACCTGCCCGCCGTGATCGTTCAGGACGCGGACGGAGCTGTACGCGGGCTCGAGGCGCTCCGTGAAATAGAGCCTGATCTCGTCGGGTGCGCGCTTCAGCCGACTCTCGATGCGCGGCTCCGCCCTCTGCAGGACGGCGTGTCCTCCGGCAATGTTCGCGGTCAGGGCGCAGCCGGCGAGCGCGAGACCGAGTCGGCTCGCGCCCGCCCAACCGATGCCCGCCACGGAGCCGATGTCTCGCTAGCTCAGTCCGGCCTTCGCCTTGTAGTAGGCGACGATGTCGCTGGTATTCAGCCAGAACAGGTCGTAGGTCGAGCCGGTGCCGCCCGAGGTGGACACCGGCCCGGGCCCACGGTCATAGCCGGCCGACCAGATCATCTTGTCTCCGCCGGCCGTGAACATCGGGCACGCGCCGTCGATGGCCGGATTGTTGAATGGAGCCGGCACAATCGGCCCCTTCCACTCTCGGCTTGCCGCGTCGTAGTGAACGAACTGCATCGTGTGGAACTTTCCGAAGTCATGTACGGAGACGACGCCGAGCACCAGCCCGTCCCTGGAGACCGCGTTGAGACGGCACTTCAACCCGATCGAGTCGAGCAGCTTGCTTTCCGTCGGAGCGGCGCCAGCCTCTCTGGGTCTGACAGAGACGAACACGGACGTATCGTCCGCGCCCGGCAGACCGAGCGGCATGAAGCAGTGCTCGGTGGCAGGGGTGTTGATGTTGAGACTCTCGGCTTTCGTCCACTCACCAGTGGGCTGCTTGTGGGTGACCCAGATATCCGCGTTGCCCGAACGCCGGCTCATGAAGTAGAGCGTCTTGCCGTCCGGCGTGATCCGTGGCTCCTGGTCGATGGAGTCGCTGTTGACCGTGTCGGGCAGCCGTTCGGGCGGTGTCCAGTCCGCGCCCGTGCCGGGCCACTCGCCGCTCTGGCGGATCCGGTGCGTGACGAAGATGTCCGTCGTCGTGCCGAGGACCCGCTTGTCACCGCCGCCCGCGAACCGGGCGAAATAGATGGTGTTCCCGTCCGGCGTGATGGTCGGCTCGTAGCTGCCGAACTCGTCGTTCGGCGGGAACGGCATCTTCTTGGGGATCAACGCTTTCTCGGCGGCTCCCACTCGGTGCGACAGCGCCAGCGACGGCACAATCGTCGCTCCGACGACCGTCCCCGAGGCCCGAAGGAATTGTCTGCGCGACAGCCTGTTCATGGTGTCCTCCCTCCGCTGGGGTCCTTGGTTCAGTGCGCCGTCATGACCGGGCCCTGTTATACACCCCCCGCCGACCATCCACGAGACCCATGGAAAGCGCCGAGCGGAGTATACTCGGCCCACCATGCGCGAGAATACGCTCAAGCAACGGCTCTACGACGGCAAACCGGCCTTCGGCGTCATGTGCACCTTCCCCTCGCCGCCGGTGGTGGAGATGCTCGGCCTCCTCGGGTTCGACTGGATCCTGCTCGACAACGAGCACGGCTCCATCACGGTGGACACCGCCGAGGGCTGCATCGCCTCGGCCGAGCTTACCGGCATGGCGCCCATCGTGCGCCCCGTCGGGAACAAGCCGGAGATCATCGCGCCGTTCCTGGATCGGGGCGCGTGGGGCGTGCAGGTTCCCCACGTCAACACGGCGGACGAAGCACGCGCCACCGTGGACGCGGTGAAGTACGCTCCGGACGGCCACCGGGGCATTTTCAGCGGCGGCCGACCGGCCAACTACGGCTTCAAGGGCTCCACCGGAGACTACGCCAAGGAAGCCAACCGCAACACTCTCGTGTGCCTGATGCTGGAAGAGGTGGAGGCCATCGAGAACCTCCCGGAGCTGGTCAAGGTCCCTGGCGTGGATGTGTATTTTATCGGGTCCGGCGACCTGTCTCAGTCCATGGGTTACACCGGCCAGCAGGCACATCCGAAAGTGCAGGAGATGATGGAGCGCGGCGTCAAGATCATCACCGGCGCCGGGCGTATTGCGGGGTGCAGCTGCCCCGACAATCTCGTCCCCAAGTTCCTGGGCCTCGGCGTGCAGTATTTCCACAGCAGCGTGGGCCGCCTGCTCCAGCACGGCAGCGACGCGTATCTCGGAAAGATGCGCGAAGCCGCCCGCGCGGGGACGTGAGGCGGCGGAAATTCTCATGCGCTGGGCGACCTTCCAGATTCCTCCCGCGAGCACGGAGCGGATCGGCGTGGTGCGAGGCGACGAGATCCACGCGATGACCGCGGGCCTGCGGCTGATCGACCTGCTCGGCGACGACGGCGAGCGGCTCGCCGCCGCCGGCGCCAAGACGCTCGCGTCGCCCGCCGAGGTGGCGCGCATCGACCGCGTGCGGCTGCTCCCGCCGATCTCGCGGCCGCCAGCGGTGCGCGACTTCATGACGTTCCGCCAGCACATCGAGTCGATCCGGAAGTCCCAGGGGCTCGAGCTGCCCAGGCAGTTCTTCGAGATCCCGGTCTTCTACTTCACGAACCCGCACGCGCTGGTGGGCGCCCGCGATCCGGTGCCGATGCCGCCGGGCTGCCAGAACCTCGACTTCGAGTGTGAGATCGGCGTCGTCATCGGGCGCGACGGCTTCAACCTCGACCCGAAGAACGCCGCCGACCACGTCGTCGGCTTCTGCCTGTTCAATGACTGGAGCGCCCGCGACGTGCAGCGCAACGAGATGGAGATGCGGCTCGGCCCGGCCAAGGGCAAGGACACCGCGACGACGCTCGGCCCGTGGCTCGTGACGAAGGACGAGATCGAGCCGTGGCGGCGCCCGATGGGCTACGACCTCGAGATGGTCGTCTCGGTCAACGGCCGCGAGTACGGACGCGACCGCTGGTCGAACGCCTTCTGGTCCATCGGCGAGATCATCGCCTACGCGTCTCGAGGGACGAAGGTGTGCGCGGGCGACGTGCTGGGGACGGGCACCTGCGGCAACGGTTGTCTTGCCGAGCTGCGGACGCGCGACGCCGCCGCGTACCCGTGGCTGGCGGTCGGCGACGAGGTCATCTACGAAGTCGAGCACCTCGGGCGCATCGCCAACCGGATCGTCGCCGGCCCGCCGCTCATCCCGCTGCGGCCCTGACGCGTCGTGGTGAGCGCCGCAGGCCGTCGCGGGGCTGGGGCCCGCCGGCCGAGGGCGGCTACAGATAAGGAATCTGAGCATGACCCGACATTTCGGCGTCCTCATTCCATCCACGAACACGACGGTCGAGATCGAGTGCCGGCTCTTGCCGCCGACCTACCAGGCGCACGTCGGGCGCCTCATGTCGAGTGGCGCCGGTAGTTTCGCCCCGAGCCGAGACGAGGACATCGACTATCAGTCGCGCTTGCTGGGGACGGCCAGGGTCGAGATGGTGATCCTGGCCCAGACGTCGGCCAGTCTCCATGCCGAGGACTACGACGACGTCGTCACGAAGCGGATGAGTGTCGGTGCGGGCGTTCCGGCGATCACGTCGGCGCAGGCGGTCGGCCGCGCCGTTCGGGCCCTCGGCGCGCGCCGCGTCGCCATTGTGTCTCCCTATTCGAATGCGGTCAACGAACGGGCCGCCCGCTATTTCAAGACGAAGCATGGGCTCGACACGATCGCTCTCGAAGGATTTCGCGCGACCGACTCGTATGCGATCGGGCAGCTCGGCCCGCACAACGCCCGCGATGCGTTCGCCCGGATTGATCGGCCGGAGATCGAGGCGTTCGTGGTGCCCGGGGGCAATTTCCCGACGATGCCGTCGATCGCCGCGTGGGAGCGGGAATTCAAGAAGCCGGTCGTGACGACGAACCAGGCGTCGATCTGGGCGATGCTGCGCGCGTTCAACAGCGCCGACCACCTGCCGGCCTTCGGCCGCCTGCTCGGCGAAGTGCCAGCCGACGCATCATAAGACCAGCCCGGGCAACGCTGGGTGCGGGCGAACGAGCTGAAGCGCGACGCCAGGAGGCCGTAGTTTCTTGTCCGTCGGGACACGAGAGGCTATAGTCGCGGAGTCTTGAGGTACCGGGCGCACTACCGATGAGCGTGACGCCGCAGCCGGACGACGGTGATCGTACGGTCATGATACCGGCTCGGGCGGTCGGGGCCACTCTGACGACCGAGAGCAGCCCGCAGCCACCCCCTCCCGGTTCCTCGCGGCCCACGAGAAAGCGCCTGCTGGCGCTCTCTGCCGTGGTCGGGATCGTCCTCGTCGCGGTGATGGCCAGCGGCGCGTTTTTCTTCCTGCGGGAAAGGAAGCCCCTCGCCGTTCCTTCCCAGCGAGTGCAAGAAGCCGCCGCGCCGCACGTGATGCAGCAGGCCAGCCCGCCCGAGCCCCCGCCGTCTCCTCAGAAGCCCGACAAGCCGTTCAGCCCGAGACAGATGTTGAAGGAAATCTTCGACGGCCGCAATCGCGGGCACTCGGTGACCGCGTCAGTCGACCGAGGCGCGGTCCGCCTGAGCTCTTCCAGGCCGGGCTACGTGTACCTGCTGGCTGCCGCGGCCCACCAATCCGATGTTGCTGTGCTGTTTGTGGCCGTGCTGTTCCCCAGCGCGGCGGACACGAACAATCGCATCGGGCCGGGGCAGATGCTGAGGCTGCCCGACTCAGAGTGGCCGACGAACGCCGAGTTCCTCGCCATCGTTTCCGACGAGCCGCGCGACTTCGCCGCTGTCGGACCGATGGCCGGGAAAGTCATCTGCGCCTCCACAACCCAGTGTTCGGAGTCCTACGGGGCGGTCGTCTTCTCGAGCGAAGCGCTGAGTGGAAAATCCGGGACGCGCGACGCCGCCCGCAGTCCTGCGGCCCCGAAGGCCCCGGCCGCTCGGCCAACACCCGCGGTTTCACGCCGCTGCAGTGATATCTTGGAGCGCGCATCGCTCGGCGAAGTGTTAACGGCCGAAGAGCAGACGTTCCTCAGAAGGGACTGCCGATGATGGACCAGCGTGTGCTCGCGATTCGCCGGCTCTCGGCTTACGCCACCGTGCTCCTGATCGTCGCCGGATGCGCGTCGACTTCAGCGCCGACCAGCGACACATCCGAGCTGAGTTTCGACGAGGCCGTGAACGTGGCGACCGACGGCCTGGTGGCTCAGATGCAGAAACTGCCGGCATTCTTGGCCACGTTGGAAGCGACGCTCATGAAGCGCGGCGTGGTGATCGACCCCATGGTCGACGCCGCCTCCGGCCAGCAGACCGGGGCGACGCGCCTGCTCGAGCAACGGGTGGTGGACCGGCTCCGGAGCGACTCTTCGCAGTTCGACGTCGTGCCCTTCCAGGTCGCCAACTTGGGCAAAGCACAGTATCTGTTGACCGGGACGATGACGCGCATCGCGAGCGGGCAATCGGGGGCCCGCCAGGTGTTCCAGATCAACCTGGCGCTGACGGATCTGAGGACGGGGATGGTCGTGGCCCAGGCGGCGTCGCGCGCGCGTGATGAGGGCCTGGATACGAACCCCACACCCTACTATCGCGATAGCCCAATTCTGGTGAAAGACAAGGTCGTCGATGGCTACATCAGCACCTCCCAGACGCCGCCCGGTCGCCCGGCGGACCCCCTCTACTTCGAGCGCGTTGCCACGGCGACCATCATCAGCGAGGCGACCCTCGCCTACAACAACGAGGGTTATCAGGATGCCCTCGCTCTCTACCGGAATGCGGCGGCGACACCCTCGGGCGAGCAGCTGCGGGTGCTCAACGGGATCTACCTCGCCACGTGGAAGCTCGGCCGCACGGATGAGGCGGAGGAAGCCTTCGGCAAGGTTGTCGCGCTGGGATTGAGCAGCAACAGCCTCGGCGTGAAGTTCCTGTTCAATCCCGGGACGACCGACTTCTGGTCCGACCCGCAAGTCAGCGGGCCGTACCGCCTCTGGCTCCGGCAAATCGCGCGGCAGGCGGTGGTGACGAAGGTGTGCATGAACGTGGTGGGCCACACCAGCCTGACCGGATCGGAGCCATACAACGACCGCCTCTCACAGCAGCGCGCCGCCTACGTCAAGCAGCGCCTCGACACGGAGGCACCCGAGCTCGCCCCGCGCACCCGAGCGTCAGGGATGGGCTTCCGGGAGAACATCGTGGGCACCGGGACCGACGATGCGCGTGATGCGCTCGATCGGAGGGTCGAGTTCAAGATCACCGAGTGCTAGACAGGTAGGAGCGGTTCGGTCCTGTCCGGCGGCAGGTCGGTGTCGAACGAGTTGATGAGCAACGCCAGCAGACTGTAGTTCCCCATGATCAGACTCAGCTCGACGACTCCCTGGCGGCCGAACTGCTCCAGCGCCACCTGAAACGCGCCACGGCTGACGCGGTGGGTCCGGAAGAATTCGCGGCCGTAGTGCACCACCGCAGCCTCGTCGGCAGCCAGCCCAGCAAGCTCTTTACGGTCGCGCAAGGCGTCGACGATCTCACCGCGCACGCCCGCCTTGCGCGCGGAGGCCGCGTGTGCGTTCCAGATGTGCTGGCAATCCAGCTCTCGCGCGGTGACCAGCATGGCGAGCTCCTGGATTTTCTTCGACAGCGAGGATTCATCGCGCAGGTAGTGGTTCAGGCCCGTGGCCCATAGGTGCGCTTGCGGCACGTGGATCATGACGGAACCCGGGCCATAGCGGGGGACCGACCCGAGGCTTTTCACGATCTCATCGAAGACGGTACGCTGGGCTTCGGGAACACTCTCTCTGGTCGCGATCGGTAGTCTGGCCACAGTCAGGTCCTCAGGGTTGGACGTTCACTTCACCCGGGAAGCGTGTCGTAATGATGCCGGTTCCCGATCACGTCCTTGGCATACAGCTCGGCGATCTCTTTCGCGGAGTAGCCCAGGAGGCCGCCCAGCACCTCCTCGTTGTGCTCGCCCACTTTGGGGGTGGAGCCAACGACGGCCGGCGTGCGGCTGAAATGCCAGAAGTCACCGGACACGGCAATGGTACCGGCCAGGAAATCGGGGACCTCGACCATCGCGCGCCGCTCCCAGGGGTGCGGATCCTGGGCCGCCTGCGGAATGGTATTCACCGGGGCCGCGACCACGTCGTGATGCGTGAAGTGGGCGATGGCGTCCTTCATCGTCATGGTGGCCATCAGCTCACGCATCGCCTCGTTCACGGCCGCGGCATGCCTGCCGCGGTCGTGGCGCGTGGTGAAGCGCGGGTCCTTTTGCCATTCCGGTTTGCCCAGGGCGCTACACACGCGAGCCCAATGATGCTGATCGCCGGCGGCAATCAGAACCCAACCGTCCTTGCAAGGGTACATGCCGCTGGGAGGCGCATCGGACTTGCCGCGCTG
>QHSR01000018.1:58198-64290 GCA_003221635.1 Candidatus Rokuibacteriota bacterium | reverse complement strand
GCCGAGGCGGCCGGCATCACCGTCGAGGACCGCGTGGTCTCGTGGCTGCCGCTCTACCATGACATGGGGCTGATTGGCTGCGCGTTCACGCCGCCGCTCCTGGGCACGCCCATCTGGCTGCTGCCGCCCGATCTGCGGAACCCACGACAGTGGCTCGCGCTCATCACCGAGATCGGCGCCACGTTCACCGTCTCCCCCGATTTCGGCTACCGCAATTGCGTGCGCAACGTCCGCGATACCGCCGGCCTCGACCTCACCAGCCTCAAGGCCGCGCTCTCCGGCGCCGAGCCCGTGCGCCCCTCGACGATCGAGGCGTTCGAGTCGCACTTCGGCATCAAGCGGGTCGTCTCGCCCTGCTATGGGCTCGCCGAGGCGACGCTGGCGGTCGCCATCTGGCCGCGGGGCGCTCCGCTCAGGCTCGACCCGACCGGCCGGTTCCTCTCGGTCGGCCAGCCGTGCCGCGGCGTCTCAGTGCGGATCCTGGCGCCCCGAGACGAGGCGCCTGCCGACGAGCGCCCCGTGGGCGTGGAGGGTGAGATCTGCGTCAAGAGTCCAGGCGTCATGCGGGGCTACTACAACAATCCCGGCGAGACCGCGAAGGTGCTCATGCCCGGCGGCTGGCTCAGGACCGGCGACCTCGGGTTCGTCGACGCCAAGGGCTTTCTCTACGTGACGGGCCGGCTCAAGGATCTCATCATCCTGGGCGGAGTGAACGTGATCCCGGCCGACATCGAGGAAGTGGTCGATCGCGTGGACGGCGTGCGCTATTCCGCCGCGGTCGGGATCGACAGCGAGCGGACCGGCACGCAGCGGCTCCACGTCGTCGCCGAGGTGCGGAGCGAGACCGCGTCACCCGACGACTATCACAGTCTCGTCCGCGAGATCACCAACCGCGTCCACAGGGCGCACGGCCATCGCCCGGCGCGCGTCATCCTCGTCCGGTCGAGCACGATTCCGAAGACGTCCAGCGGCAAGATCCAGCGCTCGCGCCTGGCGCAGATGATCCAGGAGGGCGAGCTCGACGAGCGGGACGTGTACGGCGACAGCTGATCCGGAGGTGTGACGCCGTCCGCCGGTTGACAAGGCGGCGGCGGCCGCCCACACTGGCAGCCGCTCCAGACCCGAGCGTGCAGCTCGTCATCACCGCGCAGGAGCCAATCATGCCCGTTTCATTCGAGCGTCGCGACGAGATCGGCATCGTCACGTTGAGTCGCCCCGAAGCGCGCAACGCGTGGGGCGCCGACTTCAACGAGGGCATCGCTCGCTGCTTCGCCGCCATGGAGGACGACGACACGATCCGGTGCGCCGTCCTGACGGGCGACGAGGCGGGCGGCGCCTTCTCGGCCGGCGCGAACCTGAAGGACCCGCGCACGCACACGATGGACTCCGCCGCGGAGTTCATCAAGAGCATCGCCAAGCGCCGGGCCCGGGCGTTCGAGGTTCTCGCGAACTTCCCGAAGCCCCTCATCGGCGCCGTCAACGGCTACGCCGTCGGGATCGGCTGCATCGTGACCTTCTGCTGCGACGTCCTGGTCGCGTCCGATCGGGCGGAGTGGCGCCTGCCGCAAGTTGCCCTCGGCATTCTCCCCGCGTACGGCGGCAGCGCGCGGCTCGCCCGCTGGGTCGGGAAGGGCCACGCGATGCGCCTCGCCCTGGGCTTCCCGCTCACGGCGGAGGAGGCCTATCGCATCGGGCTCGCGCAGTGGCTGGTCCCGCACGCTCGGCTGATGGACAAGACGCTCGAGGTGGCGCGACACGTCGCATCGTTGCCGCCGCTGGCGGCGCGCGTCACGAAGGAATCGTTGCTCGCGGGCCTGGACATTCCCA
Organism: Candidatus Rokuibacteriota bacterium; assembly: GCA_003221635.1. Classification (GTDB taxonomy): domain Bacteria; phylum Methylomirabilota; class Methylomirabilia; order Rokubacteriales; family CSP1-6; genus AR31. The sequence goes on along the minus strand of QHSR01000018.1, from coordinate 62,463 downwards.
ATCTGGGGGACGCGTCGCTGGTCGATCTCTACCGCTTTGCGACCCTCGAGCTGACCGAGGACAAGGCCGAGGGCCACAAGGCCTGGCGAGAAAAGCGCAAGCCGGCGTTCCGGGGGCGCTAGCTCGGCCGGCCGCGTGCGACGCCGGGGCGTGGCCGAGAGCCAAGCACGACTGCTCTCATGAACGCGCTGACCATCGGGTCCGCGTAGACGCCGAAGGCGTCGGCCAGCGTCCCCCGGAGGCCGCTGCGTGTCTCGATCGCATACAGGATGGCCATGTCATCCGGATCCGAGACACCCTCGAAACGGTGATACTCCGAAATCATCACCTCCTCCGCGGGGAACACCTTCCCGCTGTCCGCGGCACGAAGCTTCCCATCCACGAGGATGAAGTGTTCGGTGAAGCCACGACCGGCCAGCTCACCCATCGTGCCGGCCAGGGTCGGGATCTCGGTGGGAGCCTGCGTCGCCGTTGCCATCGCGCGGTCCTCCATTCCTGTGCGTCGCCCGATTGGGGCCGCGTGCCGTCTCACCCACTCGGCGGGTGGAGCCCTGTCAGCAGACAACGCTCAGCGCGACGCCAGATCGGTATCATACTGATGGGCGATGCAAGGTCTGCATCAGCTCGAGATCGTCATCGTCCTGCTCGTTGCGGTGCTCGCCCTCGTGACGATTGCCCGCCGGATTCTGATGCCTTATCCCATCTTCCTCGTGCTCGGCGGGCTCGGCCTCGGCGTCGTGCCGAACGTCCCGATCGTGCGCCTCGATCCCGATTTGGTGTTCCTGATCTTCCTGCCGCCCATCCTGTGGGCGGCGGCGTACTTCACGTCGCTGCGTGACTTCCGGGCCAACCTTCGCCCGATCACGCTCCTGGCGGTGGGGCTGGTCTTGGCCACCACGGCCGCCGTCGCGGCGGTAGCGCGCGTTCTTGTGCCCGGCATCAGCTGGCCGGTGGCGCTCGCCCTAGGGGCCATCGTCTCCCCTCCCGACGCTGTCGCGGCCACCGCCATCGCCCGGCGGCTCGGCATACCCTATCGGATCGTTACCGTGCTCGAGGGCGAGAGCCTCATCAACGACGCCGCGGCGCTCGTACTCTACCGCACGGCGGTCGCCGCGGCGGCGACGGGCGCCTTTGCGTTCACCGAGGCCGGCTTGCAGTTCGTCCTGGCTTCGGCAGGCGGTGTGGTCATCGGCCTGATCGTGGCCGGGGTGGCCTGCCGGACGCTCCGCCTCACCGACGACAGCGTGGCCGAGACCGCCATCACGCTGCTCGCCCCCTATGCCGCCTGGGTCCTCGCCGAGCGGAGCCACGCCTCGGCGGTGCTCGCCTGCGTGGCCGGTGGTCTCTATTTCCGCCAGGGCTTCAGCGCAGCGGCGGCCCCCGCCACCAGGCTCCAGGCGAAGGCGGTGTGGGACCTCCTCGTCTTCATCTTGAACGGCGTCATCTTCGTTCTGATCGGGCTGCAGCTCGGCGCCATCCGTGAGGCAGGCCTGCCGGCCAATCTCGGCACTCTCACATGGCTGGGCGCCCTGATCAGTCTCACCGCGATCGGGATCCGTCTCGTCTGGGTGCCGCTCGCTGTCGTGCTCCCGCGGGTCGTCAGTCGGGCGCTGCGACAGCGCGACCCCATCCCGCCGTGGCCGCACGTGCTGCTGGTCGCGTGGATCGGGATGCGCGGAATCGTCTCGCTGGCCGCGGCGCTCGCCCTGCCGGTGACGACGGCGTCGGGCGCGCCATTCCCATTTCGCGACGACATCATCCTCGTCACCTTCGCCGTGATCCTGTCCACGCTCGTCCTGCAAGGGCTGAGCCTGACTCCCTTGATCCGCGTCCTCGACCTGGGCGAGGATCGGACGCTCGAGCTGGAAGAAGCGCGCGCGCGGGAGGAAGCGGCCCGGGCCGCCCTGGCCCGTCTCGATCAGCTCGCGACCGCCTCCTGGACGCGGCGTGAGGACGTCGAGCGTCTGCGGGCGATCTACACTCAGCGGATCCAACGGGCGTCGCCGCTCGACGTGGGTGACAGCGCCGCGGCCGCCCGGGCACAGGCGGCCTACCGGCGGCTCCGCCACGAGACACTCACTGCAGAGCGCCGGGCGCTGATCGCACTCCGTGATCAGGGGGCCATCAGCGACGAGATCCTCCACCGCCTCGAGCAGGAGCTGGACGTCGAAGCGACGCGCATCGGGCTCGGCGAGAGGCGCCTCGACGGCTGATCCGGGGACACCGGTCGTGAACGACGATCCGGGCAGTCGGGTCAGATCTTCTCGCCGAGCTTCGCCCAATCGTCGAGGAACTTCTTGAGACCGATGTCGGTCAGCGGGTGCTTCATGAGCTGCTCGAGCACCGCGAACGGCATCGTCGCGACGTGGGCACCGGCCTTCGCCGCGTCCACGACGTGGAGCGGATTGCGGATCGACGCCGCCAGCACCTGGGTCTTGAAGCCCTGGACGCGGTAGATCTCGCAGATGTCGCGGACGAGGTCCATGCCGACGTGGGCGATGTCGTCGAGGCGTCCGAGGAACGGACTGATATAGACGGCGCCCGCCTTCGCCGAGAGGAGGGCCTGGGTCGCCGAGAAGCAGAGCGTCTGGTTGACGCGGATCCCCTTGCCGGAGAGATACTTCACGGAGCTCCTCGCCTTCCTTGACCATGCCCTCGAAGTCAGTGGCGACGACCTCGGGGCTGACGTCGCCGGGCACGAGGGCGCAGATCTCCTCGACGTGCGGGCGGAACGGCCGCTTCTCCTTGGCGATGAGGGTGGGGTTGGTCGTCACGCCGTCGACGACGCCGAGCGCCACGCCTTCCTTGATCTCGCCGAGGTTCGCCGTGTCCAGGAAGATCTTCATGGCGCCCTCCTCCGGAATCGCATCATTCGCAATCGCATCATTGTCGCTCGATCGTCACGCGCGCTCCATCACACTCAGCCTAGGCTGCGTTTCCGGCGTGTGTCAAGGAAGCCAGCCGGCTGGCGGCGGGTCAGGTCGACGGGGGCGGTGGGGGTCGAAGGGACCCGTTCCCGGCACGTGGCGACGGGAGCGGGGCGCCCGGATGGAGCCCAGCCGCACCGGAGCAGCGGAGGCGTGCCGCGTGGTCCTCTCGACCCCCACCGCCCCCGTCGACCTGACCCGCCGCCAGCGGCCGTCATCCTTTGCGCTGATAGTCGGCGAGGGCGGCGTCGAGCGTTGCCCGATCCGCGACCGCCGACCAGCCCTGGCCCTCGACGGCGAGCGAGCCGGCGCAGGCGGCGGCCGCCGCGGCCTGCCACGGATCGCCGTCGCGCTGATACTGCACGAGGAACGTCGCCGCGAACACGTCGCCGGCGCCGGTCGGGTCGACCTCCCGCGCCGGGCGCGGGCGCACCTCGTATCGCTCCCCGTTGACAAACAGGAGCGCGCCGTCGCGGTCGGCCGTGAGGACGCCAATCGGCATGCGCTGGAACCACTCGACCACCTCGCTCTCCTGGCCGCGGATGTCCTCGCGGCTGAGGAACAGGGCCTGGACCGATTGCAGCAGGCGCTCGGGAGAGCGCCAGGTGCGCGGCACGACGAGCCCATCGCGGGCCGCGTGACGGAGCCATCCCTGGGCCGCCGCGCCCACGGCGCCCTCGGTGAACAGGGTCGCGATCATCGGATCGACTTCGTCGAGCACCGGGGCGAGCAGCGTCAGCGCGGCTCCCCGCCAGTCGTCGGGAACGTCCGCCGTCGTCAAGGGCCCGGCGACGGCGCGAACGTGGGACACGCGGCCTTCGGCGTCGAGCCGGTGCTCGAACCGGCTCGTGTCGGCGGCGGGGATACTGACGACCTCGATCTTGGGTGGAATCAGATCGAGCGGGAAGTCGTCCCCGTGGCTCGTGAGGAGCCCGACGGAGAGCCCGAGCCGGTGAGCGGCGACGGCGGCGAAGAGGGCTGCGCCGCCCGGGCGGATGGCATCGCCGATGCGGTCGAGGGTGACGTGCCCGATGGCGACGAAGTCAGGCGCGCTCACGCGGGTGCGAGAGACGCAGCGGCTCCGCCGCCGGCGCGCCGCCTAGTCGCACTTCGCCGGGATCACGCGTCGCCCCAGCGAGCCTTCACGGCGTCACGGTCCACGCCGCCCTCCGCCGTGCGAGGCAGGGCCTCGGTGAAGACGACGCGGGTCGGGCGCTTGAAGCGAGCGATCTTCGAGACGACGAAGTCGCCGATCTGCTGGGCCGTGTACCGGTCGGCCGGCCGGACTTCCACAACCGCCTTGATGGCTTCACCCCACTTGACGTCGGGAACGCCGTA
>QHSR01000018.1:26095-58136 GCA_003221635.1 Candidatus Rokuibacteriota bacterium | reverse complement strand
AGGCGGTCACGTCCGGCTGGCCGAAGTAGCCCTGGAATACCACCGGCCCGCGCACCACGATTTCCCCGGGAGTCCCTACCGGCACGTCGCGGTCGTAGTCGTCGACCAGACGGACTCGGCAGACCGGGATGGGCTTGCCGGCGGCTCCGGGGTTGTCGCGCACACGCTGGATGCTGACGAAGCCGCTGGTCTCGGACTGACCGAAGCCCGTCCAGAACTGAGCCTGGGTCTCTGCGTGCAGGCGCTGGATGGTCGGTGGCACGTCCAGTCCGGAGACGTGCTTCAGGCTCGGCAGCTTGCTGCCGAGCTTCTGCGCGGCGTCCAGGAGATTCGACAGCACGGGAGGAAAGTCGGAGACGTGCGTGACCCGGTGGGCATCGATCAGCCGCACCGCTTCGTCAGCGTCGAAGCGGGCGACCACGACGCTGGCTCCGCCCGCGTGCATGTGCGCGACGAGGTTGCCCAGCGCCGTGATGTGGAACAGCGGCAGAGCCAGAAGATACCGGTCCGCCGCCGTGAAGCCGAGCGTCGCGATGACGACCAGGGAGGCGGTGAGAACGTTCGCGTGTGTGAGCACGGCACCCCGAGGGATCACGTCGACGGCCGCGGTGGAGATCACGGCGAAGGGGTCGTCGCTGGAGACGTCCGCGACCGGCGGCGGCGCGCCCTCGCGGTACAAGCTCGACAGGGCCTGGAAGCCCGGCCCCGGCGCGGCGCCGAACTGGTACCAGTGCGCGAGGCGGCGCTGCGTGCGGGGCCAGTCGCCCACCACGGACAGGGTGGACGCGTCCGCGACCATCATTTTCGGGTCGGCCCGCTCCACCACCCGCTCGACTTCCTGGGCGGTGAGCCGCCAGTTGATGGGATACGCGATCACGCCCTGGCGGGCGCACGCCGCGTACAGGTCGACGTAGGCTACGTCGTTCTGGGCGAGAATGCAGATGCGATCGCCTCGGGCGAGACCCAGCCCCCCCAGCCCGGCTGCCAGCGAATCCGCCCGCTCCAGCAGCTGCCGGAAGGACCACTGCTGTGTCCCCTGGATCAGCGCGGGAGCGTCGCGGTAGAGCGCGGCGCCCCGCGCCATCATGTCGTAGATCGTGAAGGCCTGGGCGTCCATCTCGACTACTGGCCGACGATGTCGGCCTTCATCGGACCGAGGGCGCCCAGCAATTCGCTCTTCTCCGTCGGCCCCACCTTGTTCTTGTCCATCGCCTTGACGAGGTTCTCGACGGTCGCGTTCCACTCGGCCTCGCTGATCTTCATCCCCGTGTGGGCCGTTTTCATGTCGCGCCCGAGGTAGGAGCAGGGCCCGCCGGTGGCGTCGCAGATCTGGTCCGAGAGATTCGACTTCAGCTTCTCGATGTCGGGCCCCTTCATGTCCTTGAACCGGGCGTTGACCCGGCTGTCACCGCTCATGGTGGTGACGAAGTCGGCGACGACGATCGAGATGCCCTCGCGCCCGCCCAGGCGCCTGTAGAGCGTCGGCGGCGGGTCGCCCATGGTCGCGCACGCGGCGAGATTCAGCGCCGCGATGAGCATGGCGAGTCCGAGTCCGATCGCGCGGGTGCGTCCCATGGACTGCGCTCCTCCTAGGAGAGCCAGCGTTTTCGACGCTTGTAATGTTTGACGTCGCGGTACGACCGGCGGGCGCCGACCTCGGTGAGGCCGAGGTAGAACTCCTTGATGTCCGCGTTCTCCGTGAGGGCCGCCGCGGTGCCGTCGAGCACGATCCGTCCGTTCTCCATCACGTAGCCGTGCTCGGCGATGGTGAGCGCCAGCGCGGCGTTCTGCTCGACCAGCAGCACCGTCAGCTTCTCCTGCCGGTTCAGTTGCTGCACGATCCCGAAGATCTCCTCGACCAGCATGGGCGCCAGCCCGAGCGACGGCTCGTCGAGCAGCATGACGTGCGGGTCCGCCATCAGCGCCCGGCCGATCACGAGCATCTGCTGCTCGCCGCCGGAGAGGTAGCCGGCCTGGACGGAGCGCCGCTCATTGAGCCGAGGGAAATACCCGTAGACGCGCTCGATCCCGGCGACGACCTTCTGTCGGTCCGTCTGAATGTGCGCCCCCGCGATGAGGTTCTCCTCGGTGGTCAGGTGCTCGAAGACCCGCCGGCCCTCGAACACCTGCACGATGCCGTGCCGGACCACCGCGTGCGGGGGCAGCCGATCGATCCGCTCGCTCTTGAACTCGATGGAGCCCTTCGTCACCTCGCCGCGCTCGGACCGCAACAGGCCCGAGACGGCCTTGAGCGTCGTCGTCTTGCCGGCGCCGTTGGCGCCGAGCAACGTCGTGATCCCGCCCTCGCGGACGTTGAGCGACACGCCCTTGAGGACGAGGATCACGCCGTCGTAGATGACCTCGACGTTGTTGAGGCTCAGCGCGTCGGTCACTTCTTCGCGCCCGACTCCTTGATGTGCTTGGCCACCACGTCCTGATAGGCGGCGAACCAGTCGGTGACCTTCACGAACTTCCCGTCCTTCACCTGCCAGATCTGCACGAGCCCGCCCCCTTCGTGGTCGGTCGGGCTGATTTTGAGGGGCGGCACCAACCCGCCCAGGGTGAAGTTCGAGATCTTCTCGAAGCCGGCCTTCGTGTCGACGCCAGTGATCTTGCCGTCCGGCCTGGCCTTCAAGGCGTTGCGGATGGCCTCGACGTGCAGGGCGGCGATGAGCACGCCCCGGTTGTAGAACACGGTGGAGGCCATCTCCTTGGGCGGCTCCTTGCCCTGCTTTTTGTACATCTCGCGGATCTCGTTCAGCACGGGATAGTCGGTGCCCACCCCGGCGAACTGCATCGCGAAATACCCCTCGGCGACGGCGAAGCCGCCGGCGCCGTCGATGTTGGCCTCGGCCGCGCCCCACACGAACGACACCACCTTACGCAGCGGATAGCCCACCCGCTTGAACTCCTTGATCGACACCGACGGCGCGCCGCCGAAGAGGTGCCCGATCACGAAGTCCGCCCGGAAGCGCTGGGCGATGTCCAGCACCTGAGCGCCCATCTCGACGCCGGGGGGCGGGACCGCGAACGTCTTGAGCTGGAACCCTTCCTTCGTCGCGAGGTCCTCGATGACCTCGATGGGCTCGCGGCCGGCCGGGTTGTCGTAGAAGATGTACGCGATCTTCTTGCCCTTGAGGCTGCCGCCCAGCTGCTTCTTCACGAAGTCCACGGCCGCGGCTCCCTGGGACCAGTAGGTCGCGGCGATCGGAAAGATGTAGGGGTACCGGACGCCGTCGGCGGCGGCGGCGCTGCCGAAACCCGGCGAGGTGCCGGGGATGCGATCCTCGGTGAGCTTCGCCGCGAGCGCATAGATCTGGGGCGTGCCGTAGATGGCCATCGTCACCGCGCCGTCCTTCTTGTGGCGCTCGTAGGACTCGACCGCCGGCGGCACCTTGTACTCGTGGTCGATCTCGAGGGCTTTGAGCTTGAAGCCCTCGACGCCGCCCTTGGAGTTCACGAGAGCGACGTAGTCGTGGAAGGCCGGGCAGAGGACCGTGCCGACGATCTGGGTCGGTCCGGTGCGGTCACACTGGACACCGATGACGATTTCGCCCCTCGACTGAGCATGGGACGGAGCGGCCGTCAGCAGGCTGCCCGTCGCCAGGATCAGCGCCGTCGCGATAGCCAGAAACTCCCTCATGAGCATTCTCCTTGGTCGCGTACGTCAGTACGCGAACGGCCAGACTCTGAAATAGCTGCGGATGTTCCGCCACAAGCGGTTCAGCCCCTCGGGCTCCACGATCAGGAAAAAGATGATGAGGGCCCCGAACATCATGAGGCGGAGGTTGGGAATCAGGTTGAGCACGGTCTGTTGAGCGAAGAAGACTCCGCCGAAGGCCTCCATGGTGTAGCGGATGACGATCGGCAGCAGGGTCACGAAGATGGCCCCGAAGATCGAGCCCAGCACCGAGCCGAGCCCGCCGATGATGATCATCGCCAGGTAGTCGATGGAGACGCCGATCTGGAACTGCTCGTAGTTGGCGATGCCGAGGAAGTACGTGTACAGCACGCCGGTCATCCCGGCGTAGAAGGAGGAGATGGCGAACGCGAGGAGCTTGTAGCGGAAGATGTTGATGCCGATGATCTCGGCGGCGATGTCGTGGTCGCGAATGGCGATGAAGGCGCGCCCCACCCGGGTGCGCATGAGGTTCATCGTCCCGATGATGGCCAGGACGACGAAGACGAGCAGGAAGTAGTACATGTCGCGCTGGCTGTCGAGGACCATCGGGCCCAGACGCGGCCGCGCCACCTCGATTGAGGCCTGCACGCCCCCGCTGATGAAGGTCACGTGGTTGATCGTCCACTCGATGATGAGCTGGCCGGCCAGCGTGGCGATCGCCAGATAAAGGCCCTTGATGCGCAGGGACGGGATGCCGACGATGGCGCCGATCAGCGCCGCCATGAGCCCACCGGCGACCAGATTCACGGGCCAGGGCGACCCGAGACGATTGGCGAGGTTGGCGGCGGTGTAGGCGCCGACCGACATGAACGCCCCGTGGCCGATCGAGACCTGTCCCGTGTAGCCGACCAGGATGTTGAGGCCGAGGGCGCCGATGACCGCGATCCAGACGAGGTTGGCGACCGACAGGAAGTACTCGTGCAGGGTGAGCGGGATGACCGCGAAGAACAGGACCGCGACGGCGGCGACCGTCCAGCGCGCGATCGGCAGCGGATACAGCCCCATATCCGCCTCATACGTCGTCTTCAGCACCCCACACTCTCTGTGAATCACGCCCTGCTCCACGCGTCGAGCCCGCGGGGGCGGGGTGGGGTGGGGGGTGGCGCGACCACGCGGCACGCGTGCGCGTTCCCCGTTGCGGCTGGGCTCCATCCGGGCGCTCTCGCTCCGCCGCTCGCGTGGCGGGAACGGGTCTCGCCACCCCCCACCCCACCCCACCCCCGCGGGCTCCACTCGGCGACCGCGCATGAGTACCCACGCATGAAGGGTGCTGACACGAGTTCTCTGCACGCAGAGGGAGGGCTCAGGGCATGGGGGCGGCGTGGGGAGAGGGGTGCTGGGACCCGTTCCGGTTCTCTGCGAGTCGCGCGAGGGCTCGGGGCGGAGGGGCGGGGTGGGGGGAGGGGGGCTGGGACCCGTTCCCTCCGAGTCGTTTGCGGACGCGCCGCGCCCGGATGGAGCCCAGCCGCGCCCGGAAATGCGCACGCGTGCCGCGTGGTCCCAGCCCCCCTCCCCCCACCCCGCCCCTCCGCCCCGAGCCCGGTAAGAGACTTCATACGCGCTCGATGATGCGTTTGCCGAAGATGCCGTACGGGCGAATCATGAGCGCGAGGATCATGAGGACGTAGGGGGCAAAGTCCTTGGTGCCGCCGCCGACGTAGGGATTGACGTAGCCGGCCGCGATGTTCTCGACGACGCCGACGATGAGACCGCCCAGGATCGCGCCGGGGATGGAGTCGAGCCCGCCCAGGATCACGACCGGGAACACCTTGAAGCCGACCAGGGCCAGGTTCACGTCGACGCCGAGGAGGTTCCCCCAGAGGATGCCGCCGAGCGCCGAGACCACGCCCGTCATCGCCCACGCCACGCCGAAGTAGCGCTCGACGTCGATGCCCATGGCCATCGCGACCTGCTGGTTGTCGGCGACCGCCCGCATGGCGATGCCCTTGCGCGACTTCAAGAAGAACCAGCCGAAGCCGGCCAGGAAGGTCAGGCTCACGCCGGCGCCCAGGAGCTGGATGGGCGGGATGAAGAGCGGGCCCAGCATGAACGGCTCGTCGCGGATGGGCAGCGGCAGCGGCTTGGTCCCGGAGAAGATGGTGAACGGCCCGACGCCGCGCAGGATCGACGCCAACCCGATGGTCGCCATGACCACGGCGATCACGGGTCGGCCGATGAGCCGGCGCAGCATGACGCGCTCGAGGACGAAGCCGAATACCACCAGACTCGCCACCGCGAGCGTGACGGCCAACCAGAGCGGCGCCCCCCAGACCATGAGACAGCCGGCCGCCACGAAACCCGCGATCATGACGAACTCGCCCTGGGCGAAGTTGATGGCGTCGGTCGCCTTGTAGACGAGCACGAACCCGAGCGCGATCAGCGAATACATCAGGCCGATCAGCAGGCCGTTCGACATCAGGAGAAAGAAGAAGCTGAGGTCGTCAGACACGCGCCACCACCGTCGCCTCGACGTCCTCCACGCGCACGCGCGACTTCATGGTGGCCTGGCGGCCGTCCTCGTAGGTGATGGTCGCCGCCAGCTCCACCGCGTGGCCGCCGGAGTAGAACGCGTCGACGACCGAGGCGTATTTTTCGGCCACGAAGCGGCGCCGCACCTTGCGGGTGCGCGTCATCTCGGCGTCGTCGGCCTCCAGATCCTTGGTGAGCAGCAGGAAGCGCCGGATCCGCGTGGACTCCGGCAGCGTCTCGTTGCCCTTCCGGATCTCCTCGCGGATCAGCTCGCACACCTCGGGCTTCTGGCTCAGGTCCATGTAGCTCGTGTAAGGAATCCCGCGCCGCTCGGCCCAGTTCCCCACCGTGTTGAGGTCGATGGCGATCATGGCGGTGACGAAGGCGCGCTCGTGGCCGAAGGCCACCGCCTCGCGGACGAAGGGGCTGTACTTCAGCTTGTTCTCGATGAACTGCGGCGCGAACGGGGTACCGTCCTGGAGGGCACCGACATCCTTGACGCGGTCGATGATGACGAGATGGCCGCGCGGATCCATGAAGCCCGCATCGCCGGTGTGGAACCAGCCGTCCGGATCGATGACCTCGCGCGTGGCCTCTTCGTTCTTGAGATAGCCCTTGAAGATGACGGGACCCCGGACCAGCACTTCTCCGCGCTCGGCGATCTTGACCTCGATGCCCGGGCAGGGCCGGCCGGCGGTCGTCGGATTGGCTTCAGCGCTCGGCTGCAGCGACACCAGGCCCGTCGTCTCCGTGGAGCCGTAGACCTGCTTGAGGTTGACGCCGATCGACCGGAAGAAGCGAAACGTGTCCGGCCCGAGGGGCGCCCCGCCCGTGAGCGCCCACTTGGCGCGGCGCAGGCCGAGCTGATCACGGATCGGCGTGTAGACGAGCACGTCACCGATCATGCACGCCAGCCGCAGTCCGACGGGAATCGGCTTGCCGTCGGCGCGAAGGATCTCCGCCCGCTCGGCGGCGGCCCGGAAGCGCTCGAAGACCCACCGCTTGAGGGCGGGCGCGTCGGCGGCCTTCACCTGCACCGCCGTCAGCATGTTCTCCCAGATGCGGGGCGGCGCCAGCACGGTCGTCGGCCCCAGCTCGCGCAGGTCGCGCTGGACCGTCTCCGGGCTCTCCGGGCAGTTGGCGCAGAAGCCCACCACGAGGCTGAGAAACAAGGTGTAGGCGGCGTCGCCCGCCCACGCCATCGGCAGGTAGGCGAGAGCGTCGTCCTCCGGCCGGACGTCGTCGGCCTTGCGGAAGGCGTCCGCGATGGCGATCGCGTTGGCGTGCGTCAGCATGACGCCCTTCGGGCTGCCGGTGGTGCCGGAGGTGTAGCAGATACTGGCGACATCCTCCGGCTTCCCCTTCTCGACCTCGGCCTCGAAGTAGCCGGGGTGCTCGGCCGCGAACTTGCGCCCGAGCTCCTGGACGGCCTGATAGGAGCGGAGCCAGTCGTGCTTGTACTGCAGCATGCCGCGCGGATCGTCGTAGACGACGAGGCGGAGGGCCGGGAGCTGGTCCCGGAGGGTCAGCACCTTGTCGATCTGTTCCTGGTCCTCGGCGACGATCACCGAGCACTCGGCGTGATTCCAGACGAAGGCGAGCTCCTTCGCGATCGAATCCTGGTAGACGGGCACCGGCACGCCGCCCAGGCACTGGGCGGCGACCTGCGCCCAGTAGAGGCGGGGACGGTTGTCGCCGATGACCGACAGCCGCTCGCCGCGCTTGAACCCGAGGGCGGCGAGCCCGAGCGCGAAAGCGCGGACCTCATCGTGGTACTGGCTCCACGTCCAGGTTTGCCAGATGCCGCGGTCCTTCTCGCGGATCGCGGGCCGGTCGCGACGGTCGCGGGCGTTCCTCTGCAGCAGTCTCGCGAGCGTGGTCTCAGCCACGGGACCCTCCGGTGGCGATGGTCTTCGTCTCACCGAGGTACGCCTTGATCACCCGTGGATTGGCCCGCACCTCGTCGGGCGTGCCTTCGGCGATCTTCTGGCCCATGTCGAGGACGGCGACCCGGTCGGAGATGTCCATGACCACGCCCATATCGTGCTCGATCAGGATCACGGTGACGCCCCATTCCTCGTTGACGTCGAGGACGAAGCGGGCCATGTCCTCCTTCTCCTCGTGGTTGCACCCGCCCATCGGCTCGTCGAGGAGGAGGATCTTCGGGTCCAGCGCCAGCGCGCGGCCGAGCTCGACGCGCTTCTGCAGCCCGTAGGCGAGCGATCCGGTCGGCCGCCGGCGGAGATCCTGGATGCGCAGAAAGTCGATGATGTCCTCGACGCGCTTTCGGTGCTCGACCTCCTCCTTCTGCGCGAACCCCCAGTAGGCAAAGGCGCCCAGGACACCGGTCTTCATGTGCACATGGCGACCGAGCATGAGGTTGTCGAGCACGGTCATGCCTCGGAACAAGGCGATGTTCTGGAAGGTGCGCGCGATGCCGAGCTCGGCGATCCGGCTCGGCGCCAGGTCGGTGACGTCGCGACCTTCGAGCGCGATCCCGTCTGGGCCTCGAGCGACACCCGCGTCACGGCCTGCACGCCGCCGAACGCCTTGGACGTCTCGCGGATCTCCAGAAGCGCGCTCACGACAGCCACCGCTTCCGTCGGCGGTAGTGCTTGACGTCGCGATAGCTCTTCCGCTGGCCCACGTTGGTCAGGCCCAGATAGAACTCCTTGATGTCCTCGTTCTCGCTGATCGTCTTCGCATCGCCGTCCAGCACGATCCGGCCATTCTCCATGACATAGCCATGCTGGGCAACCTGCAAGGCCATGGTCGCGTTCTGCTCGGCGAGCAGCACCGCCACCCCTTCCTCCCGGTGGAGGCGCACGACGATGTCGAAAATCTCCTTCACGAGCATGGGCGCCAGGCCCATGGACGGCTCGTCGAGGAGCATCAGCCGCGGGCGCGCCATCAGCGCGCGGCCGATGGCCACCATCTGCTGCTCGCCCCCGGAGATGTAGCCCGCCTTGAAGCCCCGGCGCTCGGCCAGCCGGGGGAAGTAGTGGTAGACGCGGTCGAGGTCGCGCCTGGTGGAATGACCGTTGCGGCGCGTGTACGCGCCGGTCAAGAGATTGTCCTCGACCGTCAGGTGCTCGAACACGTGCCGGCCTTCCATGACCTGGACGATGCCGTGCTTCACCACCTCGGACGGGTTCTGCCGGTGGATCGCCTTGCCCTGGAACTCGATCGCGCCTTTGGTCACCTCGCCCCGCTCCGTGCGCAGCAGGCCCGAGATCGCCTTGAGCGTCGTCGACTTGCCGGCGCCGTTGGCCCCGAGGAGGGCGACGATGCCCCCCTCGGGAACCCCGAGCGACACGCCCTTCAACACGAGGATGACGTGGTCGTAGATCACCTCGATGTTGCTGACCGCCAGGAGCGGCCGCGGCGCGGCGCTCGCCACCGGCGCGCCCCTACTTCTCCTTCGCGCAGTCGCGCATCGTGTAGCCGAGCTTCTTGGCTTCGTCGACGGCGGCGGTCTCGATCTTCGGCCGGACGACGTCGCGCATGGGCGCGATCCAGTCGGAGACGACATTCCACTTCTTGCCGTCCCACTGCTGGATGAGCACGGGGCCGCTGCCCTCGTGGTCCTCGCAGGTGACCCTGACCGGGTGCGTGAACCCCTTCATGCCGACTTGCTCAAGGCGCTGCTCGGTCAGGTTGAGGTTCTCGAAACCCCAGCGCACCTGCTCGCCGGTGAGCGGCTTGTTGCCGAACTTCGTCATCGCGGTGCGGATGGCCTCGGCCGAGAGCATCGCGTTGACGACGCCGCGGTTGTAGAGCGGCGCGCCCATGTCCTCTTTTCTGCCGGTGCCCTTCCCCTTGTCGTAGACGTGCTTGAGGATCTCCGCGTGCACCTTGAACGCGCTGCCCGGCGCGTGGAACGTCGCGCCCTTGTAGCCCTTCGCCCCGTCGCCGGCCGGGACGACGTCGGAGTCGTTGGCCGACCACCAGTTGCCGATCAGATGGTCCATCTTGAAGCCGACGGACGACGCTTCCTTGATGGCCACCTGGTTCATGACGCCCCAGCCCGACATGAAGATCCAGTCCGGATTCAGCCGGCGCACCTGGAGCCACGTCGCCTTCTGTTCCTGTCCGGGATGGTCCACGGCGAGCAGCGTGAGCTCGAACTGATACTTCTTCGCGAGCTCCTCGAGCGTCGGGTTCGCCTCTTTGCCGTAGGCGCTGTTGTGGAAGATGTGGGCGATCTTCTTGCCCTTCAGCTTCTCGACGCCGCCTTCCTGCTGACCGACGTAGCGGATGACCGCCGACGCCTGGCTCCAGTAGTTCGTCGGGAAGTTGAACACCCACGGGAACCACCGGCCGTCGGAGGCGGCGCTCATGCCATACCCCATCGAGAAGACCACCACCCTGTCGACGGGCGCCTTGGGGATCAGCGAGTAGGTGATCGCGGTGCTGTAGGGATTCACGAGCACGGGGCTCTTCCCCTTGAGTCGCTCGTAGCACTCGACGCCCGCCTTGTTGTCGTACTGCGTCTCGCACTCCTCCCACGCGACCCTGACGCCGTTGATCCCGCCGTCGCGCTCGTTCAGGAGCGCGAAGTAGTCGACGAAGCCGTCCGCGATCGGAATACCGCTCGGCGCGTACGGGCCGGTCCGGTAGACGAGCAGCGGGATGAACACCTCTTTCGGTTGGGCGGCGGCCAGCATCGGCGCCGTGATCGCGAGCGCGGCCAGCACCGCGATCGAGACAGTTCGCATCGTCATGACGTTCTCCTTTCGCGCGTTCAGTGGGGGAATGGCCAGAGCCGCAGCTTCTCCTTCGTGATCTGCCAGAGCCGGGCCAGGCCGTGCGGCTCGACGATCAGGAAGAGGAGGATCAATCCGCCGAAGACCATCAGCTCGATCTGCTTCTGGAGCGCAACCGGAAGCCGGAGCCCGACCGCGTGGGGCGCGTTGCTCAAGACGATCGGGACCAGCACGATGAACGCGGCGCCGAGGAAGGAGCCCAGGATGCTGCCCCGGCCGCCGATGATCACCATGAACAGGACGAGGAACGAGATGCCGATGTCGAACGCCAGGGTCTCGGCGCTGCCGAGATAGAGGAACACCAGCTCGGCCCCGGCCACCCCGCAGTAGAACGAGCTGATGCCGAAGGCGAGCAGCTTGGTGCGCAGCGGCCGCACGCCGATGATCTCGGCGGCGATGTCGCGGTCGCGGATCGCCATCCAGGACCGGCCGACGCGACCGCGGACCAGGTTCTTGGCGACGAGGGCGAACACGGCGACCAGTCCCAGCGCGGTGAGGTACCGCGCCGACGGTGTCGAGTTCGGGCCGGTGATGAGCGCGCCGAAGAGCGCCCGGTCCGGGGCGGTGATGGTGCCCGACGACGCATAGTTGGTGAACCACGCGACCTTGTTGAAGAGCCAGATGAGGAAGAACTGCGAGGCGAGGGTCGCGACGGCGAGGTAGAAGCCCTTGATGCGGAGGCTCGGGATGCCGAACAGCAGCCCGACGGCGGCCGCGACCACGCCCGAGAGCACGAAGACGACGATGACGTTGAGCTGCGGGAACGCCGTCGCCAGCTTGAACGCCGAGTAGGCGCCGACCGCCATGAAGCCGCCGGTGCCGAGCGAGAGCTGTCCGGCGTACCCCGTCAACAAGTTGAGCCCGATGGCGGCCAGCGCGTAGATCAGGAACGGGATCAGTACCGCCTGGAGCCAGTACTCGCTGGCGGCGAGCGGCGGCACCACGAAGGCCGCGACCACAGCGGTCGTGACGAACACACGGTCCTGGACGATCGGGAAGATCGCCTGGTCACGCGCGTACGTCGCTTTGAACTGTCCGGCCTCCCGATAGATCGGTGGAACTGCGCCCGGATGGAGCCCAGCCGCTGGCGGTGCTGCGCACGCGTGCCGCGTGGTCCCGCGACCCCCCACCCCGCCATCCCCCGACCCGTGGGGCGTCACTGGTGTGCAGCGTCGATCGAAGGCTTTCATGGCGTCACACGCGCTCGATGATCTTCTCGCCGAAGAGGCCTTGGGGCCGCACCAGCAGGAACGCGAGGGCGAGGACGTAGGCGAACCAGTTCTCGATGGCGCCGCCGACGAGCGGCCCCCAGTAGACCTCCCCCAGCTTCTCGCCGACACCGATGATGAGCCCGCCCACGATCGCGCCCGGCACGGACTCGAAGCCGCCCAGGATCAGCACGGGCAGCGCCTTGAGCGCGATGAGCGAGAGGCTGAACTGCACGCCGCTCTTGGCGCCCCACATCAGCCCGGCGACGATGGCGACGACGCCCGCCACCGACCACACGACGACCCAGATCGTCTTGAGCGGGATGCCGATCGAGAGCGCCGCCTCGTGGTCGTCGGCGACCGCGCGCAGGGCCCGCCCGATGCGCGTTTTCTGGAAGAACAGCGCCAGCAGCGTGACGAGCACCGCGGCCGTCACCGCGGCCGTCAGCTCGAGCTCGTTGATCTGGACGCCGTGGACGATGAACGAGCGGTCGGGAATTCCGATGTCGAGCTTCTTGACGTTGGCGCATGTGTTCCTGGTTGACCAGGGGTCGCAGCACGACCCGCTCGATCGCGAACGCCAGCGCCACCATCACGACGCTCGTCAGGACGAGGGCCACGACGACCGGCGCGCCGCGCTCGAGCAGGCCGACGAGCGTGAGGGCCGCGAACAGCACCATCACGCCCTGGGCGAAGTTGAAGACGCCCGAGGCCTTGAAGATGAGCACGAAGCCGAGCGCGACCAGCGAGTACATGAGGCCCGCGAAGATGCCGCCGATCAGCACCTCCACCAGAAAGGCAGGCGAGCCGGCCATGTCCTTGAACGGCGCCACCAGAACGGCATGCAGAAGCTCCAGCATCAGTCCCGACCGCTTTCGAGCGCCGGCTTTGCCGGCGCAATCCTTTTCTGGGGGAGGCTCGGAGGGGGCCCCAGAGGGCGGAGCCCGTCGGTCAGCCGCCCCCTTCGATTTCTAGTCATGGGCGACGCCCAGGTACGCGTCCAGGACGGCCTGGTCCTTCCGGACCGCGGCGGGCGGGCCGTCGGCGATCTTCCGGCCGTAGTCGAGGACGACCACCCGGTCGGAGATGTCCATGACCACGCCCATGTCGTGCTCGATGAGCGCGATGGTCGTGCCGAACTCCTGGTTGGTGTCGAGGACGAAGCGGCACATATCCTCTTTCTCCTCGACGTTCATTCCCGCCATGGGCTCGTCGAGCAGCAGGAGCTTGGGCTCGGCGGCGAGCGCCCGAGCGAGCTCGACGCGTTTCTGCAGGCCGTAGGGCAGACGCCCCGCCTGCGTCTTGCGAATCGCCTGGATCTCGAGAAAGTCGATGATCCGCTCCACGAAGGCCCGGTGCTCGAGCTCCTGACGCCGGGCCGGCCCCCAGTAGAGCGCCTCGAGCAGGAAGCTGCCCCGCATCTTCAGCAATCGCCCGGTCATGATGTTGTCGAGCACGCTCATGCCACGGAACAGCGCGACGTTCTGAAACGTGCGGGCGATGCCGAGGGCGGCGACGTCGGGCGGCTTCAGGGTCGTCCGCTCCCGTCCTTCGAAGGCGATCCGCCCCGCGTACGGCTGGTAGAAGCCGCTGATGGCGTTGAGCAGCGTCGTCTTGCCGGCGCCGTTCGGGCCGATGATGGCCACGATCTCCCCGCGCCCGACGCGCAGGCTCACCTGGTTGACCGCGACGAGCGCGCCGAACCGCACGCTCACGCCGTCCACCTCGAGCAGCGGTCCCGCGGGCTCGGGCCGGCTCACCGCGCCGCCGCCGCCACCACGTCGACGTCGCGGATCCGCACGTCCGCGCGCATGGTGCCGGTGCGCCCGTCCTCGTAGGTCACCTTCGCCTCGACCTGGACACGGTCCTGCCCGGAGTAGAGCGCCTCGATGAGCGGCGCGTACTTCTGCGCGATGTACCCGCGCCGCACCTTGCGCGTCCGCGTGATCTCCTCGTCGTCCGGATCCAGCTCCTTGTGGAGGATCAGGAATCGCCGGACCTGGGCCCCGCGCAGGATCTCGTCCTCGGCGAGGCTCCGGTTCACGCGCTTCACCTCTGCCTGGATCAGCTCGTAGACCTCCGCCTTCTGGGCCAGATCGGTGTAGCTCGTGTATGCAATGTTGCGGCGCTCCGCCCAGTTCCCGACGGCCGCGAGATCGATGTTGACCAGCGCGGTGACGCAGGGTCGCCCCTGTCCGATGCAGACAGCCTCGCGGACATACGGGGAGAACTTGAGCTTGTTCTCGAGGAACTTGGGGGCGAACACGGTCCCGTCGGCCAGGTGGCTCACATCCTTCGCCCGATCGATGATCTTCAGGTGGCCGTCGTGGTCGACGAAGCCGGCGTCTCCCGAGCGGATCCAGCCGTCCTCGACGGTCTGTCGCGTGGCTTCCGGGTCCTTCGCGTAGCCCTGGAAGACCCCGGGGCTCCGGAAGAGCACTTCCCCCTCGGGCGAGATGCGGATCGCGACGTCGGGGATCGGCGTGCCCACGGTGTCCAGTCGCACGTCGCCGTCGCGCTGGATGGTGACGAACACGCTGGCCTCGGTCATGCCGTAAAGCTGCTTGACGTTGACGCCCAGCCCGCGGAAGAAGAGGAAGATCTCCGGGCCGATGGCCTCGCCGGCGGTGTAGGCCCGGCGGACGCGCGAGAAGCCGAGATTGTCCTTCAGCGGGCCGTACACGAGGAGGCTCCCCAGTGGATACAAGAGCCGCTGCCAGAGCGGGACCGGCTGCCGGCCCAGACGCTTGCGCTCGATGTTCTGGGCCAGGCGCAGGAAGAAATGGACCGTCGCGCGCTTCGGTCGCGCTGCGTCCTCGACGCGGAGCATGACCCCGGTCAGGATGCTCTCCCAGATGCGCGGCGGCCCGAAGAAGTAGGTCGGCGCGATCTCCTTCAGGTCGGCGAGAACGGTCGCGGCGCTCTCGGGACAGTTGATGGCGAACCCCGCGACGATGGCCTGCGCGTAGGAGAAGACGTGGTCGCCGACCCACGCCATCGGCAGGTACGACAGGACTTCCTCGTCCTCGCGGAGCCCCTCGAAGCGCGCCGCGTTGCGCGCGGTCACGATCAGGTTCCGGTGCGACAGCATGGCGCCCTTCGGCGCGCCGGTCGTGCCCGAGGTGTAGCAGATGATGGCGACGTCGTCCGCCGCGCCCCGGGCGACCTCGTCGTCGAAGTGGGTGGGATGGCGCACCTCGAACTTCTTCCCGATCTCGGCGAGCTCGGCCAGGCTCACGAGGCCCGGCTCGCTGTAGGCGCGCATGCCCCGCGGATCGTCGTAGACCACGTGCTGCAGGTGCCGGCAGCGCGCCCGCACCGCCAGGAGCTTGTCCACCTGCTCCTGGTCCTCGACGACGGCGAAGCGGGCCTCGGCGTGCTCGATGATGTACTCCATCTCCTTCTCGATGGAGTCCTGGTAGATCGGCACCGGGACGCCCCCCAGCGCCTGGGCCGCCATGACCGCCCAGTAGAGCTGGGGCCGGTTGTCGCCGACGATGGCGACGCGGTCGCCGCGCGCGAAGCCGAGGGAGGCCAGGCCGAGCGCGATGAGACGCGCTTGCTCGAAGTACTGAGACCACGTGTACGGCTGCCAGATCCCGAAATCCTTTTCCCGGATGGCGACCTTGCTCCCGAGGCGCCGCGCGTTCTCCCGAACGAGCTTCGGGAACGTGTCGCGCTCGGGGTCGAGCGCCAGAGCGTCGGTGCTCCTCGCGACCGTGTCCAAATCACCTCCGGGACGAGTTGCTGCCACAAGGGCGGGCAGAGAGCTACAGTGGCGAGAGTCTAGCTAAAGCCTGGTGGCTGTGTCAAGAAATTGCTCAAAATAACGAGGACTTACGGAACGCCCTACTTCGTCACGGCCTCGATCACGGGCAAACAGAAGTAGACCACGAAGGCTGCGCCGGCGTTTACATCGAGCGGAGAGCTATCGGGAGTCTTGTTGCGGGTCGAACGCGGGCCCGAGACTGATCTCCGGCGGATCCACCTGCTCGGCCGCGTCCTTGCCTTCCTGGAAGACGCGCAGCAAGTCGTCGCCGACCAGGACCGCAGGGCGAACGTGCGGGATGTTCTCGCCGCTCGTCACCACCGTGGCCAGCGCGAGGGCAGCCGCCAGCGCAAGCACAAGCGGAGTCCCCGCAAAGGAGCAGAGGCCTCGCCCAGTCATGTCCCTCCCGGGGGCAATCGCCCTGCCAGGTGGGAGATGGGGTGGAGAGCCTTGAAACTAAAGGAAGTGCCGGCGTCGCGCCCTGGCCACCGGGGTGTCAGCCTGACGACAGGTGACAGTCTCCGAAGGACCTTTTGTCATTTCCGAAACCTCTTGAAGTCGACCGGCCGTTTCTCGACGAACGCGTTTCGGCCCTCCATCGCTTCTTCCGTCTGGTAGTAGAGGCCGAGCGCGGTGTGGGCGAACTGCGCCACGCCGGCCCGCTGCTCGGAGTCGACGTTGAAGGACTGCTTGGCGAGCGCGAGCGCCGTCGGGCTCTTGTCGAGGAGCTCGGCGCACCACTTCTCCACCTCGGCGCGCAGGTCGCGGAGCGGGACCACCCGGTTGACGAGCCCCATCTCGAGGGCTTCGCGCGCCGAGTACTGGCGGCAGAGGTACCAGATCTCCCGCGCCCTCTTCTCGCCGACGACCCTGGCGAGGAACCCGGTGCCGTGGCCCGCGTCCACGCTGCCGACGCGGGGCCCGGTCTGGCCGAAGACGGCGTTCTCGGAGGCGATCGAGAGATCGCAGAGGACGTGCAGCACGTGGCCGCCGCCGATCGCGAAGCCGTTGACCATCGCGATGACCGGCTTCGGGATGTGGCGGATCGCGCTGTGCAGAGCCTCGACGTCCATCGGGCGATTGAAGGGTCGGCTCGCGGCTCCGGCACCTTCGGCGCCCGGGGCGTAGCCGCCCTGGCCCCGCTCCTTCTGGTCCCCGCCGGAGCAGAAGGCCTTGTCCCCGGCGCCGGTGAGCACCACGACGCCGACGGCGGGGTCCCAGCGCGCGTCCAGGAACGCGTCGGTCAGCTCCGCCACCGTCGTCGTGCGGAAGGCGTTGCGCACCTCGGGCCGGTTGATCGTGATCCAGGCGACGCCGTTCTTCTTGTCGTAGAGGATGTCCGTGTACGCCATGGGGGCCTCCGACGGCTAGAGCGATTTTCGCAGGAGGTTTCCGACCTCGCCGATGACGCCGCGACGGAAGGTCAGCACGCAGACGACGAAGATCACGCCCTGGACGACGGTGACCCACGCCCCGAGCTGCGCCAGATAGTTCTCCAGCGTCACCACGATGAACGCACCGACCACCGGCCCGAACACCGTGCCGAGTCCGCCCAGGAGCGTCATGAGCACCACTTCGCCGGACATCGTCCAGTGGACGTCGGTGAGGGAGGCGAGCTGGAAGACGAGGGCCTTGGTCGCCCCCGCGAGGCCCGCGAACGTCGCCGAGAGCACGAACGCGAGGAGCTTGTAGTGCTCGGCGCGGTACCCGAGCGAGATCGCCCGCGGCTCGTTCTCCCGGACGGCTTTCAGGATTTGACCGAACGGCGAGTGGATCGCGCGGTAGATCAGGAGAAACCCGAGGAGAAAGATCGCGAGCACGACGAAGTACAGCGTCAGCGTCTCTCGCAGGTCCAGCACCCCCAGAAGGGTTCCGCGCGGCACGGACTGGATACCGTCCTCGCCGCCGGTGAACGCGGCCTGCACGCTGAAGAAGTAGACCATCTGCGCGAACGCCAGCGTGATGTTCGCGAAGTAGATGCCCTTGCTCCGGATCGCCAGCGCGCCGATCACGACGCCGAGTGCGGCCGCGACCGCGGTCCCGAAGAGGATCGCCAGCTCCGGCGGGAACCCCCAGACTTTCGCGGAGTGCGCCGCCCCGTAGCCGGCCGAGCCGAGAAAGACGGCGTGGCCGAAGGATAGGAGCCCGACATAGCCGATGAGGAGGTTGAACGCGCAGGCGAACAGGGCGAAGCACAGCGCCTTCATGAGGAAGATCGGATAGACGAAGAACGGCGCCGCCACGAGGGCGATCGTCATCATCAGGAAGGCGATGACTTGTGCGATCGACACCCCGGTCACCACGGGCACGGCCGCGCCGACGTACTGGTCGGTCGTCGCCGTCACGAGGCTCGCCCGAAGAGGCCGGTGGGCCTCACCAGCAGCACGATCGCCATGATGACGAAGATCACCGTGTTGGACGCCTCGGGATAGAAGACCTTCGTGAAACCCTCCACCACCCCGAGACCGAAGCCGGTGACGATCGAGCCCATGATCGAGCCGAGGCCGCCGATCACGACCACGGCGAAGACGACGATGATGAGGTCCGCGCCCATGAGCGGGTTCACCTGGTAGATCGGCGCCGCCAACACGCCGGCCAGCGCCGCCAGGCCGACGCCGAACCCGTAGGTCAGCGTGATCATCCGCGGCACGTTGATCCCGAACGCCTGGACGAGCGTTGGGTTCTCGGTCGCGGCCCGCAGGTACGAGCCGAGGCGCGTGCGTTCGATCACGTACCAGGTCGTGAGGCAGACCGCCAGCGAGAACACGATGACCCAGGCCCGGTAGTTGGGCAGGAACATGAAGCCGAGGTTCCGGCCGCCGGCGAGCGCGCCCGGCATCGCGTACGGCAGCCCCGAAGAGCCGTACTCGTGTCGGAACAGGCCCTGGATGATCAGGGCGAAGCCGAACGTCAGCAAGAGACCGTACAGGTGGTCGAGCTGATAGAGGCGCTTGAGCGTCGTGCGCTCGAGCACCATCCCGGTGATCCCCACGACAACCGGCGCGATGAGCAGCGCCCACCAGTAGCCGAGCCCCGCCCACTGCAGGAGAAAGTACGCAACGAACGCGCCCGTCATGTACTGGGCGCCGTGCGTGAAGTTGATGATGTTGAGCAGTCCGAAGATGACGGAGAGCCCCAGGCTCAGCAGGGCGTAGAACGAGCCGTTGATCAGCCCGATCAGCAGCTGGCCGAACAGCGCCTGCGTCGGCACCCCGAAAATTGTCATGCCCGGCTACGCCGCCGCCGCGGCCGGGATGGGAGCGGGACGGGAGCGGGGTGCAGCGACCCGTTCCCTCCATGCGCGCGGCGAGCGAGGCGCGTCCGGATGGAGCCCAGCCGCGCCGGGCGATGCGCGCGCGTGCCGCGTGGTCGTCGCACCCCTCTCCCGTCCCGCTCCCATCCCGGCCGCGGCGGCGGCTACTTCTTCACTAGCTCGCAGCCACCCTGATCCAGGGGCCGGAACGCTTGCTCGGCCGGGATGGTCGCGCGGATCTTGTAGTAGTCCCACGGGTACTTCGACTCGGCCGGCTTCTTCACCTCGACGAGGTACGCCGGATGGATCTTGCGGCCGTCGACGCGGATCGTCCCCTTGCCGAAGAGCGGGTCGTCGGTCGGCAGCTCCTTCATCTTGGCGATCACCTTGGCGCCCTCGTCGCTCTTGAGCGCCTCGACGGCCTTGAGGTAGTGGAGCGTCCCCGCGTAGACGCCGGCGTGGATCATCGTCGGATGGATCTGACGATTGCGCTCGGCGAAACGCTTGGCGAACGCGCGCGTCTTCTCGTTCATGTCCCAGTAGAACGTCTCGGTGAAGGTGAGGCCTTGCGCCTTCTCCAGGCCGAGCGCGTGGATGTCGGTCAGGAAGACCAGGAGTCCGGCGAAGCTCTGGCCTCCCTTCACGATGCCGAATTCGGCGCCCTGTTTGATGGCGTTCGTGGTGTCGCCGCCGGCGTTGGCCAGGCCGATGACCTTGGCCTTCGAGGCCTGCGCCTGGAGCAGGAACGACGAGAAGTCTTGGGTGTTGAGCGGGTGGCGGACCTTGCCCAGCACCTTGCCACCGTTCTTGAGCACGACCGCCTCGACGTCGCGCTCGAGCGCGTGGCCGAACGCGTAGTCGGCGGTGATGAAGAACCAGGTGTCGCCGCCGGTCTTCACGACCGCCGTGCCGGTGCCGTTCGCGAGCGCCCACGTGTCGTACGTCCAGTGGATCGTGTTGGGGGAGCACGCCTTGCCGGTCAGATCGGACGTCGCCGCCGAGGAGACGATGAACGCTTTGCCCTTGTCACGGGTGATCTGGTTGACGGCGAGCGCGACGCCGGAGTTGGGCACGTCGAGGATCAGGTCGACCTTCTCGGCGTCGTACCACTGGCGGGCGATCTGCGAGCCGACGTCGGCCTTGTTCTGGTGATCGGCGAACACGATCTCGACCTTCAGCCCCTTGGCGGCGGCGCCGAAGTCCTCGACGGCCATGCGCGCCGCGACCACCGAGCCCTGGCCAGCCAGGTCGGCGTAGAGGCTCGACTGGTCGTTGAGCACCCCGATCTTGACGACGCCGTCGGAGATCTGGGCGCGGGCCGGGCTCGCGGCCAGGCTCACGATGCCGATGAGCGCCACGATGCGTGCGATGGTCATCCGCTTTCGCTCCTTTGTCGGGCCGTTCGCGGCACTATACCCCGAGGTAGTCGTGCAGCTTGGTCATGTTGGCGTCGAGTTGCGCGTTCGGAATCATGTCCACCACCCGGCCGTGCTCCATCACGTAGTGACGGTCGGCGACCGTCGCGGCGAAGCGGAAGTTCTGCTCGACCAACAGGATGGTGAACCCTTCGCGCTTGAGCCGCCGGAGCGTACCGCCGATCTGCTGGACGATGACCGGGGCCAGCCCCTCGGTCGGCTCGTCGAGCAGCAGGATCCGGGCGCCGGTTCTCAAGATGCGGCCGATCGCCAGCATCTGCTGCTCGCCGCCCGACAGCGTGGTCCCGCCGGCCCGGAGTCGCTCCCGGAGGTTCGGGAAGAGCTCGTAGATCGCGTCGGCACCGAGCCCGCCGGCCCGGACCACCGGCGGCAACAAGAGATTCTCCTCGACGGTGAGGCTCGCGAAGATCCCACGCTCCTCCGGGCAGAACGCGAGCCCGAGCCGCGCGATCCGGTTCGACGGCAGGGCGATGAGCTCCCGGCCCTCCAGACGAACGGAGCCGCGCCGCCGGCCCACGATGCCCATGATCGCCTTGAGTGTCGTCGTCTTGCCCGCGCCGTTCCGGCCGAGGAGGGTCACCATCTCGCCCCTGCGGATCTCGAACTCGACGCCGTGCAGGATATGCGACTCGCCGTACCACGCGTGGAGGTCGCGGACCTCGAGCAGCGACTCAGGCATGACCCGATCCCATGTAGGCCTGGATCACGTCCGGGCTCCGCGCCACGCTCTGGTAGTCGCCCTCCGCGAGGACTTCGCCGCGCGCCAGGACGGTGATGGTGTCCGAGAGATTCTCGACTACGCTGAGGTTGTGCTCGACCATGAGGACCGTGCGGTTCGTCGCGACGCGCTTGATCAGCGCCGAGATGCGCTCCACGTCCTCGTGCCCCATGCCGGCGGTCGGCTCGTCGAGCAGCATCATCTCCGGGTCGAGCGCGAGCGTCGTCGCGATCTCCAGGGCGCGCTTGCGGCCATACGGCAGCTCCACCGCCGGCGTGTGCGCGAAGGCCGCGAGGCCCACCGCTTCGATCAGCTCGGCCGCGGGGCCGTTGAGGCCGTCGAGCACGCGATCCGACCGCCAGAAGTCGAACGAGACGCCGCGTTTGCGCTGGAGCGCGACGCGCACGTTCTCCAGCACCGAGAGGTGGGGGAACACGGCCGAGATCTGAAAGGAGCGCACGAGGCCCAGCCGGGCGATGTCCGCGGGCCGGGAGCCGGTGATCTCGCGGCCGTTGAAGCGAATCCGTCCGCGCGTCGGCGTCAGGAAATGGGTCAGCAGATTGAAGCACGTCGTCTTGCCCGCGCCGTTGGGGCCGATGAGCGCGTGGATCGTCCCGCGGCGCACGCGCAGCCTCACGTCTTTCACCGCGACGAATCCCCGAAACTCCTTGGTGAGCGCTTCGGTCTCCAGAATGACGTCGTCGGCCATCTCAGGAGGGCGAGCCAGGCGGCGGGTAGAACCGGGCCTCCCGCTGCTCGTGCCACGCGCGGTTGGCCTCGCCCATTTCCCACGACGTCACGCACTCGTCCTGCGCCGTCAGCACCTCCTCGAGCAGCGCGCGCGGGTCGCGGTGGAACGACTCGTGGAGGAGACGCTTGGTGTGGGCGGTCGCCGTCGGCGCGGCGCCGCGCGCCTTCTCGATGACGGCCGCGAGCGTCCGGTCGAGGTCGGCGCGCGGGCACACCCAGTTGACGAGACCGATCGCGCGCGCCTCGGCAGGGCTCAGGTGGTCGTTCAAAAGCGCCAGCTCCTTCGCGCGCCCGACGCCGACGACGCGCGCCAGCCGCAGCACCGCGCCGTCGGGCACGAGGCCGTGGCGCGTCGCGCCGAGGCCGAGGATCGCGTCGTCGGTGACCATACGCAGATCGCACGCCAGCGCCAGTTGCAACCCGCCGCCGATCGAGTAGCCGTGGAGCACCGCGAGCGTGACCTTCGGCATGTCTTCCAGGCAGTCGAGCGCGCGGTTCCAGTGCCGATAAAACGCCTCGCCGATCGACCCGGCCGCGAGCGCGGTCCGGTCCATTCCCGAGCAAAACGCCCGGCCGGCTCCGCGAACGACCACCTGCGCGACGCGCGCGTCGCGCGCGGCAGTCGCGGCGTGGTCGGCGAGCGCGGCGGCGAGCTCGGTGGACAGCGCGTTGAGCACACGCGGCCGGTTGAGCGTGATCCAGCCGACTCCGTCCCTGGCTTCGTAGGTGACGGGCGCCTCGGCCGTCTCGTCACGCGCGGTGAGATTGTCGACGCCACTCACGAGGTTGTACGATCACCGCGTGTCGTGTGAAAGTCAAGGCCGGCCGGACGTGCGCGGCCGCAGCGCGCAGCGCGAGGCGCGCCAATGATATGGCCGTGCGCGGCCGCAGCGCGCAGCGCGAGGCGCGCCTGTGATAAGGAGGCCACGCCCATGTCCGTGATCACACGCCGCCGATTCGTCGCCGGTGCCCTGGCCGTGACAACGACCCCCGTCTTCGCGCGCGTCACCCGCGCGCAGACCGCGGTCAAAATCGGCACCGCGGTGCTCGGCGACTACTCGATGGCGGGACCGGTCATCGTCGCTCTCGAGCAAGGCTTCTTCAAGGCCGAGGGGCTCGCCGCCGAGTTCGTGCCGTTTCGCGGCGGCCCGGATCTGCTCAAGGCCGTGATGGCCGGCGAGTGTCTCGTCGGGATCAGCGGCAGCACCGACATTCTCGTCTTCCGCGAGGCCGGCGCGCCGATCAAGATGATCGCGACGCACACCGAGGGCAACCACTTCACGCTGAACGTCGCGCACGACGTCCAGCGGGTCGGCGACCTCAAGGGCAAGGCGATCGGCGTCACCCGCGCGGGCGCCACGACGTGGGTCTTCGCGCGCATGCTCGCCAAGAAGGAAGGCTGGGACCCGGACAGGGACGTGCAGGTCGTCGGCCTCGGCGGGCTCGACGCGCAGCTCGCGGCCATGGCTCGCAAGGAGATCGCGGCCTATGTCTGGGGCGACGGCGGCGCGGTGACCGAGCTTCAGGGCAAGTCCAAGGTCCTGCTGCGCCTGGACTCGGTGACGCCGAAGTGGATCAGTCAGATCCAGTACGCGTCCGAGGATGCGATCGTCAAGCAGGCCGACGCGATCCGGAAGAGCCAGCGAGCGCTCTTCCGTGCGCTCAAGCTCATGCGCGAGAACCCGAGAGACGCGGCGGAGCTCGTGTCCAAGAAGCTCGGCTGGACGCCGGAGGCGGTGCTCGGCGCCCACAAGATCTCTGGCCCGTTGCTGCCCGTCGACGGGCAGATCGACGCGGAGGCGCTCGCGGCCATGCAGGAGACGCTCCTGGAGTACGGGCTGATCAAGAAGAAGCTCCCGATCGGCGATCACTACACACGGGAGTTCACGCCTGTTCGGGTCTAGGCTCGCGCTCCTCACGGCGCTCCGGGGACCATCGTCCGCCGGGATCATCGCGCTGCTGCTCGGGGCGGGGTCGCCCGCGATCGCCGAGGGACAGGTGTTCCTCGCCTCGCGGTCCAACCCCGCATTCACGATCGGCCCCTTGTTCGTGCGTGCGACCGTGACGCCCGAGCCGCCATCGAGCAAGACCTGTACCTCCTCTGGCCGAACGCGGTCGACGGAGACTCGGCCGCCGGGCCACCCGATCCCGCCCTCGCCGCCTACGTCAAAGAACGTGGATTCACGCCGATCAGGGAAGGGCGCTTATCGCTGCTCGCGCAGGGTCTCTATCGGAGCGGCGCGGAGCGTCCGCCAGAGCCCCTCCGCGTCGGCGCGCCGTTCGTGACGTTCGTCGGCCTGGGCGGCCCGCTCGGCCTCACGTCGCCGGTCACGTACATCCGCATCCCGTGGACACCCTTGCTGGCCAACCGCACCTGGCTGATGGACCTCCGCATGGAGGTGACGGACCTCGTCAAGCGGCGCACGGCGACGTGGATCGAGGACGCGTTCTGGGGCCCGCACTATTCGATCTCGCTCACCTTCAACGACGTGCGGGCGCGCGCCCTGTTCCCGCTCTATTTCGAGCGGCGAGACCGCGTCATCCGTCTCGCCGACGACCCCTCGCAGCTCGTCGTCAACCTCCGCGACGCCGAGCACCTGAAGATCTACGAGATCTTCCCGCGCTCGGCGGGCCGGGGGCTCAGCGAGACGCTGGACTCGACCGAGGAGGTCTCCCTCTTCCTCGACCGCTCCGAAGGCCTCACGCCTCAGGTCCTGACGGTGCAGTTCGGCTACTTCCGAGGGATGCGGTCCTGGGCGCCGGTCTTGATCCCGATGGTGTTCTTCGTGCTGGGCAACCTGGCGATGCCCATGTTCATGATGCTCGCGCGTCGGGTCAGCGCGACGCTCGCCAGCCGCGTTCAGCTCGGACCCGGCGACGCCGCCCGGCAGACGGGAGTGGTCTTCTCGCGGGAAACGCTCGCGCGCATCGTTCCGGGAGTGACGACGTATCCGGAAGTCCTGCGGCTCAGCGGACCCGACGCCGAGGAGCACGAACAGTTGACCGCACCCGGCCGGCGCACCCTGCTGTACCGCGGCCAGCGCGTCGCGCCCCAGGGCCGGCGCGGCCTCGGCTGGTTCGCGACCGTGAGTCGCTGGTCAGTGGAGCGGCACGAGGTCGAGATCACGATCGAGCGGGACGTCGTCACCGACGTGCAGGCGCGCGTGCGCCGCACGCCCATCACCGAGCCCCCGCCGAGCTGAGCCGAGGGGCCCGCCGAAGCCGCCGCCCGCCGGGAGCCCTTCTCCTCACGCGGTGTTCCCAGTAGACAGGAACCCGGGCGACAGTGCCAGGAACGGCGGTCGCGCGGATGCGTCAGGCGATCGAGGCCGCTCCCACGTCGCGAGGCGATCCTGCGCGTGTTGGTCACGCGGCGTGCTACATTCTGGCGTACTTTGCGCGGAGGCCCGCGTGAGTTTCGAATGCCGATGGGACCATCGGGGGCGATAGCTGCCACCCTGTCGACGTCGTGAGATTCGCGACAACCGCTGAGGAGATGTGTATGGCAGAGATGACCCGACGTGACGTGCTCAAGATGGCGGCGGCCGGGGCCGCCGCCGCGCTGCCGGGCGTGGTCCCCAGCCTCGCGCACTCGCAAGGCACGCAGAAGCGCGAGCTCGTCGTCGCGCAGGGCGGCGACGTCGCCCAGTTCGACCCGCACATGAGCACGTCATCGAACGATATCCGTGTCTCGTTCAATCTCTTCGACAACCTGACGAGCCGGCGGCCGGACGGAAAGCTGGCGCCGGGCCTCGCGACGGAATGGAAGCTCCAGGGCCAGACGACGTGGGTGTTCAAGGTGCGCCAGGGCGTCAAGTGGCACAACGGCGACCCCTTCAGCTCGGCCGACGCGAAGTTCAGCATCGAGCGCACGTACGATCCCAATGCCAAAATGCGGGTCAGCACCGTCTTCACGACCGTGGAGAGGATCGAGGCGCCGGACGCGGCGACGCTGGTCATCCACACCAAGAAGCCCGATCCGCTGCTGCCGGCGCGACTCGGGTTCTACGGCGGGCAGATCGTGCCCAAGAAATATCTGGACGCCGTCGGCCCCGACACCTTCGGCCAGAAGCCGATCGGCACGGGACCCGTGCGCTTCGTCTCGTGGACGAAAGACGACAGGGTCGTGCTCGAGGCGAACCCGGACTACTGGGGCGGCCGTGTGGACTTCGATCGGCTCATCGTTCGGGCCTTGCCCGAGATGGCACCCCGCGTGGCGGCCCTGCTCAAGGGCGAGGTGGACCTGATCACCCAGGTTCCGCCCGACCAGGGCGAGCGAATCAAGGCCCACGCCAGCACCGTCGTGAGCGGCGCGCTCTACGGCGGGCTCTACGTGCTCGCCGTGAACTCTGGGCGGCCGCCGCTCGACAATCCGCTGGTGAAGCAGGCGCTCTCCCTGGCCATCGACCGAGAGGTCATCGTCAAGGAGCTGTGGCGAGGGCGAGGCGTCGTTCCCAGCGGCCCGATCGCCAAGGGCGACAATCATTTCGACCCCTCGCTCCCGGCGCTCGCCTACGATCCGAAGGAAGCCCGCGAGCGTCTGCGCAAGGCCGGCTACAAGAACGAGGAGATCGTCATCGAGACCACCGCGGGCTACATGGCGGGCGACAAGCCCATGGCCGAGGCCGTCCAGGCCATGTGGCGTGACGCGGGGGTCAACGCCAAGGTCGAGGTCCTCGAATACTCCGTGCGTGCCCAGAAGAACCGCGACAAGAGCTTCAAGGGCGTGTGGTGGTCGGACCCGACGTCCACGCTGCGCGACCCCGACGGCATGATGTGGCGCCTGCTCGGTCCGGGCGCGCCCCAGGATTACTGGCGTCATCCCGAGTTCGACGAGCTCGGCAACGCCGCCCGCTTCTCGGTCGACGAGAAGTTTCGCGCCGACGCGTACCGGAAGATGACCAAGATCTCCCTGGAGCACTTTCCATGGATTCCGGTGATCCAACCGTACGAGGACTACGGGCTCCAGAAACGCGTCGAGTGGACGCCGGACCCGCTCCAGCAGCTCGAGATCAGGCGCTTCAACTTCAAGTTCCGCCGCGCGTAGACCGGCTCCCGGGGGCGGAGCCCGGCCGGCTCCGCCCCTGCGCCTATGCGCGGGCTCCTCCCGTTCCTCGCTTCTCGGCTCCTCCGCGCCCTCCGGAACGCGGACTGCCGGAAGTGGATCGACCGACCGAAGTCCCCGCGGAGCACGTTGCCGAGGAAGATGGCGTACTGGACGAGCTCGGCCTCGACCGTCCCGTGCTCGTCCAGTACGCCATCTTCCTCGGCAACGTGCTCCGCGGGGACTTCGGTCGGTCGATCCACTTCCGGCAGTCCGCGTTCCGGGTGGTCGCCGGTTACCTGCCGGCGACGATCGAGCTCGGTCTCTCGGCGTTCGTCCTTGCGGCGGTCGTCGCGCTGCCCATCGGCGTGCTCTCCGCGGTCCGGCGCAACTCGGCGGTCGACCAGGCGACCATGGGGCTGGCGCTCGTGGGACAGTCAGCGCCGACGTTCTTCATCGGGATCCTCCTGATCCTGGTCGTTTCGCTGAACCTCGGCCTCCTGCCGACCTCGGGGCGGGGGGACTGGCGAAACCTGGTGCTGCCGGCGCTCACGCTCGGCGCCTTCGCCATGGCCTCGATCGCCCGGCTCACCCGGTCGGCCGTGCTCGAGGTGCTGAGCGCGGACTATATCCGGACCGCCCGCGCCAAGGGCGTGTCCGAGGCGCTGGTGGTCGTACCCTGCTCGGCGGCGCCGTGGTGACGGAGACGGTGTTCGCGTGGCCCGGCATCGGGCGGCTGGCCATCCAGTCCATCTACAACCGCGACTACCCGATCGTGCAGTGCACGGTGTTCCTGTCCGCCGTGCTCTTCATCGTGATCAATTTCTGCATCGACCTGATCTATGGACTCCTCGATCCCCGTGTCCGCGCGAGCTGAGCTGGCGCCGGCCGAGGTGACGGCGGTCCGCTCGAGCCGCGCGCGCCGGACCCGCTGGATGGCGCTCGGCGGCGGCGCGTTCGTGCTGCTGCTGGTCGTGACCGCGTTGGCCGCGCCCCTGATCGCGCCGCACGATCCCGTGCGCCAGTCGCTGCGGGCGCGGCTGGCGGCGCCCACGCTCACCGGCGCCGACGGCAAGGCGCACTTGCTCGGCACCGACCATCTCGGGCGCGACGTCCTCTCGCGCACGATCCACGGCGCGCGGGTCTCGCTGCTGGTCGGCTTCGCGGCGGTGGTGGTCGGCGGGATCGTCGGCGCCACGCTCGGCCTCCTGGCCGGGTTCCGTGGCGGCTGGGCCGACAGCATGATCATGACGCTCGCCGATGCCCAGCTCGCATTCCCCTTCATTCTGCTCGCGATCGGGATCATCGCGGTGCTCGGGCCGAGCTTCCCGACGCTGATCGTCGTCATCGGGCTCTCGGGGTGGGTCACCTATGCGCGCGTGCTCCGGTCGCAGGTCATGGTGCTGCGCTCGCGCGAGTTCGTCGATGCGATCCAGGCCCTCGGCGGCTCGGTGGCGCGCGTGATCGCCCGCCACGTCCTCCCCAACGTGCTCTCGTCGATCGTCGTCATCGCGACGCTCGAGCTGGCCCGCGCGATCGTGCTCGAGGCGACGCTCTCGTTCCTGGGCCTCGGCGTTCAGCCGCCGACGCCGTCCTGGGGCGGGATGGTCCACGAGGGGCGGGAGTACCTCGATTCGGCGTGGTGGATCTCGACCGCGCCGGGGATCGTGCTCATGCTCACGTCGATCGTCGTGAGCCGCACGGGAGACTGGCTCCGCGACCTGCTCGATCCGACCTTGAGGGGCGAGTAGGACCCTGAGGGGCGAGGAGGGGGGCTAGGCGCCGTCGGCGATGGGGATGCGCTCGAGGACGCAGAACGGAATCGTCACGGACTCCGCGCACGTCAGGCAGTAGAAGTCGAGCTCAAGCCCCGCGCGGTGCCCCTGGAGCGAGAGCCGCTGACTGCACCGGGAGTGGTGGAGTCCGCCGTCGAGTGCCATGTACACGGTGACGACTTCTGCCGCGACCGAGGTGCTCATTGCCGTTTGCCCTCCTGGACCTCGAAGAAAGCAATCGGCATTCCAGGGACAGACACGCGCTAACACCGTGGAATATCGGGACTCCGGCGACGCTGACGAAGCCGGGTGTTCAGGAATTGGGCGGCGGGGTGAGAAGCGCTGGACCGGAGGAGATCAGCCGCGCCAGTGCGAGAGCTTGTCGTTCAGGTGGTCGAGCGCGAGAACGATCGCGATCGACGCCGCCGACACGAGCCCGGTCGCCGCGAAGAGCTCGGGGGCCTGGAAGCCGTTGGCGAGCGAGCCCATGACATGGCCCATGCCGCGGACCCCGGCGAACATCTCGACCACGAGCACGCCCAGCAGACAGAACACGATGCCAAGCCGCATCCCCGCGAGCACCGAGGGAACGATCGCCGGAAGCAGCACCTTCCAGTAGAGCTGCCAGGTCGTCGCGCCGAGCGACCGCGCCACCGTCACGAGCGTGCGGTCCACGTCGCGCACGGCCCCCATCACGAGCACCATGATCGGGAAGAGGCCGTGGATGGCGCCGTAGAAGATCGCGGGCGTCGTGCCGTAGCCGAGCAGGAGCACGATCCAGGGCAGCACCAGGATCTTCGGGATGCCGTAGAGCGCGATCACGTAGGGGGACAGGACGTCCCGAAGCAGCCGCACCGATCCGACGACGACCCCGGCCGAGACGCCGAGGGTGACCGCCAGCGCGTAGGCGACCGCGGTCTTGCCGAGCGTGTCGCCCAGCCCAACGAACGCGGTGCCGCCGATCCGGAGGAGCGCCCGGGCGACGGCGCTCGGCGCCGGAACGAAGAGCGGGTCGACCCACCCAGCTCGCGCCGAGACCTCCCACGCCCCGAGCACGGCGAGCACGGTCACGAGCTGAAGGACGCGGATTTGAAGCCTCATTCCGACCATCGCCGGGCGTGGCGTTCGAGGAGGCTCGCGAGAACGTCGGAGCCGACGACCAGGACCAGGGTGACGAGCACGAGCGCCACGTAGTCCGAGGTCCGTAGGAGCCCGTACGCGTGGTTGATGAGGGCTCCCATGCCGGCCTTCGAGCCCAGGATCTCGCCGACGATGACGCCGATCACGCACAGCGCGAGGCCGGTCCGCAATCCCCCCACGAGCGTGAAGAGCATCGAGGGCAGCATGACCCGACGGAAGACGGTCACCGTGCCCGCGCCGTATGCGCGCGCGACGGTGACGAGGTGCGGGTTCACCTGGCGGACGCCGGCGAGCACCGCCAGCGTGATCGGGAAGAAGCCCAGCAGGAAGCCGAACGCGATCTTCGACGCCGCGTCGAGGCCGAAGAAGAGCATCAGGGAGGGGTACCAGACGACCGCCGGCACTGCGTAGAGCGCCGCGAGCATGGGGCCCCACGCGCGGCCGATGAGCCGGTGCATGCCGAGCATGAAGCCGCCGCCGAGTCCGGCTCCGACCGCCAGCAGGTACGCCGCACCGATCTCGCGCAGCGTCAGCCAGAGGCTCGCCGGCAGCTCCGAGTAGGAGCGGAGCAGCAAGAGATCGCGCAGCGCCGGCAGGACCGACGAGGGTGGGACGGCGAGGAGCGGGTTCGCGGCGCGCCCCGCGACCTCCCAGACCGCCAGCACGACGAGGAGGAGACCGAGCCGGAACAAGGGGACTCTCACCGCATCGCCCGCAGCGACTCCTCGCGGATCTCGCGCCAGAGCTTCGCGCGGACCGCCGCCATCTCGGGCGACTCCATCGAGCGCGGATACTCCATCGCCAGCTCCAGCACCGACTTGATCCGCCCGGGCCGGGCCGTCATGACGGCGACGCGGGTCGACAGGAACAGCGCCTCGTGCAGGCTGTGGGTGACGAAGATGACGGTCTTTCGGGTGCGCCGCCAGATGTCGAGTAGCCACTCGCCCATCAGGACCCGTGTCTGCTCGTCGAGCGCGCCGAACGGCTCGTCCATCAGGAGGATCTTGGCGTCGATCGCCAGCGCGCGTCCGATCGCCACGCGCTGCTTCATCCCGCCCGACAGCTCGCGCGGGTACTTGTCGGCGAAGCCGGAGAGCCCGAGCGGGCCGAGCAGCTCGCCGGCGATCCGGCGACGGCGCGCCGCCGGCACGCCCTGGAGCTCGAGGCCGAACTCGACGTTCTCCAGCGCGGTCCGCCACGGAAAGAGGCCGGCGTCCTGGAACACGGTCGCGACGCGCCGGGGATCCGGCCCCGTCACCGGCTGGCCGTCGACCAGGAGGCACCCCTGATCGGGCGCCACGAGACCACCGAGCATGCCGAGCAGCGTGGACTTGCCGCACCCGGAAGGGCCGATGAGCGTGCAGAACTCGCCTTCACCGACCGAGAACGAGACGTCGTGGAGCGCTTCCACCGGGCCCGAGCTGGTGAGATAGCGCTTGGTGACGGCCTCGATGGCGATCAGCGCGCCGCGCGCGGCGGTCACGTGAGCTGGAGGATCTCCCGGGCGATGACCATGCGCTGGATCTCGGACGTGCCTTCGCCGATCTCGGTGAGCTTCGCGTCTCGGAAGATGCGCTCGACCGGGAACTCCGTGATGTAGCCGGCGCCGCCGTGGATCTGCACGGCCTTCGTCGCCGCCTTCATCGCCGTCTCCGAGGCGAAGAGCTTCGCCATCGCCGCGGCGTGCGTCGCCGGCCGGCCCTGGTCTTTCAGATACGCCGCGCGCAGCGTGAGCAGACGCGCCACCTCGACCTCGGTCGCGAGGTCGGCGATCATACCCTGGAGGCCGTTGAACTCCGCGAGCGTCTTCCCGAACGCCGTGCGCTGTCGCATGTACCTGACGGCCTGGTCCACCGCCGCCTGCGCGATGCCCACGCCCATCGCCGCCATCGCGATGCGTCCGCCCTCGAGGACCTTCATGGCCTGCACGAACCCGGTGTCACGCTCGCCCAGCAAGTTGGCCTGGGGGACGCGGGCGTCTTCGAAGATCAGCTCGGCGGTGTTCGACGCGTGCAGGCCGAGCTTGCGATA
>QHSR01000018.1:0-26080 GCA_003221635.1 Candidatus Rokuibacteriota bacterium | reverse complement strand
GGGCGGGTGCGGGCCATGACGACCGCGGTGGCGGCGACCGACGCGTTGGTGATAAAGGCCTTGCTCCCGCTCAGGACCCACTCGCCGTTCCTGAGCTCGGCGCGCGTGGCGAGCGCGCCGGCGTCGGAGCCCGAGCCCGGCTCGGTGAGGCCCCAGGCCCCCAGCGTCTGGCCGGCGGCGAGCGACGGCAGGTATTTCCGCTTCTGCTCGGGGGACCCGAAGGCCGCGATGTGGTTGGCGCAGAGCGAGTTGTGCGCCCACATCGTGATGCCCACCGACGCGTCGCCGCGGCAGAGTTCCTCAACGATCAGCGCGTAGGACACGTAATCGAGCCCGGCGCCGTCGAATTCTTCGGGCACGAGCACGCCCAGGAAGCCGAGCGGGCCCAACTTCCTGACGATCTCGTGCGGGAACTCGTGACGCTCGTCGAACGGCGCGATCCTGTCGCCGAGCTCGGCCCGGGCGAACTCGCGCGCGACGTCGCGGACCTGCTGCTGCTCGGGGGTCAGGTCGAAGTCCACCGCCTAGACCGCCGCGCGGATGTGCTCGCGCACGAAGCGGACGATGTCCTGGGTCGAGGTGCCCGGCGTGAATAGTTCCTTGACGCCCAGCGCCTTGAGGGCGGCGATGTCTTCGGGAGGGATGATCCCGCCCCCGAAGACCGCGATGTCCGCCGCGCCGTGCTCGGCGAGCAACTCGAGGACCCGCTGGAAGAGGTATTTGTGGGCGCCGGAGAGCACGGAGAGCCCGATGGCATCGGCGTCCTCCTGGATCGCCGTGGCGACGATCTGCTCGGGCGTCTGATGGAGCCCGGTATAGATCACCTCGAAGCCCGCGTCCCGGAGCGCCCGCGCGACGATCTTGGCCCCGCGGTCGTGGCCGTCGAGGCCGGGCTTGGCGACGACGACGCGAATGGCCCGTCGCCGGGGACGATCTTCCAGTCGAACCCCTTGCCGTCGTTGGTCCACCGCGGAATGAGATGCAGATGGAAGTGCGGCACCGACTGGAAGGCGGCCGGGCCGTTGGCCTGGAGCATGTTCAGGCCGTCCGGCTGAAGCGCCGCCCGCTGCGCCGTGGCGACACGCTTGGCCGTGGTGATCGCGGCCTGCAGGTCAGCCGGGTCCGCGTCGAAGATCGTCGCGGCATGCGCCCGGGTGAGCACCAGGCAGTGGCCGGAGTTGAGCGGGTTGATGTCCATGATGCAGAGCGTCCGCTCGTCCTCGTAGATCTTCATCGAGGGAATCTGGCCGTCGCGAATCTTACAGAAGACGCAGTCGCTCATCGGTGTCTCCTAGACCGGAACCGTCCAGCCGCGGGGGTCCGGCGCCGTACCGTACTGGATCCCGACGATCGCGTCGTAGAGCTTCTGGGTCAGCGCGCCGATCCGGCCGCCGTTGATGACGAGCCGCTCACCCTTGTACGCGAGCTCGCCGACGGGCGAGATGACCGCGGCGGTGCCCGTGCCCCAGACCTCCTCGAGCGTCCCCTTGCGCGCGGCGGCGGCGACCTCGTCGATCGTCACCGGCCGCTCGGCGACGCGCAGGCCCCAGTCGCGCATCAGCGTCAGCGCCGAATCACGGGTGACGCCGGCCAGGATGGTTCCGCTGAGCGGCGGCGTGACGACCTCGTCCCCGATCTTCAGCATGATGTTCATCGTGCCCACTTCGTCGATGTATTTGCGCTCCCGCCCGTCGAGCCACAGCACCTGGGTGAACCCGGCGTGCTTGGCCTCTTCGGCGGCGTAGAGGCTCGCCGCGTAGTTGACGCCGGTCTTGGCGCTGCCCACTCCGCCCTCCACGGCGCGGACGTACTTGTCGACGACGAGGATCTTCACCGGATTGATCCCCTCGGGGTAGTACGCGCCGACCGGCGACAAGATCACGTAGTAGATGTAGGACTTCGCCGGCCGGACGCCGAGGAACGGCTCGTTCGCAATGATCGTGGGTCTGACGTAGAGCGACGTTCCCACCGTCGACGGCACCCAGTCCTTCTCGATCCCGACGAGGGTCACGAGCGACTTCAGGGCGAGATCCGGATCGAGCGGCGGGATGCACAGACGCTGCGAAGACTGGATCAGCCGCTCCACGTGCTTCTGGGGGCGGAAGAGCCGGACCTTGCCGTCGCGCCCGCGGAAGGCCTTGAGGCCGTCGAACACCGCCTGGGCGTAGTGGAGCACGGCCGCCGCCGGGTCCAGCGCGAGCGGCCCGTACGGCTCGATCCGCGGGTCGTACCAGCCCTTCTCCTCCTGGAAGTCCGCGACGAACATGTGGTCGGTGAAGACGGTCCCGAACGTGAGCTCGCTGTCCTTGGGCTTCGGCTTCTTCGCGGTCGCTCGGCTGATCCTGATGGGCTCACTCATCTCATCCCTCCTCACGCCACACTCCAGCCTTCGAACTCATGAACCTCAAGCACCATGCGCTTGTCCTTGGCGGCTGATCAAAACGACCCGGATCCGAGGCGGCGCCGACGGAGCCAACGAAGCAGATGGGTCGTTGTCATCAGCCGCCCTAGAAGATTATGGGCTCGCGGTAGAGCCCGAACAGAGCACCGGCATCACGTTTCGCCGCTCGCGGCACGCCTCGGCCAGCTGCTTGAGCCGCCGCTCGACCTTCGCCGGGTCGCGCGCGGCCTTGAGGCGCCCGACGCGCTCGAGTTGCTCGCGCTCGACGGCCGCGTCGATCTTGAGATAGTTGATGGGGCGCTCCTCCGGCATCACGTACTTGTTGACGCCGACGACGACCTTGTCCCGTCGATCCTCCATCAGCTGATAGCGGTACGCGGCGTCCGCGATCTCCCGCTGCGGATAGCCCGTGTCGATGGCGCGAACGATGCCGCCCATCGCGTCGATCTTCCGGATGTACTCGTGCGCGGCCTCTTCCATCTGGTTCGTCAGCGTCTCGAGGTAGTACGAGCCCCCGAGCGGATCGATGGTCAGGGCCACCCCGGATTCCTCGGCGAGGATCTGCTGGGTCCGCAGGGCGACCGTCACCGCCTCCTCCGTCGGCAGCGCCCACGTCTCGTCGTACGAGTTGGTGTGGAGCGACTGGGCGCCGCCGAGCACCGCCGCCAGCGCCTGGAGGGCGACGCGGGCGATATTGTTCAGCGGCTGCTGGGCGGTCGCCGAGACGCCCGCCGTCTGAGTGTGCGTCCGGAGCAGCATCGACTCGGGCTTCCGGGCGCCGAAGCGCTCCTTCATGAAACGCGCCCACAGCCGCCGCGCCGCCCGAAGCTTGGCGATCTCCTCGAAGAAGTCGTTGTGGATGTCGAAGAAGAACGAGAGCCGCGGCGCGAAGCTGTCGATGTCGAGCCCGCGCGCGCACGCCGCCTCGACGTAGCCGAGGCCGTCGGCCAGCGTGAACGCGAGCTCCTGCACCGCGGTCGCGCCCGCCTCCCTGATGTGGTAGCCCGAGATCGAGACCGGATTGAAGCGTGGCACGTGCTTCGAGGTGAACTCGATCATATCGACGACGATCCGCACCGCGGGCTCGGGCGGGCAGATCCATTCCTTCTGCGCGATGAATTCCTTCAGCATGTCGTTCTGCATCGTGCCGCCGACGCGGTCCCACGCGATCCCTTGCTTCTCGGCGAGGGCCAGGTACATGGCGAGCACGACCGACGCCGTGCAGTTGATCGTCATCGACGTCGTGACGTCGCCGAGCGGGATATCCGCGAACAGTCGCTCGAAATCATCGAGCGTCGAGATCGACACGCCTTCCTTGCCGACCTCGCCCCGCGCCCGCGGGTGGTCCGCGTCGTATCCCATCAGCGCGGGCATGTCGAACGCGGTCGACAGCCCGGTCTGGCCCTGCGCCAGCAGGTACTTGAACCGGGCGTTGGTGTCTTCGGGCCGTCCGAACCCGGCGAACATCCGCATCGTCCAGAGTCGGCCCCGGTACATCGTCGGATAGACGCCGCGGGTGAACGGGTACTCGCCCGGGCGGCCGAGCTGCTCGTCGGGCGACCAATCGCGCAGGCTCGCCGGCGTGTAGAGCGGCTCGATCGGGATGCCCGACAGCGTCTCGAAGCGCGCCGAGCGCTCGGGCCGCCGCTCACGCTCCGTCATGGTCACCTCGCAACACGTCCCCTCGTAGAGCTGCGTGATCTTCGCGTCGCGGAAGGCACGCTCGACCTCGTACTCCTTGATGAAGCCGTAGCCGCCGTGGACCTGGATCGCGTCGGTGGTGACCTTCATCGCGGTCTCGGCGGCGAACAGCTTGGCCATCGCGGCCGCCGAGCGATACGGCTGGCCCGCGTCCTTGAGCGCCGCCGCCTTGCGAGTCAGCAGGCGAGCGCCGTCGATGGCCACCGCCATGTCGGCCAGCATCCACTGGATCATCTGGTGCTCGCCGATCGGCACCCCGAAGGCCTTCCGCTCGCGGGCATACGCCACGGAGCGCGCGTACGCGCCGGCCGCGATCCCGAGCGCCTGGGCCGCGATCCCGACCCGCCCCCCGTCGATCGCCGACAGGGCGATCCTGAATCCCTGGCCTTCCTCTCCGAGGCGATTCGCCGCCGGGACGCGGCAGCCGTCGAAGACCAGCTCGGCCGTGTCCGACGCCCGGATACCGAGCTTGTCCTCGGTCTTGGTCACCGTGAACCCGGGCGTTCCCTTCTCCACGACGAAGGCGGAGATGCCTCGGTGCCCCTGGGCGCGGTCGGTCTGGCAGAAGACGAGTGCGAACGACGCCTCGCGGCCCGTGGTGATGAAGCGCTTGCAGCCGTCGATCACGTAGTGGTCGCCGTCGCGGACCGCGAGCGTCGCCTGGTTCGTCGCGTCCGAGCCCGCCTGCGGCTCCGTGAGCGCGAAACACCCGTGGGCGTGACCGGAGGCGACCGGCCTCAGGTAACGCTCGCGCTGGGCGTCCGTGCCATACCGGTACACCGGCTCGCCGTAGAGCGAGTTGTTGACCGACATGATGACGGCGTGGCTCGCGCACGCCCTGGCGATTTCCTCGAGGGCCAGGGAATCACCATGCCCATGAGGCCGAGCTCCCCCATGCCCTTGACCGTCTCGTGCGGGAAGCGCGCTTCCCGATCGATCTCGGCGGCGATCGGCCTGATCTGGGAGTCGGCGAACTCCCGGACCGTCGCCTGAATCAGCTGCTGCTCCTCGGTCAAATCAAACTTCATTTTTGGGAGAGGGGGGCTCCGGGTGTACGAGATGCGTACACCCTCCGCCCCCCTCTCGACTCCCCCGGTTCGTCGTCACCCTCTCGACTCCCTTCTGGAGAAGGGGGCTCCGGCTGTACGGCAGGCGTACAGCCTCCGCCCCCCTCTCGACTCCCCCCTGTGCCGGGCACGCAGTCCTCATTTCTCGAGGAGCTTCTTGAATTCTTTCGTGAGCTCCGGCACCACCTCAAAGAGGTCGGCAACGATCCCGAAGTCGGCGATCTTGAAGATCGGCGCCTCCGGGTCCTTGTTCACGGCGACGATGACCTTCGAGGTCCGCATTCCGGCCAGGTGCTGGATCGCGCCCGAGACGCCGAAGCCGAGATAGAGCTTCGGCGAGATGGTCCGGCCGGTCTGGCCGATCTGGAACCGGTGCGGCCGCCAGCCGGCGTCGACCGCGGCGCGCGACGCGCCCACCGCGGCGCCGATCACGCGGCCCAGCTCTTCGAGGATCACGTAGTTCTCCGGCCCCTTCATCCCGCGCCCGCCCGAGATGACCGTCTCCGCCTCGGTCAGCTCCGGCAGGCCGGTGGAGACCTCCTCGCGGCGCTCGACGAACTTCATCTGGGCGCCGGGCACCGTCACGGTCGGTCGTTCGATCGTCGCCGTCTTTCCGGGCTGGGTGTCCGCCGGGCGGAACACGTTAGGTCGGAGCGTCGCGACCCACGGCGCCTTGGCCCACGTCACCTTCGAGAGAAGCTTGCCCGCGTAGATCGGGCGAGTCGCCACCAGGGCGTCCCCATCGAGGGCGAACCCGACCGAGTCGGCCGCGAGCCCGACGCCGAGCCGCGCCGCGAGCCGCGCCACGAACTCCCGCTGGCGGCTCGTCACGGGCGCGAAGATCGCTTTCGGCGCTTCCTTGGCGGCAAGCTCGGCGGCGGCCGCCACCCACACCTCGCTCCGATAGGGGGCGAGGGCCGCGTGCTCGAGCAACAGCACTTTCGTGGCGCCCCACTCACCGAGCTGCTTCAGTCCGGCCTCGCTCGCCTTGTCGGTGAGCCAGACGGCCTCGGCGCGCCCCGGCGCGAGCCGCGAGGCTTCGCCGATGACTTCGGCCATGACCTTCTTCGGCGAGCCGTTTCGATCGTCTTCGACGATGCACCAGAACGCGTTCGGCATTGTGTCCTCTTGGGAGAGGGGGGTTCCGGGTGTACGGCATGCGTACACCCTCCACCCCCCTCTCGACTCCCCCCTGTTCGCCGGCCTCTCGACTCTCCCTGTTTTCGCCGTCTCTTTCGACTGCTGTTCCCCGGGCTCGACTCCCCCTAGATCGCTTTGGCGTCTTCGCGCAGTGCGCGGACCAGCTCCTTCACCGCCGTGGGCACGTCGCCCGCGATGATGCGTCCGGGCGGGCGGGGTGGCAGCGCCTGGAGCCCGACGATCGAGAGCTGCGGCGACTCCGACGTCAACCCGAGATCGGCCGCCTTCACGTCCTTGATCTCCTTCTTCTTCGCGCCCATGATGCCTTTCAGCGTCGGGTACCGCGGCTCGTTGAGCCCCTTTTGCGCGGCGAGGACCGCGGGCAGCGGGAGATCGAAGACCTCGAGTCCACCCTCGACCTGGCGGGCGGCGCGGACGGACTTGGCGTCGGCGTCGATCGCCTCCTCCATGATCCAGTAGGCGCACGGCCAGCCGAGCAGCTCGGCGAGCTGCGCCGCCACCGCGCCCATGTCGTCATCGATCGCCTGGCGACCGCACAACACGAGCTGCGGGCCTTCCTGCTTGATGGCCGCCGCGAGCGCCTTGGCCGTCGCCAGCGTGTCGGCGGCCGCCCAGGCGGGGTCGTTCAGGTGGATCGCGCGGTCGCAGCCCATCGCGAGGCAGGAGCGGAGCACCTCCTTCACCCGATCGGGGCCGAGCGACACCGCCACGACCTCGCCCTGACCGCGCTTTTCCTTGATGCGCAGCGCTTCCTCGACCGCGAACTCGTCGTACGGCGACACGATCCACGTGATGCCCGTGGTGTCGATCGTCTTGCCGTCGGCGGCGATCTTCACCTGGGTCGCGGTGTCCGGCACCTGCTTGACGGTCACGAGGATCTTCATGACGTCGCTCCTTCGTCACGGAGTTCGCGGGTGATCCGGAAGCGGTCGCCCGGGATGAAGACGCGGTCGAAGACAACGGGCGCGCCGCCGGCGTCGTGCGAGACGCGCTCGGCCTCGAACGCCGGCTCGCCGGCGCGGCATC
The DNA here is from genome assembly GCA_003221635.1 of Candidatus Rokuibacteriota bacterium. Lineage (GTDB taxonomy): Bacteria > Methylomirabilota > Methylomirabilia > Rokubacteriales > CSP1-6 > AR31. The sequence continues at coordinate 18,724 of QHSR01000018.1, read as the reverse complement.
CGAGATCGCGCGCCTCACGCCGGCCCAGGCGCACCGCCGAGACGGTCTCGTGCGCGCGCACGATGATGACGCCGAGCTTGAACTCGAGCACCTGGTGGAGCGGCGTCCGCGCGAGATCGGCCCGCACCACCTCTTCGCCGATCAGCGGTGGGAGGAACGACCGCTGAAGACTCATCGGATGGTCGTCGACCAGCCGCAGCCGCTCCAGCACGAACACGCGGGCCGGCGCCGGGAGTCGCAGCGCCTCCGCAACGCGCCGGTCGGGGGCGGCGAACCGCGCCCCCAGGAGCCGCGTCGCGACGTGCTCGCCCTTGGCCGAGAGATCCCCGGCGAAGCGACGGAGCTGGAGGATGTCGTAGTCGATCGAGGGCGCGGCGACGAACGTCCCGAGACCGTGGCGGCGCGTGATCAGGTGCTCGCGCTCGAGGAGCTCGAGCGCCTGCCGCAGCGTCATGAGCGTGACGCCGAAGCTCTTCGCGAGCTGGCGCTGGTTGTCGAGCCGCGCGCCGGGCGCGAGCTCGCCCCGCCGGATCCGCTCGCTCAACGTCTCGGCGATGCGGTGGTAGCGCGGGACCCGGATGCGCTTCGCGCTCGCCCTGACACCGTTCATTAGGACCTCAGTGTTCTAGAACACTACGCCTCGAAACGCGCCGCGGAAGCGCTGTACGAGGAAAAGAAAACCCCAACATCGAAGGGAACTTGAGCGCGCCGCGACAGTCTATTCTAGGCCTATTCTAGGTCAGCCGGCCGGCCTCGCGCAAGTTCCGCCGCACTTTTTGGAACCGGAGGCGGCCGCCACGACCCGAGTCTCCCCGGCCGCTCACGCCTCCTGCGAGAGCCGCCCCGTGAAGCGGACGAGCTCCTCGAGCTTGTCGCGGGCGGCGCCAGTGTCGATCGAGCGAGCCGCCAGCTCGACGCCCTCCTTGAAGTCGCGTGCCTTGACGCCCACGACCAGCGCGGCGGCGGCGTTCATCACCACGATGTCCCGCTTGGGGCCGGGCTCCCCGCGGAGGATCGCGTGGATGATCGCGGCGTTCTGCTCGCGGTCGCCGCCGAGCAGATCGCGCATCGAGACGCGCGGCAGGCCGAAGTCCTCTGGCCGGACGGTGAACGTGCGCACGACGCCTTCGCGGACCTCGGAGACGCGGCTCTCGCCGGTGTTCGAGATCTCGTCGAGGCCGTCCGCTCCGTGGACGACGAACGCGCGGAACGTGCCGAGCTCCGCGAGCACCCGCGCCAGCGGCTCGGTGAGCGCGGCCGCGTAGACGCCGACGACCTGGGCGTTGGCGCCCGCCGGGTTGGTCAGCGGCCCCAGCATGTTGAAGACGGTGCGCACGCCCATCTCGCGCCGCGCCGGCATCACGTGCTTCATCGCCGTGTGCAGAAGCGGCGCGTAGAGGAAGCCGATCCCCACCTGATCCACGCAGCGCGCGACCTTCTGCGGCGGCAGGTCGAGATTGATGCCGAGCGTCTCGACCACGTCGGCGGAGCCACAGAGCGAGGACACGGAGCGGTTGCCGTGCTTGGCGACGCGAAGCCCGGACCCGGCCACGACGAACGCCGTCGCCGTCGACACGTTGAAGGTGCCGGTCGCGTCCCCTCCGGTGCCACAGGTGTCGATCAGCATCTCGCGGTCCGTGCCGGTCAGGCCGGCCACTTCGTCGCCGCGTGTGCGGATGCGCACGACCTTCTGGCGCATCACCTGCGCGAAGCCGATCAGCTCCTCGACGATCTCGCCCTTCATCCGAAGCGCGGTCAGGAACGCGGCGATCTGCGCGTGGGTCGCCGCACCCGACATGATCGCTTCCATCGCCGCCGCGGCTTCGATGCGCGTGAGGTCCCGTCGATCGACGAGAACTCGGATCGCTTCACTGATGATCGGACTGGTCATGGCGGACGGCTCCCCCCTGGCCCGAGCCTCCACAGTATCGCACCGGAGCCCTCCATGGGGTCGCTCCTGGGGGGGCACCGGGTCGGCGACGCGGTGCCGGAGCTCCCCTCGCCGACATCGGAGGGATGTGAGGACCCGGCGCGGCCGCTCCTCAGAGACCGAGATACGCCTGCTTCACGTGGGGGCTCGCCCGCAGGCTCTCCCGCGTCCCCTCGAGCACGATCCGCCCGTTCTCGAGCACGTAGCCTCGGTGCGAGAGCTGGAGCGCGCGCGGCACGTTCTGCTCGACGAGCATGATCGTCGTGCCGTCGCCATTGACACGCTGCAGAGTGTCGAAGATGAGCTTCACCGTCATCGGCGCCAACCCGAGGCTCGGCTCGTCCAGCAGGAGGAGCCGCGGGCGGGCCATGAGCCCGCGCCCGATCGCGCACATCTGTTGCTCGCCGCCCGACAGCGTCCCGGCCAGCTGCCGCTCGCGCTCGCGCAAGCGGGGGAAGAGCGTGAAGACAAGCTCGAGCGCGTCGTCCCGCCGCCGCCGGTCCGCGGCGCGCCCGCCGAGCTCGAGATTGTCTCGGACCGTCATCGTGGGAAAGAGCTGGCGCCCCTCCGGCACGTGGGCGATGCCCCGCGCGACGATCTGGGACGATCCGAGACCATCGAGCCGCGCGCCCTCGAATTCGATGCGCCCGGCGCGCACGGGCAGAAGCCCGCAGATCGCCCGCAGCGTCGTGGTCTTGCCGGCGCCGTTCGAGCCGATCAGCGCCACCGCCTCGCCCCGTCGCACCTCGAGCGAGACGCCGGAGACCGCCGTCAGGTCGCCGTAGCCGGCCTCGAGCCCGTCAAGCCGGAGCAGCGCGGACATACTCGTCGCCCAGGTAGGCCTCGACCACTTTCGGGTGATTGGCGATGTCGGCCGGGGCTCCCTCCGCGATCTTCTCGCCGAAGCTCAGCACGACGATCCGATGGGACAGCGCCATCACCGCCCGCATGTTGTGCTCGATCAACAGAATGGACACCCCCGACTCATGGATGCCGCGGATCAGCTGGATGATCGTCTCGATCTCCGTCGGATTGAGCCCCGCCATCACCTCGTCGAGCAGGAGCAGGCCCGGCTCGGTGGCGAGCGCCCGCGCCAGCTCGAGGCGCTTGCGCTCGGCGAGCGTCAGGGCGCCCGCCGTCACGTGCTCCCGGGCGCCGAGTCCCACGCGCTCCACGACGTCGCGAGCGCGGGCGCGCGCCGCGACGGCCAGCGGATGCCGCGCGAGCGCGCCCACCCTCACGTTCTCGAGCACCGTCATGCGCGGGAAGGGCCGGACGATCTGAAACGTCCGCGCCAGCCCGAGGCGGCAGATCGCGTGCGGTGGGAGCCCGACGATCGAGCGGTCACGGAAGCTGACGTCGCCCGCGTCCGGCGTGAGAAATCCCGAGAGGAGATTGAAGACCGTCGTCTTGCCGGCCCCGTTCGGGCCGATGAGCCCGAGCATCTCGCCGTGCTGGACCGTTAGGTCGAGCCCGGCGACGGCCTGGAGCCCGCCGAAGCGCCTGGACAGCCCGCGTGCCACCAGCAGGGTCTGTTGTAGCGGGGGCCGTGAGGCCGGCTCGGACTGAGGGTGGCCTGAGACAGGCGCGGCGTGGCTCCGTTCGTCGGCCGGCTCGGACTGAGGGTGGCCTGAGACAGGCGCGGCGTGGCTCCGTTCGTCGCCCGAGAAGGGCGCGCCCCGGCTCCGCTGGAGCGCGCGGCGCAGACGCGGATAGGCGCCCTCGGGCAGGAATAGCACCACGCCGATCAGAAGCACGCCGTACGCGATCAGGTGCGCGCCGTGCAGTCCTCCCTGCCCGAGATAGAGCCGAGAGAGCTCGGCCAGCGGCGTCAAGATGAAGGAGCCCACGATGGGTCCGAGGAGCGTGCCGGCGCCGCCCACGATCGGGCGGATGGCGATCTCGACCGACAGCGGGATACCGAACAGCGTGTTGGGCTGGAGCGAGAAGAGGTAGAAGGCGTAGAAGGTGCCGGCCAGCCCCGTGAGGAAGGACGACACGATCATCGCGAGCATCTTGTACTTGAACGCGTCCACGCCGAGCGCCTCGGCCGCGGCCTCGTCCTCGCGGATCGCCGCGAGGTACATGCCGAAGCGCCGCCGCTCGATCGCCCAGGCGGTCGCCGTGGCCACCAGCATGAGGGCCAGCGCGACGTAGTAGTAGACGCGACCGTCGCTGAACTGGAACTGCCGTGGGTCGCCGGTGAAGGTGATGTACAGGCCGAGTGGGCCCCCGAGCGCGTCGATGTTCGAGACGGCGATGCGACAGATCTCGGCGAACGCCACGGTGAGCAGGACGAAGTAAAAGCCGCGCAGGCCGAAGCGGAAGCCGAGGTAGCCGATGATCGCGCCGAGCAGCGCCGCGAGCACGGCGCCGACGAACATGCCCACCCACGGCGTCAGCCCCCCCTCGATCGACAGCATCGCCGCCGTGTAGCCGCCGACCCCGACGAAGGCGGCGTGCCCGACCGAGAGCTGGCCCGCGTATCCGCCCACGCTGTTCCACGCCTGCCCGAGGAACGCGTAGAAGAAGATCAGGATGAAGATGGTCATCGCGTACGAGCTCAGCACCGCCGGAAGGGCCAGCAGCACCGCGAGCGCCGCGCCGACGACCCACCTCATGACGTGCGCTTCGCGAACAGGCCCGCCGGCCGGAACAGGAGGATTAGAATGAGCAGCGAGAAGCTCACCAGCTCCTTGAGCGACGGCTTGAGGAACACGGCGCCGAGCGACTCGGCGACCGACACCAGCAGACCTCCGATGAACGCGCCGAGGAGACTCCCCATCCCGCCGATGATCACAATGTTGAACGAGGTCACCGACAGCGAGAGCCCGGTCGACGGTTGAAACGGGAGGATCGGGGAGACCAGCGCGCCCGCCGCGCCCACGCAGGCCGCGCCCACGCCGAACGCCGCCGCATAGACGCGCCGCACGTCGGTGCCGATCACGAGCGCGCCGTAGGTGTTGTCGGCCGCGGCCCGGATCGTCCGACCGAGGTCGGTCCGGTAGAGGAACAGGGAGAGCGCGACGGTGAGCGCGACGGCAACCACGAACGTCACGAGCCGGGCGACGTCCACGAAAACGGGCCCGATCCACAGCGTCGCCGCCCCGAGGGGCGTCCGCACGCGCGTCGGCTCGGGACCGAACGCGACCAGCGCCAGGTTCTCGAGCACGAGCGCGACCCCGAGCATCAGGAGAATCTGCATCTCGTGGGGCGCGTCGATGATCCGGTCGACGAGTCCCCGCTGCACGAGGAGGCCGAGCGCGAACAGCGCGGCGGCACAGACGACGAAGCTCAGGTAGGGATCGATGCCCGCGCGGGTGGCGAGCAGGTACGCGAGGTACATGCCCCAGACCATCATGTCGCCATGGGCGAAGTTCACCACGCGCATCACGCCGAAGATCAGCGTGAGGCCGACCGCCATCAGGCTGTAGACACCGCCGAACAGCAGACCGCTCAGCAATCCCTGCAGAACCAGCGTCACGTCCATGCAGACCCCGACTGGGGGCGGCGGGCGCGTGCGGACGGTCGGGGTTGGGGTCGACCGGACCCGTTCCCGACACGCGGCGACGGGCATCCGCGTGCCCGGATGGAGCCCAGCCGCCGCGGAGCAGCGCCCGCGTGCCGCGTGGTCCGGTCGACCCCGGCCCCGACCGCCCGCACGCGCCCGCCGCCCCCGGTCGTCCTAGGCTCTAGGCCTCGGGAAGACGAGCTTCTGCAGCGCGGCCTCTCTGGGCCAGACCGCCACGGGCTTCTGGCTCAGGATCTGGATCATCGTCGGGATGGCGTTGGGGTTGTCGCCGAGCTCGTTGAAGACGACCGGCCCGCCGTACTGCATGAGCCCGCTGCCGAAGTTCGTCTTCTTCATCGCGTCGACGATCGCGTCCGGGTCCTCGAGGCTCGCGGCGCGCTCGAGAATGTCGGCGATGACGAACATGCCGTCGTACGAGTAGCCCGAGTTCGTGTCGAACGTCTTGCCGCCCGAGCGCCTCCGGTACTCCTCGGCCACGGCGTTGGTCTTCGGGTTCTTGAAGTTCGCCCACGGCACGCTCGTCAGCACGTACTCGAGATCGTCCTTGAGCGCGGCCAGCTGGCCGGACTCGTAGAGCCCCGGGCTGCCGGGGCCGACGACTCCCATGATCTCGATCCGCTGCTTGCGGATCTCGGGGAAGAGCAGCAGCGCGGACGCCGGCCGGGTGATCGGCGCGATCACGTCGGGCTTCGCGGCCTTCGCCTTCGAAATTTCCGTCGAGAGATCGGACGGCGGTTCCGGCCACGGGATGGCCTCGACGATCTCCCACGACGGGTTGGCCGCCTTGTGGGCCGCCTGGAGCCCCCGCGCCTGGTTCTGGCCGAAGAGGTCGTTGCAGTACATCAGGACGACCCGCTTGGGCGACGCGTTCGCTTCCTTGAAGATCTCGCTGAAGTACTGGACGGCCTTGCGGCCGAAGCTCGAGCCCGTGGGAAAGTTGCGGTAGACATACTGGACCTTCTGCTGACCTTCTTTGACGGATTTCGCGACGTTCGCGGTGATCGGGTCGGCGGCGGCGATGTCGATCAGGAGCGGCACGCGCCGCTGCTGGGCGACGGACACCATGGCGGCGGTGCTGCCCGAGTCGAAGGAGCCCATCAGCATCTGAGCGCCATGGTTCACGACCCGCTCGGCCTCGACGCGGCCGTTCTCGGGCTTGGTCTGCGTGTCGCCGACGACCAGCTCGAGCTTGATGCCCTTTGCCTTGATGCCGCCCGCCGCGTTGATCGCGTCCGCGGCCATCTGGGCGCCCAGGCGGCAGGCCTGCCCGGGCTCGGCGAGCGCCCCCGTCACGGGGTGAATGACGCCGATCTTGAACGTCTTCGGCTGCGCGCGCAGTGGCAGCGGAAATCCGACGACGACGCTCGCGCCGGCGGCGGTCGCCTCGAGAAACGTCCGCCGGGTCACTCGATGCCTCGCCATCACGCGCCTCCTCCGAGAAGTTCTTTGGCGATGATCATGCGCTGGATCTGGTTCGTGCCCTCGTAGATCTGCATGATCTTCGCGTCGCGCATGTACCGTTCCACCGGGAACTCGCGGGTGTAGCCGTAGCCGCCGAAGATCTGGACCGCGTCGGTGGCGACCTTCATGGCGGCGTCGCCCGCCCAGCATTTCGCCATCGACGCTTCGTACGTGTTGCCCCGAACGCCCGCGTCGATCTGGCGCGCGGCGTGATGGACCATGAGCCGCGCCGCGTGCACCTGCATCGCCATGTCCGCCAGCATGAACTGAATGCCCTGGAACGCGGCGATCGGCTGGCCGAACTGCCGCCGCTCCTTCGCGTACGCCGCGGCGGCGTCGAGCGCGGCCTGGCCGATGCCGACCGCCATCGCGCCCGTCATCGGGCGCGTCATGTCGAGCGTCTGCATGGCGATCTTGAATCCCTCGCCCTCCTCGCCGAGCCGCTGCTCGATCGGGACGGCGCAATCCGTGAAGTGGAGCGCCACCGTGGGCGAGCAGCGGATCCCCATCTTCCTTTCCTTCTTGCCGAGGGCGAAGCCGGGCACGTCCTTCTCGATGAGGAAGGCGGTGATGCCCTTGGCGCGCTTGCCCGGATCGACGGTCACGAAGACGGTGATGACGTCCGCGTGGTCGCCATGGGAGCACCATTGCTTCGCGCCGTTCAGGACGTAGCGATCGCCCGTGCGGACCGCCGTGGTCCGGAGGCTCGCGGCGTCCGAGCCGGCGCCGGGCTCCGAGAGCGAGTACGCCGCCATGAACTCCCCGGCCGCGAGACGGGGCAAGTACTTCTTCTTCTGCTCCGTGGTGCCGGCCAGGAGGATCGGCAGGCCGCCGAGCGGGTGCGCGCCGAAGTTCGTGGTCGTCCCGGCGCACGCCCATCCGAGCTCCTCGGCGACCAGGGCGAGCGCGAGACAGCCCATGTTCGTCCCGCCGTATTCCTCCGGCACCCAGACGCCGAAGAGGCCGGAGTCGACGAGCGCGCGCATCGACTCCGTCGGGTAGCTCTCGGTCTCGTCGTAGTGCGCGGCGTGCGGCGCGATCCGGTCGCGAGCGACTTTGCGCGCGAGGTCCCGGATCATCCGTTGGTCCTCGGTGAGGTAGAAGAGGTCGTTCATGTCGGGTCCCCCCTTAGACGATCTGCCGCCGCCTCAACTCGGCCAGCCGCTCGGGCGTCAGGCCGAGCGCGTCGACGTAGATCTTCTCATTGTGCTCGCCGAGCCGGGGCGGAAAGCTCAGCACCGGCGGCTCGCCGACCGGTGGGGCCGGCAGCGCGAGCCGGAGGCCGGATCGTGGGTCCGTGACCTGGACGAGCCGCTCGGCGACCAGCGGATCGGCCGCGACGTCGGCGAGGGTGCTGACGCGGGACACCGGCACGCCGGCGCGCCGGAGCGATTCGAGCGCCTCGGCGGTGCCGAGATCCGCGAAGCAGTCGGCCAGCGCGCGATCCAGCCGATCGACGTCGGCGATGCGGCCCGCGTTGGCCGCGTACTCGGGCCGCGCCAACCCGGCGAAGCCCGAGAGCGCCGTCAGCGCCGCCCACTGCTGGTCGTTACCCACCGCCAGGTACACGTGGCCGTCGCGCGTCCGGTGGACGGCGACGGGGGCGAAGAACTGATGGCGGTTACCCTTTCGCGTGACACGCTCGCCGAGGCTCCCGGCGAGCGTGATGGGCGCGACCATCCACGACACCGCGCTGCGCAGCATCGACACGTCGATGCGCGCCCCCTCGCCCGTCGTGGCGCGGCGATAGAGCGCCTTCACGACCTCGCTGTAGCCGTGCTCGGCGGCTCCCAGGTCGACCATCGGCAGGCCGAAGACCGTGGGGGGGCCCCCGGCGTCGCCGGTCAGGTCCATGAAGCCGGCGCGCGCTTGCAGCACAGGGTCGTAGGCCGCCTCGTCGTGCTCCGGACCGAAGCCCGTGATGCCGAGCCAGATCAGGTCGGACTTCACGGCGAGGAGCCGCTCGGGCTCGATCCCGAGGCGGGCGTAACTCCGCGTCCGCTGATTGCAGGCGAACACGTCGACGGGGAGCTTGACGATCAGCGCGCGCAGGAGCGCCTGGCCGTCGGGATGATCGAGGTTGAGGGTGATGGCTTCCTTGCCGCAGTTGTTCGGCAGAAAGTAGCTACGCATCGCGGGCTCGGCGAGCACGTCGTGGCCGACGAACCGGTTGGGATCCGGACGCTCGGCGTGCTCCACCCGGATCACACGGGCGCCGTCGCACGCGAGCCGGTAGGTCAGGAACGGGAGCGTCGTGGCCTGCTCGAGGCTGAGCACCGTGACACCCGACAGGAGCCCGCGCGCCATCAGCGGTCTCGCCGGGCCCGGCTCACCGCCGCGGCCGACGATCGACGACACGCACCGCCTTGCCCTGCGGCCGTTCGATCTCGCCGTGCGTGCAGAGACGCACCTCCGAGCTCAGCGCCAGCACGTCGTGCAACTCGCGCCGGATCCGCGCCGCGACCGCCGGATCGCAGCCCGGCTCCGCCTCGACGCGGATCGTCATTCGCTCGCCGCCGCCCTCCGAGTCGAGCACGATCTGGTACTCGTGGCTCACGCCGGCGTGGCGCAGGAGCATCGTCTCGATCTGGCGCGGGTAGAAGTTCACCCCTTTGTAGATCACCATGTCGTCGGCGCGTCCGCGCAGCCGGTCGATCCTGAGCGAGGTCCGTCCGCAGTCGCAGGGGGCGCGCGAGACGACGCGCGTCAGGTCGTGGGTCCGGTAGCGGACCAGCGGCAGGCCCTCCCGCGTCAGCGTCGAGACGACCAGCTCGCCCTCCGTGCCGTCCAGCACGACCGCGCCGGTCGCCGGGTCGACGACCTCCGGGTAATAGTGATCCTCCCAGACGTGGATACCGCTGCGCGCGGTGCAATCGATGCCGAGCCCCGGTCCGCCCGTCTCGGTCATGCCGATGATGTCGAAGGTGCGAATGTGGAGCTCCTTCTCGATGCGCGCCCGCAGCTCGTCGGACCACATCTCCGAGCCGAGGATGCCCACGCGGAGCGACAGGGAGGCGAGGTCGAATCGCTCCTCGCGCGCCGCCTCGATGAGCCGCAGTGGGTAGGTCGCGGTTGCGGCGACGACGGTCGCCTCGAGATCGCGCATGAGCCGGAGCTGCAGGGTTGTCCGCCCGGCGCCGGTCGGGATCACCATCGCGCCGAGCCGCTCGGCGCCATAGTGGAAGCCGAAGCCGCCGGTGAAGAGGCCGAACGAGGGCGTGATCTGGATGACGTCCTCGCGGCCGACGCCCGCGGCGACGTAGCAGCGCGCCATGACGTCGCCCCACTGCGCCACGTCGGAGGCGGTATAGGGATTCAGGATCGGGTTGCCGGTCGTCCCGCTCGACATCTGGATCCGGACATAGCCCGCCTCGCGCGCGCACGCGAGCCCGTAGGGGTACGCGTCACGCAGCTCCCCCTTCGTGAGGAACGGCAGCGCCCGCCAGTCCTCGACCTGGACGACGTCCTCGGGATGGACGCCGCGAAGGCGGCGCGCCCAGGCGGGCTCGGCCAGGACCCGAGCGAGCGTCGCGCGCATGCGCTCGACGACGAGACGCTCCAGGGCCTCGCGCGCGAGCGCCTCCAGCTCGGGCTGCCACATCGTCACGGAGTCCGGCCGTCGAGGCCGAGGTAGGCGGTCCGGACGCGCGGGTCTTCCGCCAGTCCCGCGCTCGGGCCGGACGCGACCAGTCGCCCCATCTCGAGGACGTAGCCGCGGCTCGCGAGCGCGAGCGCCCGTCGGGCGTTCTGCTCGACGAGCAGGACGGCGACGCCCCCGTCGTTGATCCGCCGGATCACCCGGAAGATCTCGCGCGAGAGCATCGGCGCCAGACCGAGCGACGGCTCGTCGAGCAGCAGGAGCCGGGGTCGGGTCACGAGGGCGCGGCCGATGGCAAGCATCTGCTGCTCGCCGCCCGAGAGCGTCCCGGCCGCCTGGCCCTGCCGCTCCCGGAGCGTCGGAAACAGCTGGAAGGCCGCCTCGAGCCGCTCGCCGATGTCCCGCCGGCGCACGGTGTGGCCGCCGACGAGCAGGTTCTCGCGGACCGTGAACTCCCGGAAGATCTCGCGCCCCTCGGGGACGTGGCCGACGCCGGCGGCGACGATGGCGTCCGCCGCCGCGTGGGTGACCGTGATCACGTTGAACACGGTCGACTTCCCCGCGCCGTTGGGACCGATGAGCGCGAAGATCTCTCGCTCGGCGACCCCGAAGCCGAGCCCGCTGAGCGCGTCGAGGCCGAGCTGATCGAGAGGTCTTCGACGCCGAGCACCAGCCCTACTCGGACTTGAGCCAGTCGGTCAACGGCTTGAAGCGTCCGTTCTCGACGCGCACCCAGAACCCCTGCTTCTGCGTCTCGTGGTCGGGACCGATCGTGAGCGGCGGCAGCAGGCCGCTCTCGAACCCCTTGACGGATTCCAGCGCCACGATCAGCGACTCGCGTGTCAGGTCGCGCCCGGCGCGCTTCGCGGCCTCGGTGAAGAGCATCCCGGCGAAGTAGCCGGCGAGCGAGTAGCGGTTCGCCTCGTTCTTCGGAAAGTACTTCTGCATGTACGCGCGGTACAGCTTGACGCCGGACAGCTCCGAGGTCACCGGATCGGGCCAGAGCGACAGCCCCTCGACGCCGTCCGCCGCCTCGCCGGCGAGCGCCAGGTAGCGCTCGTCGGTGAGCGGGCCCGTCGAGACCATGAGCGTGTCGGTCCAGCCGATCTTCTGGCGCTCGCGCAGCGCCTGCGCGGCCGGCCCCGGTACCAGCACGAGGAAGGTCACCTCCGGCTTGGCCGCCTGGAGCTTCGCGATCTGCGCGCTCACGTCGGTGACGCCGCGCTTGACCGACTCGGCGGCCGCCAGCTTGAGACCGAACCGTCCGAGGTCCTTCTCGAAGGCCGTGAGGAACGACTTCCCGTACTCGTCGTCCTGGTAGAGCGCCGCGAACTTCTTGTATTTCCGCTGCCCGGCGAGGTAGTCGACCATCATCCTCGAGGACCGATCGCTCAGCGTCATGCCCTGGAACACGTAGCGCCGGGCCCGCGTCACCGGCGAGCTCTGGTACGGCAACAGGAGCGGAACCTTGTTCGCCTCGAGGTACTCGAGCGTGGCCACGACCGGCGGCGACCCCTGGGGGATGACGATCGCGAAGACGCGGTCCTGCTCGACCAGTTTCTTGGTGTTGGCGACCGCATCCTGAGGTCGGTAGCCGTCGTCGTAGTACACGGTCCGGACCTTCCGCCCGTGGATCCCGCCCGCGTCGTTGACCACCCGGAAGTAGAGGTCCACGCCGAATTTCGTGATCTGCTCCCCGGTGAACGCGAGCGGGCCCGAGAACGAGTTGGAGCCGCCGAGCACGATTTCCGCGTCGCTGACGCCCGGCTCGGCGACGACACGCCTCGCGCTCAGCGTGACGATCAGAAGGAGCAGCAGGGCGATCGAGCGGGTGATCATGCATCGTCTCCTTGTCGAGGCGAGAGCTTCCGGAGCGCGCTCGCGATGCCGCCCGGCATGAACAGCATGGACGTGACCAGGATGGCGCCGAAGATCAGGGGCCGGTAGACGAGGGGCGCGCGCCGCACCTGGAGCGCCGTCCAGCCGACGAAGGTCGAGATCATCAGCATCTCGCCCTGCGCGAAGTTGAGGGTTCGGGTCGCGTTGTAGACGATCACGAGGCTGAGCGCCATCAGCGCGTAGATCGACCCGGTGGCGAGACCGCTCACGACGACGTGCACCAGGGCGGCCGTGGTCACCGGAGCACCTTCGCCCACATTGGCGACTCCCAGCCCTCGTGCAGGAATGCGCGGATTTCACGCCGACTGAAGTCGCCGAGCCCCAGGTGCTCGAGCGCCCGACCCCGTCCGGAGAGCTCGCGCTCGAGCAGCGCGCGGAACACGAGCAGGAGCCCCGAGATCGCCGGGGTCTCGACCCCGGCCGCCCGGCCGGCTGACTCGAAGAGGGCGAGACCGAGGCCCACGTCCTCGGTCACGTACCGGTGCTCGAACGTGAGGATCTCGCTCCAGAGGCCGCTGGCGATGAGCTTCGCCCTGGCCCCGGCACCGTAGAGGCCTTCGGCGGCGCGCGTCTCGTCGTAGTAGGTGGCCAGCTCGTAGTGTGGCGCCGGATATCCCCAGCCCTTCCGCGTCACGACCCGCTCGGCGTCGACGGCGTCGATCAGCCGGCGGACGCTCGACGTGGTCCCCGCCGCGTGAATGTCGAAGCGTCCGCCATCGATCGGCCCTGCGTTCAAGAGCACGAGCGGCGGGTGAATGACCGGCCCCGCGTTCGTCAGCGCGGCGTCCAGCGCGTCGGCGCACGGCCGGAGGGACGGGAAGAGCTCGGCCAGGCGCGCGATCGTCGGTGCGGTGCGCGACGCCGGGAAGACGCCGAGGGGGAGGTTCGCGGCGCGCACGGGCGCCGACACCGTCGTGGATCCCGTCTTCCGCGCGAGATATGGCAGGCTGCCCGTCTCGGCCAGGGCATAGGGCAGCGTCGCGCCGGCGCGGCCGAGGGCGCGCGCCATGGCGTAGGTGCCGAGCGTGCCAGGCGTGAGCAGGATGATCTGGCGGGAATCCAGGTGCGGCGCGAGGCGCTTGGCCAGGTCGTCGTGGCTCGTCGCCGGGAGCGGCGCGATCAGGATCTCGGCGCCGGCGACGGCCTGGGAGAGCTCGGTCGTCGCGCGCGCGAGGCGCGCTTTCCCCGCTCGCCCTTCGGCCGTCAGGGCGATCGTGGGGTCGACGGCCAGTGACCCGAGCGCCTGCGGTGACCGGCTCCAGAGGCGCACGCTGTGGCCGGCGAGGGAGAGGTCCGCCGCGGTCGCGAACCCGCCGTTACCGCCACCGAGGACCGCGATGTTCACCGGCGCGCCTCGCACGGCGGCCGTGCCGCGGCTCGCCAAGCCATCACGCGACCGCCCCGATCGCGTGCAGCTCCGCGATCTTCACGTTCGAATACTTGAGCACCCGGCCCAGGATCTCATTGGTGTGCTCGCCGAGCCGGGGTGGCGGCGTCACCTCGAGGCCCATCGCCCCGTCCATCTTGAGGGGGGTGCCGAGCGTCGAGGTTCGGCCGTGCCGCGGGTGGTCCATCTCGATGACCATGCCGCGCTGGGCCACTTGCGGATCCGACAGCACACGGTCCACGGTCAGGATCGGGGTGGCCGGCACGTTGTGCGCCTGCAGGCGCTCGAGCCAGTCCGTGGTCGTCCGGGTGCGAAAGGCCGCCTCGACCAGCGGCATCAACACGTCGCGGTGGAGGACGCGGTCGCGGTTGGTCGCGAACCGGAGGTCGCGCTCCCACTCCGGATGGTCCACCGCGCGGCAGAACAGCCCCCAGAATTTCTCGGCGAAGATGGCCACGATCAGGTGGCCGTCGCGCGTCTGGAGCGCGGAATATGGCACGACCGAGGCGTGGCCCGAGCCGAGCGGCGTCGGGACCCGGCCGTTCGTCCAGAAATACTGCGCGATGTACGTGAGCAGCGAGACCTGGCAATCGAGCAGCGAGAGATCGACATGACCGCCCTCGCCGGTGCGCTCGCGCCGGAAGAGCGCGCCGGCGACGGCAAAGGCGCCGAACAGCCCGCCGGCGAGGTCGGCCATCGGCACGCCCATGCGGACCGGGCGCCCGCCCGGCTCTCCGGTGACGGACATCGCGCCGCCCATGGCCTGCAGCGCGAGATCGAACGCCGGCCAGTCGCGGTACGGTCCCTCCTGCCCGTAGGCCGAGATGGAACAGACGATGAGCCGCTGGTTGAGGGACCAGAGCTTCGAGTACGCCAGCCCGAGGCGCTCCATGATGCCGGGCCGGAAGTTCTCCCAGACGATGTCCGCCTGCCGGACGAGGTCGTAGAAGACGTCGCGGCCCGACTCCCGCGCCAGATCGAGCGCGAGCGACTTCTTGTTGCGATTGATCGCGAGGAAGTACGCCGACTCGCCGTCGGGCAGGAACGGGGGACCCATCATCCGCATCGGGTCGCCGCCGTCGGGATCCTCGATCTTGATCACCTCGGCACCCATGTCGGCGAGCAGCATCGAGCCGTACGGCCCCGCGAGCATCCGTGAAAGGTCCAGCACGCGAACGCCTTCGAAGAGCTTCATTTCGGCTCCCACCGCGGATGGTGCGTGGCTGCCCACTCGCGATCCACCCGCCCATCGAGCATCCCGGTCAACGCGTGTCGGGTCGAGTCCCGGCGCTCACTCGATCACCCGGTCGGCTCGAGCCACCGCCGTCCGCACGCGCTCGGGCGTGATCGGGAGCTCGTTGAACCTGACGCCGATCGCGTTCTTGATCGCGTTGCGGATCGCGGCGGCGACGGGAATCACGCCCGACTCGCCGAGGCCCTTGGCCCCGAACGGTCCTTCGGCGTCGATCGACTCGATCAGCCGCACGACGATCTCCGGCATGTCGTCAGCTTTGAAGATCGCGTAGTCCATGAATGTCTGGGTCAGCACCTGTCCCCGATCGACGACCAGCTTCTCGCAGAGCGCGTAGCCGAGCCCCATGTGGACACCGCCGTGCACCTGGCCCTCGGCGGCGGCCGGGTTGAGGGCCCGGCCCACGTCGTGCGCGGACACCACCTTGCGAACGACGACCCGGCCGCTCTCGGGATCGACGTCGACCAGCGCCGTCTGAAACGCCGAGGTGTACGCCGCCGACACGTTCCCCTGGAAGTCCTTGTCGAGCATCGTGGTGGGCGGATCGTAGAACGCCTCGGCCACCAGCACCCGCCCGCCGTCCCGGAAGTGCCCCGCCCGGGCAACGGCCTCGTATTGTAACCGGCGCTGCGGGTCGCGCCGGGCGAAAACCCAGCCAGCCTTCACACCGAGGGCCGCCGCCGGCTCGTCGAGCTGCGCGGCGGCCATGTCGAGAAGCTGCGTCCGCACCTTCTCGGCCGCCAGGCGCGCGGCGTTGCCGGCGATGAACGTCGTGCGGCTCGCGTGCGTTCCGACGTCCCACGGTCGCACGCTCGTGTCGGAATTGACCACATCGACGCGCTCGAGCGGCACGCCCAGCGTCTCGGCGACGATCATGGCGAGGACCGTCTCCGAGCCCTGACCGATCTCGCTCGCTCCCGTGATCAGCGTGACCTTACCGAAGTCGTCGAGCTTCACGATCGCGCCACACCCGTCCGAGCGGTAGATCCGCGCCCCGCCGCCGACGTGGAACATGCCCGCGTAGCCCACGCCCCGCTTCCAGCCGGCCGCGAGCGAGGGCGGGTCCTTTGCGATCTCCTCCGCGGCCGCATCGAGGCACTCGCCCATCGCGAACGACGTGAGCACGAATCCTTGCGGGTTGACGTCGCCGGGCTTCGACACGTTCAACCGCCGCAGCTCGAGCCGATCCATGCCGAGCCGGTCGGCGAGGTCGTCCATCTGGGACTCGACCGCGAACGTGGACTCGGGGTTGCCGTAGCCGCGCATCGAGCCCGAGTACGGGTTGTTCGTGTAGGCGATCGTCGTGTCGAAGCGCACGTTCGGCACCCGGTAGAGCCCCGCGACGGTCGAGAGCATCACGTACGGCGTCGTCGAGCCCCAGGAGGTGTAGGCACCGCTGTCGATCGTCACGTGCGCCTCGCGCGCGAGGAGGCGACCGTCGCGGGCGGCCGCGGTGCGGAGCCGGATCGCGCAGGGCTCGCGTGTCGGGCAGGCGATGAACTCCTCGACCCTATCGAACGCGATCTTCACGGGGCGCCGCGCCGCCCGCGCCAGCAGCGCGGCGATGACGTCGATGGGGTAGACGTCCAGGCCGCGGCCGAAGTTGCCGCCGACCGGGGGCTGGAGCACGCGCACCCGGTCGCCACCGATCCCGAGCGCGTCCCCCAGATCGCGCTGGTAGAGAAACGGCGCCTGGGTCGTCGACCACATGGTCAGGTTGCCCGCGTGGTCCCAATCGGCGAGCGCGACCATGGTGCCCATACACGCCGGCGTGACGAAGTTCAGCCGGTACGTGTCCTCGACCACCACGGCCGCCTCGACGAGCGCCCGGTCCACGTCGCCGTGGGTGAACTGGAAGCGGAGGTGATGCCGGTTCGTCGACAGCTCCTCGTGCACGAGCGGCGCTCCCGGCTCGAGCGCCTTCACGGGATCGAACACCGCCGGCAGCTCCTCGTACTCGACCTCGATGAGCGCGAGGGCCTCCTCGGCGATGTCCGCTGTCTCGGCGACGACCGCGGCGACCTCGTCGCGGATGCAGCGGACCTTGCCGCGCTTCAGGGCGAGCTGATCCTTCGCGAAGCCGAAGGGCCGCTGCTCCACGTCCTCGCCGGTCACCACCGCGAGCACGCCCGGCCGGGCGCGCGCCCGGCTCGCGTCGAGCCGGACGATCCGGGCGTGCGGCAGCCGTGTCCGGAGTATCTTGCCGTGCGCGAGCCGCGGCAGCTCGAGGTCGTGCAGATAGCGCGTCCGGCCCGTCACCTTGTCCGGACCGTCGCGTTTCGGGGTCGACTTGCCGACGACGTCGAACAGCTGCGCCATCGTCAGAACTTCACGGCTTCCTTGTGCTCGCCGAAGACGTCTTTCATGGCTCGCGCGATCTCGCCCAGGGTCGCGTACGCCTTCACCGCCTCCGTGATGGGGTACATGAGATTTCCGCGCCCGCGCGCTTCGTCCCGGAGTCGGCCGAGCGCCGCCGTGACGGCGCGGTCGTCGCGATCGCCGCGGATCCGCGCCAGCTTCGCCACCTGCGCCTCGGTCGCGCGCGCATCGAACGAGTAGAGCTCGACGTCCCGGTCGGCCTCGATGGGCCGATCGCCGACGTGACAGTTGACGGCGACCTTCGGGATCTCGCCGGCGACCATCCGTTGCTCGAACAGGTAGGCCTGGCGGGCCACCTCGGCCTGGATGGCGCCGCTCTTGACCGCCTCGACGATGCCGCCCATGCGCTCGACGTGGGCCAGCTCCTCGAGAATCCGCTTCTCCATCGCGCCGGTGAGCGCCTCCACGTAGTACGAGCCGGCCAGCGGGTCCACCGTGTCCGCCGCGCCCGACTCTTCGGCGCAGATCTGCATGGTGCGGAGCGCGATGAGCTGGGCCTTGGGGGACGGGATCGTGTACGCCTCATCGTAGGTCGGCAGCGCCATCGTCTGGGCGCCGGCGAGGGCCGCGGCGAGGGCGATGTAGGCGCCGCGGACGATGTTGTTCTCGGGCTCCTGGACGGCGAACGCCGAGCCCCCGCCGCCGATGAGGCTCCGGAACATCCACGACCTCGGGTTCGACGCCCCGAAGCGTTCGCGCAGCATGCGCGCGTAGAGGCGCCGGCCGGCGCGAAACTTGGCGACCTCCTCGAAGATCTTCCCCCAGGCGGTGAAGTTGAACGAGATCCGCGGCGCGAAGTCGTCGACCGAAATCCCGCGCGCGAGCATCAGCTCGACGTACGCCGCCGCGATCGCGAGACCGTACGCCATCTCCTGGGCGGTGGTACAGCCGGCCTCCCGGATGTGGTAACCGCACACCGACACCGGGTTGGAGCGCGGATAGTGCCGCGCCGAGAACTCGATGAGATCGGCGACGAGCCGCAGCGAGGGGTCGACCGGGTAGATCCACGTGCCGCGCGCGATGAACTCCTTCAGGATGTCGTTCTGGGGTGTGGTGACGATGCGCTCGGACGCCGCGCCCTGCTTTTCGGCGACGGCGTAGTACATGGCGGTGATCGGCGCCGCCATCCCGTTGATCGTGAGCGACACGCTGACGCGGTCGAGCGGGATCCCCGCGAATGCGTCTTCCATGTCGGCCAGCGTGTTGACGGCCATGCCGACACGGCCGACTTCGCCCTCCGCCCTCGGATCGTCGGAGTCCAGCCCCAGTTGCGTCGGCAGGTCGAA
>QHSR01000017.1:25595-27149 GCA_003221635.1 Candidatus Rokuibacteriota bacterium | reverse complement strand
GATCGCCGCCGCCTCGAGCGCGGCGCGCAGGGGGCCGTTGGCGGCGACGCCCCCGGTCAGGACGACGCGCTTGATCCCGTGATGGAGGGCCGCCTTGACGGTCTTCCGCACGAGCATCTTCACGATCGTCGCCTGGAACGACGCGGCAACGTCCGCGACCTCCGTGCGCTCGAGGGGCGCGTGTTGCTTGACGTAGAGGGAGACCGATGTCTTGACGCCGCTGAACGAGAAGTCGGGAGCGCCGTCGCTCATCTGCGCCAGCGGGAACATGATCGCCTTCGGATCGCCGCTGGCCGCCACGCGTTCGATCACGGGCCCCCCCGGAAAGCCGAGGCCGAGGAGCTTCGCGACTTTGTCGAACGCTTCGCCGGCGGCGTCGTCGCGCGTCTGGCCCACCAACGAATACTCGAGCGGTGCCCGCGCCCGGTACAGCGCCGTGTGGCCACCTGAGACGACCAGCGCCAGGAACGGATGCTCCGGCGGGTCCTCGGTCAAGAACGTCGCGTAGATGTGCCCTTCCAGGTGGTTGACGGCGACCAGCGGCACCCGGTGGACGTACGCGAGCGATTTCGCGACCGCACAGCCCACGAGCAGCGAGCCGACCAGCCCAGGCCCCTGGGTGACGGCCACCCCGTCCAGCTCCCGCAATCTCACGCCCGCATCGGCGAGCGCCTTCTCGACCACCGGCACGATGACTTCGAGGTGGCGGCGCGAGGCGAGCTCCGGAACGACACCGCCGTACGGCGCGTGGATCGCGTCCTGCGAGGCGACGACGCTCGAGAGCACACGGCGGCCATCGGCGAGCACCGCCGCCGCCGTCTCGTCACATGAGCTCTCGATCCCGAGTACGACCATCCGTCGTCCTTTCGCGCGCGTTGCGAGGGCCGCACAGACAGCAAGGGCGATGCAGCCGAGTCCCTGGCCCCCGGCCTGGCATCGCCCTCGATGCGTGGGGCCGCGACTACTGCGGCCGGACCTGGGCCTGCGGGTTCTGCCCCGGACGCTGCTGCTCGATGATGCGCATCGTCTTGATCACGTCGAGCGCCCGCTGCACCTGGATGTCCTTCTTGAGCTCCTCCATCGGATCGAGCGACGCCTGCCGCTCTCTTACGGACGACGACGCCGGCTCTTTCGGGATCTCCACGACGATGTCCGGCGTGATGCCCTTGCCGTGGATCGACCGGCCCTTGGGTGTGAAGTACTTCGCGGTCGTGAGCCGGAGCCCCGAGCCGTCGGACAGCGGGATGATCGTCTGCACCGATCCCTTCCCGAAGGTCTGGGTACCGACGACGATCGCGCGGCCCCAGTCCTGCAACGCACCCGCCACGATCTCGGAGGCGGACGCGCTCCCCTGGTTGACCAGCACGACCATCGGCAGCGTGGGGTAGGACTTCTTCGCATGGGCCGAGAAGCGCATGTTCTGGTTGCGGACGCGCCCCTCGGTGTAGACGACGAGCTTGCCGTCGTCGATGAACTCCTCGGTCACCTCCACGGCGGCCGTCAGGAGCCCACCCGGGTTGTTGCGCAGGTCGAGGAGGAGCGCCTTCATGCCCG
>QHSR01000017.1:0-25529 GCA_003221635.1 Candidatus Rokuibacteriota bacterium | reverse complement strand
GCACCCGAATCTGCTCACGCGTGATGTCGAAATCCTTCGGCTCGGTCCAGCCCTCGCGCACCACGGTGATCGTCACCTTGGTGCCGGGCTTGCCGCGCATCCGCTTGACGGCGTCGGGCAACTGCATGTCCTTCGTCACCAGTCCGTCGATCTTCACGATGCGGTCACCGGTCTGCAGCCCCGCGCGGTAGGCCGGCGTTCCCTCGATGGGCGACACGACGGTGAGGACGTCGTCCCGCAACGTGATCTCGATCCCGAGACCGCCGAAGCTTCCGGTCGTCTCGACCTGCATCTCCTTGTAGCTGTCCGGGTCGAGGAACGAACTGTGCGGGTCGAGGCCGCGCAGCGTCCCTTTGATCGCGCTGTAGATGAGATCCTTCGGCGGCACCTCGTCCACGTACTGGTTCTGCACGATGGAGAGGACCTCGGTGAAGAGCTTGAGCTGCTCGTAGGTGGCGCTGCCGTCCGCGCTCTTGCTGGCCACGGACCCACCGAGGGACAGCGTGAGCACCACCAGGAGCGAGCCGATCACGAAGGCCTTCTTCATGGATCTCCCCTCATCCGGCGCTTAACCGCCCTGGCGGAGCCACTGCTCCGGGTCCAGGGGCCTGCCCTGATATCGAACCTCGAAATAAAGCCGCGGCCCGGCGAGCGAACCTGTATCACCCACGGTGCCGATCCGCTGCCCCTGTCGCACGTCCTCACCCTCGCGCGCCTCGATCTCCGCGATGTGCGCGTAGAGCGTGTAGTACTCGTTTCCGTGGTCCACGATGATCAGGTTCCCATACCCCTTGAACCACCCCGTATAGACGATGTGGCCCGCGTGCACCGCGGCGACTTCCCGACCCACCGCCGCCTCGATGTCGACGCCATTCCGGAAAGTCCGGGTCCCGAATCTCGGGTGTACCTGCGCACCGAACCCCGTGACGATCCGCCCCTCGGTCGGCCAGGGCAGGCGTCCCTTGAGGCTCCCGAACCCGACCGTGGGCGCCTCGATCCCACCCTTGGGTGGCGGCGGTACCTTGGCCAGCCTACGTTGCTTGGCCTGCAGCTCGCGGATGAACGCCTCGAGACGCTGGGCGGCTTCCGTTAACTCGCCCACGATGCGTTCGTGATACGCGCGCTCGTCGCGCACCTTCGCGAGGATCGTCCGCCGCTTTGCGACCTCGCGATCGACCTCCGCTTGCTCCCGCTTGGCCTCGTCGTGGAGGCTTGCCAGCTCTCGCTGCTGCGTCTCCTCTCGGCCTTTGCGGTCCGCTAACCTCTCAGAAGTAACACGATACTCTTGAATGAGCCGGGCGTCCAGGGCCGCGAGGCTCGCGAGGTGGCGCACGGCGGTCGCGCGCGTCACGGGGTCGTCGCCGCTCAAGATGACCGGCAAGGCGCCGCCCTGCGCGTGCACGCGGTACATCGCCCGGAGCCGGCCGGCGAGGGCGTTCACCTGGCCGGCGCGCTGGCGCTCGAGCTTCGAGATGTCGCCGCGGAAAAGCTGGACCTCCGCCTGGGTTCGCTTGATGCGCGTCTCCAGCCGCGTGACCTCGTGCTGCTTGGCCGCGAGCCGGCGCTCGATCTCCTCGAGCTCGGCGAGCAGCGACGTCTCGCGGGCCCGCGCCGCCGTGACTCGTTCTTTTTCTTCCTTCAGCTGCTGCTGCGTCTGCTGCAGCTTCCGCTGCTCGGCCTGCAGGGGGTCGTCACGCTTCGGCTGGCCGGCCGCCGGGAGGGCGGCCAGCGTCGCGAGCGTCGCCACCAGCAGCAGGCGCTTCATGGCTCGCGACTGGCCCGGGCGAGCCATCCGCCGAGCCCTCCGAGGAGCGCCCCCGCGCCAAGCAACGCCGCGACGCCGACGGGCGTGAAGAACACGAGCTGGGAGATGCCGAGCGTGAGGTTGACGAGTGGCTCGAGGCGCGGCGCCACCACCGAGTGCGTGACGACGAGCGCTGCCAAGGCCAGGACGGCGCCGGCCAGCCCCTGCATCATTCCCTGGAGAAGCACGGGTAGCCGGATCGTCAGCTCGGAGGCGCCGACGAGCCGCATGATCTCGGTCTCGTGCCGCCGCGCGTGGAGGATCAGCGTCGTCGCCGTCGTGACGGTCAGGATGGCGGCGACCGCGAGCACCGCGCCCACCCCGAAGCCGATCGTGCCCAGGAGCCGCTGCCAGTGCGCGAGCCGCTCGACCCAGTCCGCGCTCCCGGCGACCTCGTCCGCCTCGGGCAGCGCGGCCAGACGCGCCAGGAGCTCGCGCGCGCCTTCGGGTGTCGCGGCGACCGCCGACGGCGTCACCTCCAGCGACGCGGGCAGCGGGTTCGCCGGAAGCTGGTCGACCACGCCCGCGTCCTTGCCAAGGACCTGCTTCAGCGCGCGAAGCGCGTCCGCCTTTCCGATGAAGACCACGCCGGCGACGCCCGGCATCACCCGGACGCGCTCGAGCAACGCGGCGACGTCGCCGGCGGACGGCTCGCGCTTGAGATAGACGACGATGCGTACGCGATCACGCCACTTGGCGACGGCGCGGTCGAGATTGGAGGAGACCAGCCAGAAGCCGCCGAGCGCGGCCAACGACAGCGTGATCAGCACCACGGCGCTGACGGCGACCCGCCCGGCCCGCCGGAGATCGCGCAACGCCTCGCCGACCAGGAAGCCGAGCACGCGGTCTCAGCCCTCGTCCTTCACGACGCGCCCACCCTCGAGCGTGAGGGTGCGCCGGCGGAGCCCCGCGGCCAGCCGAGCCTGGTGAGTGGCCAGCACGATCGTCGTCCCGCCCGCCCCGATGTCCTTGAGCACGTCGACGATCTCCGCCGCCATCGCCTCGTCCAGATTCCCGGTCGGCTCGTCCGCGAGAAGGAGTGGTGGTCGCCGCACGATGGCGCGGGCCAGCGCCGCTCGCTGGGCCTCGCCCTGCGAGAGCTGAGCGGGGTACGCCTGGGCGCGCGCCGACAACCCAACCATGCGGAGGGCGTCGAAGGCACGCGCGGTGATGTCGCGGCGGGGCGTACCGAGGACACGCAGGACGAAGGCGACGTTCTCGTAGACCGTCCGGACGGGGAGGAGCTTGGCGTCCTGGAAGACGACCCCGATCGAGCGTCGGAGCGGCGCCACCTCCGAGCGACGCATGGCCACGAGGCCGTAGCCGAGGACCTCGACGTCGCCTTCGGAGGGAAGGTCGTCGCGGTAGAGGAGCCGGAGGAGCGTCGTCTTGCCGGCGCCGCTGGCGCCGGTCAGGACGACGAACTCGCCCTTGTCGACCCGGAACGAAACCTCGCGCAGCGCAGGGACCTTCACGGGCCCGACCGAGTACACCTTCGAAACCCGGTGAAGCTCAATCATGGCGGGCGCTTCCGATTATAGCCGTCACAACTGGATTTTCGAGAGCTTGTCCTCCAGGAGGCGGTCCACCAGCGCCGGGTTGGCCTTGCCCCCGGTGGCCTTCATCACCTGCCCGACGAGCGATTTCTTCGCGACCGTCTTGCCGCGCTTGAAGTCCTCGATCGCCTTCGGGTTGGCGGCCATCACCGAGTCGACGATCCCGCCGAGTACCGTCTCGTCAGCGACCTGGGTGAGCCCCTCGCGGCCGACGATCGTCGGAGCATCCTCGCCCGAAGCAAGCATCCTCAGGAACACGTCTTTGGCGATCTTGCCGCTGATCGTGCCGTCGGCAATGAGCCGCAGGAGGCCGGCCAGATTGCGCGGCGGCACCGCTCGCGCGATGGCCCGTTCGTCGCCCACGGCCAGCGCCCGCAGGGATTCAGAGAGGATCCAGTTAGAGACCGCCTTGGCATCGGCGAAATCCGCGACGGTCGCCTCAAAATAGTCCGCGAGAGGCGCGTGGTGCGTGAGGATGTCGGACGTCGAGACCGAGAGGCCGTACTGGTCGACAAACCGCTGGCGCCGGGTGCGCGGCAGCTCCGGGAGCTCCGTCCGAATCTCCTCGACCCATCGCCGATCGATGTGGAGCGGGACGAGATCGGGTTCAGGGAAGTATCGATAGTCGTGCGCGTACTCTTTCGAGCGCATCGAGCGCGTGACCTCGCGGTCCGCGTCCCAGAGCCGTGTCTCCTGCACGATGTGCTCACTCATTGCGAGCGCCGCCGTCTGACGAACCACTTCGAACTTCAATGCCCGCTCGACGTTCCGGAACGAGTTCAGATTCTTGATCTCGACCTTCGTCCCGAGCGGGGTGCTCCCCCGAGGACGCAGCGAGATGTTGGCGTCGCACCTGAGCGAGCCCTCCTCCATGTTGCCGTCGCAGACCCCGAGGTAGACCAGTACCTCGCGGAAGGCCCGCAGGTACGCGGCGGCCTCTTCTGGGGATCGGAGCTCTGGCCGCGACACCGTCTCCATGAGCGGCACGCCCGCCTGCGCCGACTCGAGCGTTCCCTCGTGGAGGAGCTTACCGACGTCCTCCTCGAGGTGGAGCCGCTGGATCCCGATGGCGCGCCGGGCGCCCTCGAGGTCGATCTCGAGGACGCCGTCCTCGGCGAGCGGCTCCTCGTACTGGCTGATCTGGTAGTTCTTCGGCATGTCCGGGTAGTAGTAGTGCTTTCGCGCAAAGCGGCACCTGGCGTTCACGCGGCAGTTGAACGCCAGCGCGGTCCGGATTCCAAACTCGACCGCCCGCCGGTTGACGACCGGTAGGACGCCGGGCATGCCCTGGCAGACGGGACAGGTTTGTGAGTTGGGCCGCGCGCCGAACGTTGTCGGGCAGCTACAGAACATCTTCGACCGAGTCAGGAGCTGGGCGTGAACTTCGAGCCCGATGACGACCTCGTAGTCGGTGGTCACGGGGTTCACGAGACCAGCCCGCCCCGAGGGCGGCCCGAGAACGGAGCGAGTGGCTCCGACACGCCCGATCTCACACGCTCGCTTCGGCGACCCGGCTCCGTCACGCGGTCAGCTCCGGACGGCGCGAGCGCCACGGCGTCGCCTGCTCGTAGGCGTATGCGGCGCGTAGCACCCGGGCCTCGTCGAGAGGGCGGCCGAGGACCTGGAGCCCGATCGGCAGCCCTGCCCCGCTGAAGCCGCACGGCACGGAGACGCCGGGGATCCCGGACAGGTTGCCCGGGATCGTGAAGACATCGTTGAGGTACATGGACAGCGGGTCTTCCTTCTCGCCGTGCTTGAACGCGACGTTGGGCGTCGTCGGCGCCACGATGAGGTCCACGCGCGCGAACGCGGCCGCGAACTCGCGACGCACCAGCGTCCGGACGCTCTGGGCCTTGCCGTAGTACGCATCGTAATAGCCGGCCGACAGCGCGTAGGTGCCGAGCATGATCCGGCGCTTGACCTCGGCGCCGAAGCCCGCCGCGCGCGTCCGGCTCTCCATCTCGACGAGATCGCGGCCCGGCACGCGCAGCCCGAACTTGACGCCGTCGTATCGCGCGAGATTCGACGACGCCTCGGCGGGCAGGATCAGGTAGTAGGCCGCCAGCGAATGCTTGGTCGTCGGCAGCGACACGCGCTCCACCCGGGCCCCGAGCCCCTTCAGCACCTCGATCGCCGCGCGGACGGCGCGCTCCACGTCGGGGTCCATGCCGTCGATGAAGTACTCGTCGGGGAGCCCGAGCGTGAGGCCGGCGACCCCTTTCGGCAGCTCCGCGATGTAGTCGGGGACGGGCGCCGCGATGGACGTCGCGTCCCGTCGGTCGTGGCCGGCGACCACGCCGAGCAGAAGCGCCGCGTCCCTGACGTCCTGGGCGAACGGCCCGATCTGGTCGAGCGAGGACGCCAGCGCGACCAGGCCGTAGCGCGACACGCGGCCGTACGTCGGCTTCATGCCCACCACGCCGCAAAAGGCAGCGGGTTGCCGGATCGAGCCGCCGGTGTCGCTGCCGAAGCTGCCGGCGGCCAGCCCGCCCGCCACCGCCGCGGCCGACCCTCCCGACGAGCCCCCGGGCACGCGGGCGAGATCCCAGGGATTGCGCGTCGGATGGAAGACCGAGAGCTCGGTGGATGAGCCCATCGCGAACTCGTCCATGTTGGTCTTGCCGAGGATCACCGCGCCCGCCGCCCGCAGCCGCGCGACGACCGTCGCGTCGTAGGGCGGGACGAACGCCTCGAGCATCTTCGAGCCGCACGTGGTCCGCACGCCGCGCGTGCAGAGCACGTCCTTGAGGGCCACCGGGACGCCGTCGAGCGGGCCCAGCGGCTTGCCGGCGCGCCAGCGCAGCTCGGACTCGCGCGCCGCGGCCAGCGCCTGTTCCCGCACCACGGTCAGGTACGCGCCCACCCGGCCGTCGAGCGCGTCGATGCGGGCCAGGTAGGCCTCGGCGACCGCGGTCGGAGTCAGGCCGCCCCGCCGGTAGGCGTCGGTCAACTCGTGGATGGGCCGGTGCATCACTCCTCGATGATCCGCGGCACGCGGAAGAGCTCGCCGCTGCGGTCCGGGGCGTTGGCGAGCATCTCATCCTGGGGGAAGCACGGCTCGACCTCGTCCTCGCGCATGACGTTGACGACGTCCACGGCGTGCGAAGTCGGCTCGACGCCTTCGGTGTCGACCGCGCGCAGCGTGTCGAGGTGCGCCAGGATGGAGTTCAGCTGCTCGCGCATCCGCTCGAGCTCAGCCTCGGTCAGGGCCAGGCGGGTCAACCGCGCCACGTGCTCGACGTCCTTGCGCTCGATCATCCGCTCACAGCTCCTCTCACAGCTCCTCGAGGTGGGCGTACTGCAGCGAGAGCCGCTTGCGGCCCACGCTGGCGAACCCCACCGTCACGACGAAGTCGGCGCCGTCCCGCTCGATCCCGACCACGAGGCCCTCGCCGAAGCGCGCGTGCCGCACCCGGGCGCCCACGCGGAGCGGGAGATTCTCGGTGACGGTGTCCGCGGCCGCGGCATAGGCCGCCGCGTCGGCGGCCCAGCCGGCCGGCGGCTCGCGCCGGGTGTTCAGCGAGGCCAGCTGGCTCTCCGGCATCTCGCGCAGAAACCGCGACGGCTCGCCGACGCCGTAGCCGTGGATCCGGCGATGCAGGGCGTAGGAGAGGTAGAGCCGCTCCCGTGCGC
Organism: Candidatus Rokuibacteriota bacterium; assembly: GCA_003221635.1. Lineage (GTDB taxonomy): Bacteria > Methylomirabilota > Methylomirabilia > Rokubacteriales > CSP1-6 > AR31. The sequence continues at coordinate 18,536 of QHSR01000017.1, read as the reverse complement.
GCGTCAGGCCCACGTAGCACAGGCGCCGCTCCTCTTCGACCTCCTCCTCGTCGCTCATCGACCGGGCGTGGGGAAACACTCCCTCCTCCAGCCCCGTCATGAACACCGCCGGGAACTCGAGCCCCTTGGCCGAGTGGAGAGTCATCAGGGTCACGCGCGCTCCGTCGTCCTGCAGCTCGTCGATGTCGGCCATCAGGGCTACCCCGTCCAGGAACCCCTCGAGCGTCGGGGTGGACTCCGCGCGCAGGTAGTCCTCCGCGGCGTGGATCAGCTCCTCGAGATTCTCGAGGCGCGCTTCGGCCTCGGGCGAGCGCTCCTCGCGCAGCGCCGCGCGATAGCCCGAGACGTTCAGCAGCTGGTCGATGAAGGCCGGCGGCGTCATCCCCGCTCGTCGGTCGGCCAGGCCACGGATCAGCGCCGCGAACTCCTCGAGCGCGCGGCGCGGCTTGCCGGAGAGCGCAGCGGGCGGATCGTCCGCGACGGCGAGCAGGGCGCGTCCCGCGCGCGCCTCGTCCAGGCGTGCGAGCGTGGCCGGCCCGATGCCCCGGACCGGCGTCTGGATGGCCCGCCGGAAGGCGACGTCGTCCGCCGGGTTGACCGCGAGACGCACGTACGCCAGCGCGTCCTTGATCTCCCGGCGCTCGTAGAAGCGCACGCCCCCGACGATCCCGTACGGGACGCGCGCGCGGCGCAACGCGTCCTCGAGCACTCGGGACTGGGCGTTGGTCCGGTAGAAGACGGCGACGCCGTTCCACGGCACGCCGTCGCCGCGCAGCCCCAGGATCGTCTGGGCGACGAAGTTCGCCTCCTCGTGCTCGTCCCAGGCACGGTAGAGCTTCGGTAGGTCGCCTTCGGGGTTCTCGGTCCAGAGCGTCTTGTCCTTGCGCTGCTGGTTGTGATCGATCACCGCCGAGGCGAGCGAGAGGATGCGCTGAGTCGAGCGATAGTTCTGCTCGAGCTTCACGACGCGGGTGCCTGGATAGTCGTGCTCGAAGTCGAGGATGTTCCGGATGTCGGCGCCGCGCCAACGATAGACCGAGTTGTGGACAAGGAGTCCTCCGGCGACGTAGTTCCGAAGGTCCTCGACGGACAGATCGTAGACAAACCCGCGGTAGGACTTCGTCTCCACCTTCGACACCCGGGCCTCGCACACCTCGCCGGCCCTGACGACGGGCACCACCATTCCCGGGCGCAGATGGCTCGCCGGCATGAACTGGAATGCCTTGCTGGGCGTGAGCCGCGCGCGACGCACCACCTCAGCGTCGGCGGTCTGACAGAGACTCTGGGCGAACGCGAGCCCCTTGTCGTACTCATGTCGCGAGGTCTCGACCCGCCAGGTCCGCCGTTTCCCCGGTCGCGTCTTCGCCACCATCGAGACGGCTTCACGCAGCGTCTCGTCCGAGCTGACGAGCTGGATCCGGTGTTCGTGCCAGGCGTGCGGCCGCGGGTCGCCGAACATCGTGAAGTGAACGATTTTCCGCGATGGCATCCCCGACCCGATCACGCGCGCCCGATGGTGTGGGTACTCGGGGAAGAGCAGGAGATCGGTCATGAGCCGCTGGGCCCTCGATCGCGTATCGACTTGGTTATACAGGCGTTCGATATGGTGCTGCATCAGCGCCATCCGCCGGCCGCGGGTATGAAACACCATCGTCGGCAGGCCATACTCCGCCGCATAATAGGACTCCAGATATCGGGCGTCAGCACCTGAAGCGCACGTCGCAAGGATCCAGAGCTTGTCCGCGGTTTCGTGGCTCGTCCGGATCTGGACTCCGGAGACCAGCGCCTTGTCGTCGCCCGAGCGGACGCCGCGCGTGACTCCCACGCGGTACCCGAGGCGTCGGTGATACATGAGGTACACGTAGTAGCAGTCCGGATCTGGGTCGATCCGCGCAAAAACAACGTGGTTCGGAGTCGCTCGGAGCTCGTGGCCGTCGTCGGTCGTTATGACGACGACCTTTCCATCGAACGGAGTCCGCTGTACCGCTTCGACACGCCCGACACGCAGTGACCCCCAGCCGGCTCCAGCGAAAACGCGGTCGCCTTCCTTGATGCGCTCGATGCGCTTCGGTCCTGCCGGTGTCTCGACGATCGTTCCCTCGACGAGGCACTGGTCGGGATCGCCCACGACGCAGATGCTCCGATGTTCGCCGGTCAGCAAACGGATGATCCGGTATTGGGCGCGGTTGGTGTCCTGGTACTCGTCCACGAGGACGTGGCGCCAGAGGCCGCGGTACCAGGCGAGCGCCTCCGGGACCTCCTCGAAGAGCCGCACCGTCTTCAGGAGCAGGTCGTCGAAGTCCACGGCGCCGACCGCGCGCAGGCGCTCCTCGTAACGCCCGAAGACCAGCGCGATTTTCTCTTCCCACGATCCCCGCGCCCCGCGCTTCGCGTCGTCGACGCCGAGCATGTGGTTCTTCCAGGCGCTGATGCGCTGGGTGACGGCGCCGGGGGTCGTGGTGCGCTCGCCGAGGTCGAGCTCCTTCATGCTCTCCTTGACGAGACTCTCGCGATCGTCCTCGTCGTAGATGACGAAGTGGGCCGGCAACCCGATGTGGCGACCGTGCTGGCGAAGAACGCGCACGCACGCCGAGTGGAAGGTGGCGATCAGCGGCGCCCGGATGCCCACCGGGAGCAGCAGCGACTCGACCCGGCGCGCCATCTCGCCCGCCGCCTTGTTGGTGAACGTGACCGCGAGGACGTTCCGCGGCGAGATGTCGCGGGCGCCGACGAGCCAGGTGATCCGATAGGCGATGACGCGCGTCTTGCCGCTCCCGGCGCCGGCGAGGACCAGGAGCGGCCCGTCGTCCGCGGTGACAGCCTCGCGCTGCGGGGGGTTGAGATCGTCGAGGAGGTGCGTGAGCTCCGAGAGCACCGGACGATTGTACCGAGCGATCCGTGTGTCGCCAACCCGAAGCTTCGCTCGGAGTCCAGCGCGGCGCCGTGCGCGGCGCGTTACTCGACCGTGACGCTCTTCGCGAGGTTCCGGGGCTGATCCACGTCGCAGCCGAGTCGCACCGCGATGTGATAGGCGAGGAGCTGCAGGGGGATCACCGTGATCAGCGGCGCCAGGAGATCGGCGCAGGCCGGGACCTCGATCACGTGCTGCGCCTTCGCGGCGACGGCCCGGTCGCCGGCGTGCACGACGGCGATGACTTGACCGTCGCGGGCGAGGACCTCTTCGATGTTGCCGAGCATGCGCTCGTAGGAGCCGTCGCGCGGGGCCAACGCGACGACGGGCAGCCGGTCGGCGATGAGCGCGATGGGGCCATGCTTCATCTCGCCGCCGGCGTAGCCCTCGGCGTGGATGTAGGAGATCTCCTTGAGCTTGAGCGCGCCCTCGAGGGCGATCGGAAACTGGAGCCCGCGGCCGAGATAGAGGAAGTCGCGCGCGCCGGCGAGCTCGCGGGCGATCCCCGCGACCTGACCATCGAGCTCGAGCGTCTTCTCGACCAGACGCGGGATCTCGACGAGGTCGTGGATCCGCTTCTTCACGTCCTCGGCCGTGATGGCGCCGCGGTGGCGGCCGAGCCAGAGGCCGAGGAGGTAGGTCGCCACGATCATCGTCGAGAAGGCCTTCGTCGAAGCGACGCCGATCTCCGGTCCGGCATGCATGTAGAGGACGCCCGTGGCCTCTCGCGCCAGGGCCGACCCCACGACGTTGGTGATCGCGAGAATCGGGCACCCCTTGAGTCGGGCCGCCTTGACGGCGCCGAGGGTGTCGGCGGTCTCGCCCGACTGGGAGATCGCGACCACGAGAGTCTCGGGGCCCACGAGGGCGTCGCGGTACCGAAACTCGCTGCCGAGATCGGCCTCGGCCGGGATGCCGGCGAGCCGCTCCATCATCGTGCGACCCAGCATCGCCGCGTGGAACGCGGTCCCGCAGGCGACGAGGACCACCCGCTCGACAGCGCGCACGGCGTCGGGGGCGATTCGGCCGCGGAAGGTGTCGGTGATGGCGCGCGGCTGTTCATGCATCTCCTTGAGCATGAAATGCCGATAGCCACCCTTCTCGGCCATGATCGGATCCCACAGGATGCGGACCGAGGCGCGCCGGACGGGCTCGCCCTCGAGGGTCGACAGCTCGACGGAGTCGGCCGTGACGACCGCCACTTCGTTGTCTTCGAGGACGACCACGTCCCGCGTGTGGGCGAGAATCGCGGGAATGTCGGAGGCCACGAACATCTCCCCTTGGCCGAGCCCCACCACCACGCTGCCCGCGCCCTGCTTGGCGGCGACGAGCCGATCGGGCGCGGCGGTCGAGACGACGCCGACGGCGTAGGAGCCGGTGACCTCGCGGAGCGCCGCTTTCACGGCCCAGTCGAGCCGCCCGGTCGCCTTGAGGTGGTGCTCGACGAGGTGGGCAACCACCTCGGTGTCCGTCTCCGACTTGAACCGGTGGCCTTCGGCGAGGAGGCGCTCCTTGATCTCGAGGTAGTTCTCGATGATCCCGTTGTGGACGACGACGAGCGTGCCCTCGCAGTCGGTGTGGGGGTGGGCGTTCTCCTCGGACGGTCGGCCATGGGTCGCCCAGCGCGTGTGGCCGATGCCGAGCGCGCCGCTCAGCGGCCGCTCGCCGAGGACTCCTTCGAGCATCTTGATCCGGCCCGCGGCGCGCCGAACGTGGAGCTGGCCGTGGTGGAGCACGGCGATGCCGGCGGAGTCGTAGCCCCGATACTCGAGGCGCTTCAGTCCTTCGACGATGATGCCGACCGCGCTCCTGGCACCGACGTACCCGACGATTCCGCACATGGCTAGCCTCGATGCTCTTCGCGCTTCTTGGTCTTCCGAGCTGCCCAGCCCTCTTTGACGACCTGCGGGGCCCGTCCCACGGCGAGCGCTCCGGGCGGGACGTCCTTCGTGATCGTCGAGCCCGCTCCGATGTAGGCGCCCTCACCGACGGTGAGTGGCGCCACCAGGCTCGTGTTGGTCCCGATGAAGGCGCGGTCCTCGATCTTCGTCTCGTGCTTGGCGACTCCGTCATAGTTACACGTGATCGTCCCGGCGCCGACGTTGACGTCCTCGCCGACGGTGGCGTCGCCGACGTAGGAAAGGTGCGGCACCTTCGACCCCCGCCCGATCCTCGACTTCTTCAGCTCGACGAAGTTGCCGACCTTCGCCCTCGACCCCACGTGCGACAGCGGCCGCAGGTGGCAGAACGGGCCGAGCGTGGCCGCGTCCTCGATCACCGATTCCCTCAGGACACAGTACGGCAAGAGCGTCACGCGGTCACCGACCCGGCACGAGCTCAGGTGGCAGCCGACGCCGACGACGCACTCGCCGCCGATCACCGACTGCCCTTCGATCACCACCTGGGGATGGATCGTCGTGTCCGGCCCGACCGTGACCGTGTCCTCGATGTAGGTGCTGGCGGGATCGAGGATGGTCACGCCCTCGTCCATCAACCGATCGAGGATCCGCCGCCGCTGGACCGCGGCGACCGCTGCGAGCTGTTTGCGGTCGTTGACACCGACAGCCTCGCCGGGATCGAGGGTCACGACCGCGTCCACCCGTGCTCCGGCCCGCGACAAGACGCCGATCACGTCCGTCAGGTAGTACTCTCCCTGGTCGTTGTCGGGACGGATCTTGCCGAGTGCCGGCCAGAGCCGTCCGGCGGCGAAGCAATACACCGACGTGTTGATCTCGGCGGTCTTCTTCTCGGCGTCGGTTGCGTCGCGGTGCTCGACGATCCGCTTGACCCGCCCCCCCTGGCGCAAGACGCGCCCGTATCCCTGGGGCTCGGGGACGACCGCGGTCAGCACGGTCGCCGCCGCGCGACTCTTCCGGTGGTGGGCGACGAGACGCTCGATGGTCTCGACGGACAGCAGGGGCATGTCGCCCGGCAGGACGAGGATCGTCCCCTCGACGCACTCGGGCCGGGCTTGCAAGACAGCGTGACCGCTGCCGAGCCGTTCACGCTGGACGACCGACCGGACGTCGGGTCCGGCCAGCTCTACGACGGCGTCGGCGTTCGGTCCGACGACCAGCACGACGCGATCGGCCAGGGTCCGCGCTGCCCGGAGCGGATAGGCGATCAGCGGCCGGCCGCAGAGCGGGTGGAGCACCTTGGGCTGCCGCGAGCGCATCCGCTTGCCTTCTCCCGCGGCGAGAACGACGGCCGTCAGTTTGTCCATCGGGTAACCCTCATTCTACATCCTCGCTCGAGGGCCACAATCAGGGTTTGCCCCGAAAGGACATCGCACCGCTGTCGCGGAGATGAGACAGTAGCCGCTCGATCCTGGCCGGAACAGGGGCGGAGCATTCGATCACTTTCCGGAAAACCGGATGGACGAAGGCGAGCGCCGCGGCGTGGAGGGCGTACCCGTCGAGCGCAATCGGCAGCCGCGAGCGGGGCTTGCCGTACACCTCGTCGCCGACGACCGGATGGCCGAGCGACGCCAGATGGACGCGGATCTGGTGGGTACGCCCTGTCTCGAGACGAACCTCGAGCAGCGTAAAGTGCTTAAACCGCTCGAGCACCCGATAACGGGTGATGGCCCGTTTGCCGCGGCCGGCCGGGCGAACGGCCATCTTCACCCGGTCCCTCGGATGGCGTCCGATCGGCGCATCCACAACGCCTTCGGCCCCTCGGACGCTCCCGTGAACGATTGCGAGATAGCGACGCGTCACGGTACGAGCGGCGAGTTGCGCGACGAGGGCGTCGTAAGCCGGTGCCGTCTTCGCGACGACGAGCAGTCCTGACGTGTCCTTGTCGAGACGGTGCACGATTCCCGGGCGCCGGGGCCCGCCGACTCCCGCGGTGGTCGGCGCGTGGGCGAGAATCGCCGCCGCGAGCGTGCCGTGCGCTCGCCCGGCGCCGGGATGGACGACCATCCCGGCCGGCTTGTCGACCACCAGCAGGTGCTCGTCCTCGTGGAGGATGCAGAGCGCGGTCGGCTCGGGCGTCAGCTCCTCTTCCACGAGCGGCGGGATCTCGATCTCGACCCGCTCGCCTCCGCGAAGTCGATAGGCGGCCTTCAGCGCCGCGCCGTCGACACGGACGAGGCCGCCACGAATCAGGGCCTGGAGCCGAGCACGCGAGAGGGCGGTCAGCCGATCGCTGAGCCAGCGATCGAGTCTGGTCCCGGCCGACACGGGCTCGACCGTGAGCACCGTCACGGGTCAGACGGGAGCCGAGGGCGACCGATCGGCGAGCATTCCGAGCGCCAGCACCGCCACGCCCACCGTGATCGCCGAGTCGGCGACGTTGAAGGCCGGCCAGTGCCAGCCGCGGAAGTGGACGTCGACGAAGTCCACCACCGCGCCGAAACGCGTCCGGTCGATCAGATTGCCGACGGCCCCGCCGAAGATGAGGCCGATGGCGGACTGCTCGCGCCACCCCCCGCTCGGAAGGACCCGCAGCGCCACCCGGAGGAGGACGACGAGGGCCAGCAGCGAGAGGAGCCCGACGACCCAGCGCCAGCCGGCCGGGATGCCAGACAGCAGGCCGAAGGCGAGGCCCGGGTTCTTGACGAGCGTCAGCGCGATGAGGTCCGGGACCACGTCGACGGTGACGCCCGGCGCCAGCTGATCAAGGGCGATCAGCTTGACGATCTGGTCGAGGACGACGACGCCGCCGGCGATGGCGACGACGCGCGCGACACGGGGCCGCTCAGCTCGGATCGCCTGCACCACTCAACTGCCCTCGTCGAGCCACTGAGGGGCTCGCCTCGCGGCGCCCGCCGAGCGCGCGCCCCTCAGCTCGCACGACCATGCGCGAGGACGACCGGGACGCAGCGCTCGCAGAGCGAGGGATGCGCGGCATTCTCGCCCACGCGCTCGCTGCGCATCCAGCAGCGCTCGCACTTCTCGCCAGGCGCACGGTCGACGCCGATGACGAGACCCGGGATATCCTGGCTCTCGTAGGTGACCCTCGCGCGGGCCGGGGAGCGCTCGAGATCGACCCGCGACACGATGAAGAGCGTCGGCAGGAGCTCGCGCTTGGCCCGCAACAGCGCCGGCAGGTCTTCCGGGGCGTGCGCGATCCGTACCGCGGCCTCGAGCGCGCTGCCGATCAGCTTCTCGGCCCGCGCGGTCTCCAGCGCCTTTGCGACCTCGCGGCGCACCTCGAGGAGCCGGTCCCAGTCGCGCTTGAGAGTGTCGTCGAGCCACTCGCGCGGCGACTCGGGAAAGCGCTCGAGATGCACGCTCTCGGCATGGGCGCCGGGCAGGTAGCGCCATGCCTCCTCGCAGGTGAACGTGAGGATCGGCGCCATGAGCCGCGCCAGGGCGCCGAAGACGTCGTAGCACGCCGTCTGCGCCGCCCGCCGACGCGGGTCGTCCGGCAGCGAGGTGTAGAGCCGGTCCTTGATCACGTCGAGATAGAGCGCGGAGAGGTCGACCGCGCAGAAATTGTGCACGCTGTGGAAGACGGTGTGGAACTCGTACTCCTCGTAGGCACGCCGGACGCGGGCGATGAGGCGCGCCAGGCGGTCGAGGATCCAGCGGTCGACCTCCTCCAGGCGCGCGGATGACTGGCGATCGCGGGTGGGATCGAAGTCGCCGAGGTTCCCCAGCAGGAACCGGAAGGTGTTGCGCATCCGGCGGTAGGCATCCGCGAGCCGATCCAGGATCTCCCGGGAAACCCGGATGTCCTGCGTGTAGTCTTCGGCCGCGACCCACAGTCGCAGGACCTCGGCACCATACGTCGGGAGCAGCTCGTCGAGCGTGATGACATTGCCGAGGGACTTCGACATCTTCCGCCCCTCGCCGTCGACGAAGAACCCGTGGGTGACGACGCTCTTGTACGGGGGCGCGTCGCGCGTCCCGACCGACTCCAGCAGCGAGGACTGAAACCAGCCGCGGTGCTGGTCCGAGCCCTCCAGGTAGAGCTCGGCCGGCCAGTGGAGCTCGGGCCGCGGCTCGAGCACCGCCGCATGGCTGCACCCCGAGTCGAACCACACGTCGAGGATGTCGGTTTCCTTGCGGAAGCTCTCGCCGCCGCACTTGGCGCACCGGGTTCCGGGCGGGAGGAGATCGCGGGCCGCGCGCGCGTACCACTCGTCGCCGCCGCGGCCCTCGCGGAAGATCGTCGCGACGTGCTCGACGACGCGCTCCTCGAGCAGGAGCGTTTCGCAGCTCGTGCAGTAGAAGGCGACGATCGGCACGCCCCAAACACGCTGGCGCGAGATGACCCACTCCGGGCGGTGCGCCACCATGTTGTAGATGCGGTCCTCGCCCCACGGCGGGATCCACTGGACGTCGCGCCTGATCGCCTCGAGCGCGCGGGCGCGAAAGCCACCCTTGTCCAGCTCGATGAACCACTGCTCGGTCGCGCGAAAGAGCGTCGGGTTCTTGCAGCGCCAGCAGTGCGGGTACGTGTGGTCGAGCGGCCGCTGGGCGATCAGCATGCCCAGGCTCCTGAGGTGCTCGATGATCTTCGGGTTCGCCTCCCACACCGTGAGCCCCGCGAAGTGCTCCACGTCGGCGACGAATCGCCCGGCGTCGTCCACAGGGTTGTAGATCTTGAGCCCGAGCGCCTTGCCGAGCTCGTAGTCCTCCTCGCCGTGGCCGGGCGCGATGTGGACGAGGCCGGTTCCCTGGTCCATCGCGACGAACTCCGCCGCCGCGATCTTCCCCTCACGGGCGATCCACGGGTGGCGGAACCCGTGGCCGACCAGGCGCTCACCGTCGAAGTCGGCGAGTACGTGGTGCCGGGGCTCCTTGAAGAGCCCGAGGAAGTCGCTCGCCAGCGCCCTCGCCACGACGTAGACCTCACCGCCGATCTCGAGCGCGACATAGCTCTGGGTCGGGTGGACCGCGATCGCGAGATTGGCCGGCAGCGTCCACGGCGTCGTCGTCCAGATCACCGCGAAGACGGGGCGGCCACCGAGCGTCGATTGCAGATCGGCCGGAACGGAGGTCAGCGGAAACTTGACCCACACCGACGGCGTCTTCTGATCCTCGTACTCGACCTCGGCCTGGGCCAGGGCCGTCTTGCAGTACATACACCAGTGGACAGGCTTGAGTCCCTTGTAGACCAGACCACGCCCGACGAAGCGGCCAAACTCCCGGGCGATGACGGCCTGATATGCCGGCTCCATCGTGACGTACGGGTTGTCCCAGTCTCCGAAGACGCCGAGGCGCTTGAACTCGCTGCGCTGGATGTCGATGTAGCGGAGCGCGTACTCTCGACACCTCCGGCGCTTCTCGACCGGGTCCATGGCGCTGCGCACGTCGGTGCCCGGCTTGTCGAGGCCGAGCTCCTTGTCGACCTGATGCTCGATCGGGAGCCCATGGCAATCCCAGCCAGGCACGTAGACGGCGTTGAAGCCCACCATCGAGTGGGACTTGACGATCACGTCCTTCAGGACCTTGTTGAGCATGGTCCCGAGATGGATGTTGCCGTTAGCGTACGGAGGGCCGTCATGGAGGATCCACAGCGGCCGGCCGACCGCGGCCTCACGCAGGCGCTTGTAGATTCCGAACGAGGCCCACCAGGCGAGCATCTCCGGCTCGCTCTTCGGAAGATTAGCCTTCATCGGGAAGGCCGTTTTCGGCAAATTTAGCGTGGCCTTGTAGTCCATGACCCGGAGCGTCATGGTATCACAGGGCGGGGCGAGAGCTACTTAGGCGAGAGCGTCACCACGCCGCGGCTCGCGTCGATGTTCATGTTGAACTGGTCGAGAAAATCGCGCCCGAGGAGGCCATCGCCCGTGTCCGCGGTGGGCAAGTTGAAGGAGCCCACCGGCATGCGTCCGACGCGGGCTTCGCCGACCTCCAGGCTTTCGACGACGACGAACTGGATCCGTTCGCTCCCCGTCGCGCCAACAATCTGGCCGGTCCCTGCTGGCGCCGCGATCCGGACCCCGGCCGCCAGCAGCGCGCGGGGGCTAATGAGCGTGCGGTCGGCGCCGGTGTCGAGCATCAGCTGAGCCTCGCCGTTGCCGTTGATCTTGACGTCCACCATGATCCGTTGGCCGGGGATGAACCGGATTGTCGCTCCGCCCGACGCGGGTTTGGCGCCCGCGGCGCCAGGCGCGGATGGGCCGGGCGCCGGCTCGTTCTTGAGACCCAGCGGTACGGCCCGCCCACGATAGCGGTCCGGGACACTGTCGATTCCGTCGGCGAAATGGGGCACACCATTGTCGTCGACCCAGCGGTAGATCTGTGCGCCGACGGATGCCGGCCCGAGCGCGAGCAGAACGGTCAGGAGAAGCAGCGCCGCTCGACGCATGTCGCGATCATACCGCACACCGCACCAGGCGATACACGACCATTTCCGCCCCACCGGCGACCTCGTTGCGCTCCAGTCGGACGCGATAGATAGGCTCGAGCATGTCCGTGCTCGAGGCGATCTGCGGGAACCACGCCGGGAAGATGATGACGTATTGCGGACAGGCTTCCGTCAGATACCGCATCACCCCCCGCTCCCCCTGCCGTCGATAGGGAATGATGTCCGGCGTCACGAGCCCCATCAGGTCGATGACCTCACGGCGTGAGAAGTAGGCGATCGCCCCGATGTCATTCACCGCGATTCGCGCCGTCTTCGGCAGGTTGGTGTCCGCCCACTGCCCGAGGTGAACCTGCATCGCGTTGATGTTCTGAACCGCCCACCCGTATCGCGTCGATGCCGGCACGAGACTCACAACCGCAATGCCGAGCCACACCCCCGCGACCGTACGCACCCAGGCATTGCGCTGGGCCGGGGGCGCGGGGGTCCCCCTTCCGGGACCCGTGTTGTCGGGGCAGACCACATCGTCGCGTGGAGGAAGTTCATGCGAAGGGGTTTTTGCGCGCGTGGGCTCGGAAGGGGGGCCCCCGCGCCGCCCCTCGCCCCCCAGGGCAACCGCTAGCGTCAGCGCCACAAGCGGCAGGAGGTGGATCGAGTACCGTCCCTCTTGAAACGCCGGGCCGCGGTAGGGCGCAAGCAACGCCATGCCGAGCGGGTGCGCGAGGAGCGCGAGCGCGACCACGCCGCCCGCGCGGCCGGCGCGACGCCACATCAGCACGAGCCCTGCAACGAGCGCCGGCGGCAGGAGCCAGTGGGTTGCCGTGAGCCAGCCGATCCATTCTGTGAGGAACGTCCACGGTCGCCGGATCCAGGTGAGCGCCGCCGGCTCGTTGACGCCGCCCAGCCAGCCTACCAGCCCGCCTTCGACCTTGGCCGCGGCCGTAGCGGGATACAAGGTGCCCGCCGTCGACAGGCTGAACAGCGCCGCGGGCGCCACCGCGACGACGGTCACGACCGCGAACGCGGCAACCCGGCGGAGTGTTACCGCCCGGGCGAAGATGAAGAACGGGATGAGAAGGAGGGCCTCCGGCCGCGCCAGAGTCGCCAGCGCCGCGCATGCCGCCGATGCGAGCAGGCGATCGTGCGCATGCGCGAGGAGGGCGGCGGCCACCAGGCACGCGGCGAGCGCGACCTCCATGCCGGAAAGCGCTCCCCAGGCGACCGGTCCTGTCCACAGGAGCGCGATGGCCGCGACGAGCGCGACGTCGGTCCGAGCCCCCCAGGCGAGCGCCGCCCGTCGCGTGAGAATGGCCACGCCCAGAGTCGTGGCGACGCCCAGCGCCTTGGCCATCTCGAGCGAGGGCGAGGAGGCCACCGCACCCGCGGCGAGCAGGAGCGTCCAGAGGGGCGCCGTCGAGCCGGCGACTGGTGTACCCGGATTGAAGGAAAAGCCCGCGCCCTCAGCGAGATTGCGCGCGAACTGGAGATGGATCCACGAATCGTCGAGTGGGAATCCTGAGGCTCCGGCGATCTGTCGTTCGCGCACGACAAAGAGGGCGAGCGGCAGCAGCGCCGCCGCGACGACGAGGAGATCGTCGCGCCACCAGCGGGCTCGGGCCGCGGGACGCTCACCTCGGTCGGGCACGCGCGGCGCTGTCGGCACGGCGAGAGGGCTGCGCGCGGACGAAGGTGTAGTCCTCGTAGTCGACGGGCCTCTTGCCCAGCGGCAGCACGTAGAGGTAGCGGCCGTGCGGGATCTCGATCTCGACGAGCCCTTCGGGCCGCCCGGTCACCGGGCTCCAGTGGTCGACGAACCAGACGAGGCGCTCCACCGTGGCCGGAAGGCGGATCTCGGTCTCGGGGATTGTCGTCATGGTCGACGAGAGGCGCGACGCTCGGAAACCGGGGACCCGACCGCCGACCTGGAGCTCATAGACCGCGTACTCGGGCAGGTAGAACATGGCGTGGCGGAACCACGGGTAAGAGCGCGAATTGCCCTGCTCGGTGATCACGACGGTCTCCTCTCCAGAGTACAGCCCACGGATCGAGTCGACGAACCCTCGCACGACGTCTTCGTGCTCGCGCACTGCGCCGGCGGTTCGGCTGAAGATCCAGTCGAACGCCTCGTCTTGCGCCTGACGGACCCAGTTGGGTCGCGGCGTATCGAAGTCCCGGGGCGCCGGCCGCGCCGACACGAAGAACGAGCCGTTCACCAGAACCACGAGCACGACGACGGCAGCCGTCAAGGCGACGCGCGCTCGCGGGTACGGCAGTGACTCGCCGGCGTGACCGAGTGCCGTCACCAGGACGCGCGAGAGGAAGATCACCAGCGCGGGGAGGAATGTCAGGACGTAGCCCGCCTGGCCGAAGTGCACGAGCGTGCAGACGACCACCGGCGGGATCGTCCACCCGAGCAGGAACCACTCCCGTGCGCTCCAGCCGTGGCGGCGCACGTACCAGACCGCGAGGAAACCTGCCGCGGCCAGCGGGCCGAGCGCGACGAGCACGGACTCCAGCAGATGGCGCGACATGCGCAGCGTGGTCTCGAGGGGGCCGCCGAGGATCGAGGTGGGTTTGACGACCGAGTCCGCCAGTTCCACCGAGGCGGCGACGTAGCGCTCCAGGCCGCCGGTGAGCCAGATCATCGGCAGGAGCCAGGTCAGGACCGACGCGCCGAGAATGACCAGCCCGAGCGCCACGACGCGGAGTCTTCGAACGCCGAAGGCCACGCACCCGCACCACAGGGGAAGGAGCAGGATGAGGAGCGACTGGCGCATGCCGCCGGCGATGCCCAAGTACCACGCGGCCAGGTACGCGTCGCTCCGGCTCCCGTTGAGTGCGCGGAAGGCGAAATACGCGACCGTGGAGGCGAAGAGAGCTTCGCCGGCGTAGGTGAGGCCGACGGAGCCATAGAACCAGAAGAGGGGGCTCACGGCCAGGAGCGCGGCGGCGGCGAGCGCGGTCGTCCGATCGTAGACGGCGCACGCGAGGTAGTAGACGACGAAGGTCGTCAGCCCACTGAACGCGACTGCGAGCGCGACGTAGGCCGCCGTCGGATCGTCGAGCCAGGCGTTGACGATCCGACCCACCACGACGTAGAGGATGTAGCCCGGCGGGTGGGGTTGGTGCTTGAGGACGTCGTATTCACGGAGCGCCAGCGCGAACTGCACCGCGTCCCAGTTGTAGAGCAGCCGGGCGCGGTACGGGAGGCGCGAGGCGATCGTCAGGAGGGAGAGGGCAGCCGCGATGAGGAAATCGGAGCGCGAGGTTACGTCTTGTTCTCCTCTGGCTTCTTCGTCGCGGCGGTGGCATCCTCGGCCTTGATCTCGTTGACGCCCTTCTTGAACTCCTTGACGCTCGAGCCGAGCGAGCGGGCGAGCTCTGGCAATCGGTTCGCGCCGAACAGAATCAGCACGATGACGAGGATGATCAGCAGTTCCTGGTAGCCCAGCCCAAACATGTGCGACTCCTTTCCAACGACGCCCACACCTTACTCCCGCCCTACCCGGCGCGCAAGATCCGCCTTTCCCCGACGCGCGCCGTGACCCGGCGCTGATCGAAGAACTCCAGGAGAGGAATCGCGTACTTTCGAGAGATGCCGAGCAGATCCTTGATGTCGCCCGGCCCGATCTCTTTGCGCTCGCGCAGCAGCGCGACGAGCTTCGTCTGAATCGCGTCGAGGGCGCGGGTGTGGAAGAACAGCGATTCTTTCACCCGCACGAGCTTCCCGGCCTGCACGAGCACCTGGAAGAGCTCGTGCTCGTCGTCGCCGTCGAGCCCCGCCTTGCCCAGCGCCTCGCCGGCGCTCGGGGGCGCGGCCTCCGCCTTCAGGAAGTCGTCTTCCAGGCGATCGACGATGCGCTGCTGCTCTGGCGACAAGCGCACTTCGTGCGAGGCGAGCCGCACCTTGTCGCGCTCGGTCTTGACGGTGCCTTCCGCGCCCAGCGACGACAGCAGAAATGCGAACACGCGCTCGTCGGCGCCTCCCGCGCGGCCGCGGAGCTCCTCGCGGGACATCCCGGGTTTGAGCGGGTTCGTACGGTGGAACGCCGCGAGCGCCTCCACCACGCGCGTGCGCAGGCGGGCGAAGCTGTCGGGATGGATGAACCAGTCGCGATCGACGGCGACCACCCGACCCGCCGGCTGGAGCGCGTCGAGCAGGCCGCGAAGGCGCTGGGGGCCGAAGGGCACGCGCCCCGCGAGGGTCGCGAGCCGCACCCCCGCAGCCCCGACGTGGCGAACATGCTCCTCGAGGACCGCCTCCGGGCTGCCCGTCTCCAGCAGGGTGAGGTGCGCGACCAGGGCGGGCGCCTTGCGCTTGAAGCGTGGCGGGTCCACGTCGAGCAGCGTCCCGCCGCCGATCGTCACGACCGGCGAGTAGGAGCGCACGACGAACCGGTCGCCAGGCCGCGCGACCAGTGGCGCTTCGAGACGAAACCGCGCGAAGGCCGTCTCGCCCGGCGCGAGCTCGGGTCGGTCGAGCAGGAGCGCACGCGCCATGATCTCGCTCGTCCCGACGTGGAAGCGCACACGCGTGCGTGATTTGATCGCGCGCGGAGCGTCCTTCAAGAGCTCGAGGGTTCCATCGACGAGGAGCGTCGAGACGAGCGTGCCGGGTAGCCCGACGACGTCACCCCGGGCGATCGCGGCCCGCTCGAGCCCCTGGAGATTGACTGCCGTGCGCTGGCCGGCCTGCGCCGAGGCCACCGCGTGGCCGTGCGCCTGCAACCCGCGGATCTTGGCCTCGGTGCTTCTGGGATAGACTTCCACGCGGTCGTCGACGGCGAGCGCGCCTGCGGTGAGGGTGCCGGTGACGACGGTGCCGAATCCCTTGACGGTGAACACGCGATCGATCGGGAGTCGCGGAAGCTGATCGGTCCCGCGCAAGGGCACCGACTCCGCGAGGCCGCGGAGCGCGGCGCGGAGGCCGTCGAGCCCCTGGCCCGTTTTCGCCGACACCGGCAGAATCGGCGCGCCCTCGAGGAACGTGTCCTGGACCGCGCGCGCCACGTCCTCACGGACCAGCTCGAGCCAGTCGGCCTCGACCAGATCGGCCTTGGTCAGCGCGATGAGCCCGGCCTTGATATGCAGCAGGGAGCAGATCGCCAGATGTTCGCGCGTCTGCGGCATCACGCCTTCGTCCGCCGCGATCACCAGCATCGCGAGATCGATGCCGCCGACACCGGCCAGCATGTTTTTGACGAAGCGCTCGTGACCCGGGACGTCGACGATCTCGACCGTGAGCCCCGGCTCCTCGAGGAATGCGAATCCCAGGTCGATCGTGATGCCGCGAGCCTTCTCCTCGGGCAAGCGGTCGGTGTCGATGCCGGTGAGCGCCTTCACGAGCGAGGTCTTGCCGTGGTCGATGTGCCCGGCGGTGCCCACGACGACGTGCTTCGGAGTCGTTCCCGTCATAGGCGAGCCGCCGCCGTGGTCAGCGCCTGAGCGAGGACGTTCACCTGCGCCGGCAGCACCGTCCGGCAGTCGAGAAAAAGGCGATCGTGGGCAATGCGGCCGACGACGGGTGGATCACCGACGCGCAGCGCCTCGTCGAGCCGCATCGCCGCCTCCCCGCTCGCCCCGACGGCCAGCACGACCGTCGGCAGCTCGACCGTGGGTAGAGCGCCGCCGCCCACCTTGGCGAGATCGTCGGCGAGGCCCGCGCCCAGGCGTTCCCGTACGTCCACGGACAGGCGCCGCAACACGCGGCGCGCACGGCTTCGCACCGACGTGAGCGGCTCGGTCAGCATCGCGAGCGTCGGTACCGTCTGGAGCGCCGTTCCCGCTTCGTAGGCGTGCAGGGTCGCCTCGAGCGCGGCGATGGTGAACTTGTCGATCCGGAGCGCTCGGTTCCACGGGTTCTTCTTGAGCCGCGAGACGATGGCGCGTCGGCCGACAACGATGCCCGCCTGTGGACCGCCCAGCAGCTTGTCGCCGGAGAACGACACCAGATCGAGCCCCGAGGCCACCGTCTCCTGCACGGTCGGTTCGTACGGAAAGCCCCAGGGGCGCAGATCGATCAGCGATCCGGAGCCAAGGTCCTCCATCACCGGGAGCCCGCGCTCGCGCCCGAGCTCCACGAGCTCTCGGGACGACACCTCGGCGGTGAAGCCGACCACGCGGTAGTTCGAGGTGTGGACTTTGAGGAGCAGCCCCGTGTCAGGCGTGATCGCGTCCGCGTAGTCGCGCAGGTGCGTCCGGTTCGTCGATCCGACCTCCCGCAGCACCGCGCCGCTTCGCAGCATGATGTCGGGGATGCGGAACTCGCCACCGATCTCGATCAGCTCGCCCCGCGAAACGACGACTTCGCGACCGTGGGCGAGGGTCTCGAGCGCCAGCAGCACGGCGGCCGCGTTGTTGTTGACCACCAGCGCGTCCTCGGCGCCGGTCAGCCGTTGCAGCAACGCCTCCACATGGCTATACCGGGAGCCGCGTTCCTTCCGGGCAAGGTCGAGCTCGAGATTCGAGTAGGCTACCGCGACCGCCCCGAGGCGCTCGAGCGCCAGGGGGCTCATGAGCGCCCGGCCCAGGTTGGTGTGGAGCACCACGCCCTGCGCGTTGATGACCGGACGCAGAGAGAACGCACCGGCTCGCCGCGCGCGCTCCACGACGCGCGCCGCGAGGATCTCCGCCGGCGCCGGCGCGGCCCGCTCCGCGAGGACTCGGGCCCGCTCCTGCTCGAGCGCCTCCCGGACGAGCGCGGTCAAACGGGCGCGCGTGAGTCCGCGGACCTCCGCCTGGTCCGCGAGCCGACGGAGGAGCTGATCGACCGAGGGCAGGCCTCGGAGCGCGGCGGTGCGGTCAGCGCTCACCGAGCGCGGCCTCGACCTTCTGCCGGACGCGTGCGACGACTTCCTGCGTCTCGTGACGCCACACCTGGGCCGTCCATTTCCCCTCGCCCGACTGGCGGCCGCGCCGCACCGCGTCCTCGACGAGACCGGCCCACAGCTCGTCGAGGTCCGTCGGCGAGAGCCCCTGTCCGCGGAGCGCGTGCGTCCATTCGGCGGCGAGGTCCTCGATGAGTCGGTCCCGCTCCGCCGCGAGACGCCGCGCCTTCCGAATGAGATCGGCCAGCCGGGACGGCACCGCCTACTCCTTCACCAGCTCGCGCACGGCGTCGAGCAGGTTGGCCTCGAACCGTCCCGTCGAGGCGCACTGGTAGACGGGCGCCGGGTGCAGCTTGCCGCTCGAGCCCTTGCGCTGCATGTGCGTCCGCATCTTCGAATTCACCTGGACCCTGGTCCACGTGCCGTTCGGTTCCGCGAAGAGCGTGAACGCGACCAGCGCCTCGCCCTCGACGCGATCGCTGCCGACGCGGCCGCAGTCGGCGTAGACGCCGATCGGGGCGATGAAGTCGTCCGAC
>QHSR01000001.1 GCA_003221635.1 Candidatus Rokuibacteriota bacterium | reverse complement strand
CTCACGAGACTCCACGATGAGCGCGACGGCGACCGGCACGGGCCTCAAACGCCTGCAGCACCTGGTCCTGTGGGTCTCGAACGTCGAGCGTAGCGTGCGCTTCTACTGCGACATCGTCGGCTTCGAGGTCCAGCGCCTGTATCCGAACGCGGCTTTTCTGAAGATCCCCGGAACCGCGGACGACCATCACCTCGGCCTGTTCGAGCAAAGTGGCGTGCGGTACCCCGACGAGCGCGTGGCGCGCATGTACCACTCCGCCTGGGAGGTCGGCGACCTCGTCGACCTGGCGCGCGCGCGACAGCGGCTCGCCGAGGCCGGAGCGCTGGTCGGCGCGTCCGATCACGGCGTCAGCCTGTCGCTGTACGCGAAAGATCCCGATGGGCTCGAATTCGAGATCTTCTGGACGGTGCCGGGCGGCGCGTCAGCACGCACGACCGAGCTGGATCTCGAAGGTGAACTCGCCCGGCGCGGTCTGGCGCTGCCCTGACGCGAGCCGACGCGGGTGACGCCGCACGCGCCGAGCGCGCGGTTGTCAGATCAGAGGGAGCCGCACGGGGCTGTCTCGTTTTTCACCACCGGGCAAAATCTACACAACATGAGGATCGAGCTCCCGCCCGCCACGATGACTAGAATTCTGCGCGATGTGCCTTGTATCGTGGCGACGGAAGGCGCTATTGTGTTAGAGTCCGGCTCGAGTGGAGAACCGTTGCGCGGTGCGCGCAACTGCCGTCCTCCGCGTCGAGCGGGACGTGCCCGCCAGCGACCGGATGTCCTCGCAGCATCAGGGCTGCGTCAGCGTTGAGACTGAAGGTGATCAAGCGATGACCGCGTCGATCCTCGTGGTGGACGACGAGCCCGCGATCCAGGACATCCTGACTTGGTCGCTCGCGGCCGAGGGCTATCGCGTGGCAACGGCCGGGAGCGGCGAGGAGGCCCTGACCCGCGTCGAGGAGCAGGACTTCGACGTCATCGTCACCGACATCGTGATGCCCGGCCTCAACGGCCTCGAGGTGCTCGAACGGTCGCGGGTCCTGAATCCGCGCGTGTCGGTCATCGTGATGACCGCGTACGCTGCGCTCGAGACCGCGATCACGGCGCTGCGTGGAGGCGCGTGCGACTATCTCGAGAAGCCATTCTCGGTCGATGTGCTCAAGGAGCGCGTGCAGCGCCTGCTCCAGTATCGAGAGACAATCTGGAAAGACGGACTCGTGCGGCGGGCGGTGCAGGCGCCGTCCGCCGGCCACACGCTCGTCGGGGAGAGCGACGCGATCCGGTCCGTGCGCGAGCAGATCGGGCTGGCGGCCCGGACGTCGAGCAACGTGCTGATCACCGGCGAGAGCGGCGTCGGGAAGGACCTGGTCGCTCGCGCGATTCACGCCGCCAGCTCCCGCCACGACAGCAGCTTCATCCCGGTCAACTGCGGCGCGATCCCGGAGACGCTGCTCGAGAGCCAGCTCTTCGGCCACGTGCGCGGCGCCTTCACGACGGCGGTGCAGGCGAACCCCGGACTCTTCGTGACGGCGAGCCACGGCACGCTGTTCCTGGACGAGATCGGCGAGCTGCCGTTGCCCCTCCAAGTCAAGCTGCTCCGGGTCATCGAAGACAAGGGCGTGCTGCCGGTGGGCGGCACCAGGCCGGTGCCGGTGGACGCCCGGATCATCGCCAGCACGAACCGCGATCTCGGTCGCGAGGTCGAGGCCCGACGGTTCCGCGAGGATCTGTTCTACCGGCTGAACGTCGTGCACCTCACGGTGCCGCCGCTGCGCGAGCGACGCGGCGACATCCCGATCCTGGTCGATCACCTCGTCGACCGGCTCAACGCCAGGCTCGGCATGCGATGCCTCGGCGTCGAGCGAGACGCGCTCTGGTCGCTCATCGGCCGGCCGTGGCGGGGCAACGTCCGCGAGCTCGAGAACGTCCTCGAACGGACCATGGTCCTCGGCAGCGGCGACCTCATCTCCCTTCGCGACCTGTCCCCCGACCAGGGCTCGCCCCATGGCGCGCTGCCCCAGGATCTTCGCGGCGCCGTGCGTCAGTTCGAGCGCCAGCATCTGATGGACGTCCTGGCCGCGACGCAGTCCGACAAGCGCAAGGCGGCTCGCTTGCTCGGGATCAGCCTCGCCTCGTTCTACCGGAAGCTTCGCGGCGAGACGGTCGACACGCCGGAGCGGACGAACTAGTCCCGTCCGCGCCTTCAGGGAACCGATGACACGGCGCTCGAGGGCGAGATCTCCGCGGGCGCGCTCGGGACGGTCGAGCCTAGGGTTGTGTTCAGGCGGTCCAACATGCCGGACTCGAAGTCGGTGATGGATTCGCCGAACGCCCGTCGAAAGTTCGCACGCCGATCGGATGAGTGTGCGAACGACACGAAGTAGCCCTTCAGCATCTGACCTCGCCCGCCGACTCCGATCGCGAAGTCGCTCAGCTTCGCGGCGAGGACCGGCGAGACACGAGCGTCCTGGATCAGACCCTGCTCGAAGGCCTGTCGTCCGGTGTACACGTACACCGTCACTCTGTCCGGGACCGCGAGGCCGAAGTTCTTCGCCATGATGGCCGCGACACCGCGCACGGCCGCCTGGGTGGAGCCGAGCGCTCGCGCGTCGGACGGGGGCGCCAGGGAGGCCGGATCGAGCCAGAGGGGTAGAACGACCCGGCCGCTGCTGCCGCCCATCGGGATGGCGATCACGGCCAGGACGCACGCGATGCCCAGGGTCCGGCGCACGACCAGCAGCGCGATCTCCTTCGAAGGACAAGTTGACTGCGTCCGACCTGTGGAGACGGAGCCTCGCGGCGGAAGGCCGCCGCGAGGCTGACGAGACGAGGGCTACCGACCCGCGGAGCCGGGTGCGCCGGGCGAGCTGGGCGTGCTCGGAGTCTCGACGCTCCCGGGCGCTGGGCTGCCCGACGAGCCGTCAGAGGGCGAGGTCGGCGGCGAAGCCGCAGGCGTGCGATCACTGGTCGAGCGCTGGCCTATCCGACCACCCTGGCCAGAGTCCGTGCGTCCTGCCGCGGCGCCGGCCAACAGGGCGAGTGTACAAAGTCCGGAAACGAGCTTCGTCATGTTCTCCTCCTCGCGAGGAATGCCCTATCCCTTGATCTGAATGGAAGTAGCGATCTTCTGACCGCCCCTTTCCTCGTATTCAACGCTGATCTGGGCACCCGGCTTCAGGTCCTGGGCAACCCTGACCGAGGCTGGAATGGACAGCTGGGTCCCGTCTTCGAGCGTGACCGTGCTGCCGCGCACCATCTTGATCGTGCCTTCGACCTGGCCCATCTTCCGGCCCATTGCGTCGTGATTCTGTTCCATCGTTTTCGGTTGATCCGCCTGCGGCTGCGTCCCTTCGCCCCTCGGTCCGGCCAGGTCGGTCCTGGTCTGGCTCATCCCCATGGAGACGGCGAGCGACGCTGTCATCAGAAGCGCGACTGCCACTGCCACGACTCGGATCATGGTGACCTCCTTGGTCTGATGGTCTGTGAATCAGCCCGTAAGCCGTTGGGCTCGCCCCCGATGGAGCAACGCGAATGCCAGGCAGCGTTGCTCAGGGATTTCGGGGTCTTTCGTGAGACAGCCGACGAGCCGCATCGTATCCATCGTCGCCGTCCGTGTAGAACTTGCGGTCCTTCCGTGTAGAAGTTGCTGTCCTTCCATGTAGAAGTTGCCGGTGTCGCTCGCTCCGCACCCCGGTGTGCGGTCCGAGCCGCTGGAATTCCTCGGCAGGTCGATCGCGCGGGTGTGGCACGGACTTCGCACGCGCACGGGAGAGGGGAGGTCACGCCAATGAAGACATTCCATGGTCTGTCACAGGTTGTCAGCGGTCCGTCGGCGTCCGGCGAGGCTCAACGCGACGGAGCCACGGCCGCGTTCGTGATCGGGGCGATCGCCGTGCTGCTGATCCTCGGCGCCCTCATGAAGATCCTCGATCTCAAGCGTCAGCGTGAAAGCGAAGCCGTCGTGGTGCAGGCCCAGCTCGCTGACGCGGTTCTCCGCGACCCGGCGCTATTCAGCCTGCCGATCACCCCGACAGCGCGCGTCCCGCTGTGGAAGGGGTCGCCGGTCACGGTCGAGGTGGCCGGGCAGGTGCCGTCCGATGATCTTCGCAGGGCCGCGCTCCACCTCGTCGAGCGTGAGGCGTCGCACCTGCGACCCGACGTGCGGATCGAGTCCCGGATCGGCGTCGTGCCGACCATGACTCGGCGATCCGCCGTGACGCTCGGGGAGGGACCGCGATGAGCATGGCTCGCGCCGGCGAAGTCGACGAGATCACCGAGCGCTGTCACTGCGGTCGCAACGTGGCGCCGGCGTCGCATCGCTTCGGCTGCCTGGAGTGCGGGCCGGGTGCTGTGCCGCGTGTGCGATCACGCTGGAGTCGGTGGCCTATTGCCGCGACTGCGCGTCGACGCTCCTCGGCACGACCGCCAGCCTGTTGGGCGGCCAGTTCGAGCTCTACTGAGCGAGCGCCGACCCTGGCGCTGTGGGGTCCCGGCGGTCCTGACCGATCCAACCGTGCTCGGGCATGGGAGCCACACAACCGTGCTCGGGCATGGGAACCACACGATGAAGCCGTGTGGGAGCGAGACCGTGAAGCAGAGACTCGTGGGGGCCTTGCGGTGCTCGTCATGCCGACGGTGCTCGTCATGCCGAATGACGGCGCGCGCGGCGCTCGCGAAGTACCAGAGCGCTGAGAAGCTTCCGGTGACGGGTGAGCTCGACGCGGAAACCACCGCGCGGCTCGACGTGCACAGACGGCTGTTTCGTCCCCGAGAGTCCTGAGCGGCGGCGGAGTCCACGGCCCAGCCCGCGTGCAATCCAGCGCCACGTGCCGTACAATGCGCGTGCCGTTCCCCGAGACCCGTCGACCGGGAGTTCGCCGAACATGGAGGGCACCATGGCCAACGACGCCGCGAAAAGTTCCTCAGCCCCGAGCCACGCCCAGCCGCCGCGCGGCATCAACCACATGGTCCTGAACGTGCGAAACCTCGAGGCGTCGCACCGGTTCTGGACCGACATCATGGGCTTTCGCTGTGTCGCCGAGCTCAAGCCGATACCCGGACGCCAGCGACCGAAGATGCGCTTCTACAGCGGGCTCGACGCACAGGGCGACGTGACTCATCACGACCTGGCACTGGCCGAGGTCCCCGAGACCAACGGCGACCGCAGCGGCGCTCCTGCGCAATGGAGCCTGATGCCGGGCCGGATCGGGCTGAACCACGTGGCGATCGCGTGGCCCGATCGTGAATCGTGGCTGAAGCAGCTCGCCTTTCTCCGGTCGAAGGGGGTGCCCTTCCTTCGGCGCGTCAACCACGGCATGACTCATAGCGTGTACATCGCGGATCCCGACGGTCACGGCATCGAGGTGCTCTACGAGCTGCCGCGGGAGGTCTGGGCGAGCGATATCGATGGCGCGCAGAACTACGCGGAGATGCTCCCCACGGAGGGCGACGAGGCGCTGGTCGATCGGACGGAGAACCCCGTCTTCCAGCCCAGCCACTCGCAGATCGCCCGTCCCATGATCCACTCCTTGTCCTCGCCGGAGAGCCAGGGCAACTCCTCGGTGAAGAGCGTCACCGCCTGACGCCAGGGGCACGGCAACCGCGTCCAGTCGGTTCCCCGGAATATCCGCCGCGACCCGAACGCGTCGTACACCCGACGAATGTGGGCGTGGAGGCCGGGGAAGGGATAGGACTCGGTGGAATAGCACCGCAGCGCCGAGGCCTTGACCGCGATGTTTCCTCGCCGCGCGAGCATCACCTGCGCGTCGACGATCAGCATGTTCGCGCGGCGGCTCACGCCCTCCGGGCGACGGGCCCGCGCAGGAGCCGGCCGGGTAGCGCGCCGGTGTGCTTGCCGTCGCGCAGCAGGACCTCGCCGTTGACGACCGTCGCGGCGATGCCCCGCGCGCGCTGCACGAGCCGACGCGCGCCGGAGGGCAGGTCGTCGACCACCTCCGGCATCTCCGCCGCGATGGTCTCGGGATCGAAGACGACGAGATCGGCCGCCATCCCCTCGCGGATCAGCCCGCGGTCGGCAAAGCCCCAGAGCGTGGCCGGCACCAGCGTCAGCATCCGCACCGCCTGCTCGAGGGTGAACGCCTGCTTCCGGCGAACCCAGTGATAGAGCAGGTGCGTCTGCAGCGACGAGTCCATGAGCTGCGAGACGTGCGCGCCCGAATCGGAGAACGTGACGACGGCGCGCGGGTGCCGCATGAGCTCGAGGGCGTAGTCCTGGTCCTCGTTGGCGACCGGCTGGAGAAAGAAGAGATCGAGATCCTTCGCGAGCGCCAGGTCGATCATCGTCTCGGCCGGATGCTGGCCGCGCTCGCGGGCGACCTCGGCGACCGTGCGATGCGGCCCCTCCACGCTGTCGAAGACGAGGAGCCAGTCGTAGTCGGCCGGCCGGGCCTCCGCCCCGACGGTGCGCCGATCGTCGCGCGCCCCCGAGGCCTCGATGAGCCGGCGGCGCAGCTCGGGGTCGTGGAGCCGCCGCCGCTGCTCGGCGAGCGGCAGCGCGCGGAGCTCTTTCCACACCGGAAGCCGGTCGAAGGGCATCTGGGTCTTGAACGAGAGCAGCGCGCTCAGCGAGCGGCTGTGCACCTGCGCGAACATGCGCCCGCCGGCGGCGGCGGTCTCGTCGAGCAGACAGAGGTA